>PLYS01000510.1:3821-4022 GCA_003153455.1 Betaproteobacteria bacterium | reverse complement strand
GTCCGATCAAGTCTGCGCGCGAATAACCACTAATGTCGCAGAACTTGTCGTTGACCTCGATAATGCACCCTTTGAGGTCTGTAAGGCTGAAGATCGCGGTGGCATCGAGAGCCGCGACCCGAAATTCAAGCTCGTGATGAGACAGAGTTGCAGGGGCTACTAGGCGATGTTCATTGTTCGCTGCCTGATCGAATGACCGCT
>PLYS01000510.1:0-3813 GCA_003153455.1 Betaproteobacteria bacterium | reverse complement strand
GTGTTCGGTGAGAAACGCTATTCTAGAAACGTAAAGATGATGTTGAGAATTCAGCAAAAGGGGCCACGGCGCTCAAGAGCGCCTAGCCGATATTGCAAAGGTGTCGTGAATCAGCCGCACTTAGTTATCGACCGCTCAATCTGCTCGGGCAATCCCGCAGCCAACCAGCTGCGCCAGTGCGGCGAGGTGGTGTTGCGGATATTGGTGACGGGCGGCCCGCCAAACTTCGGCGGGGGCGGCATGCCTCCGGGTGGCGGCGGTAAATATCCCGCGCGTTCACCCAGGGAACGTACGGCTTGGGCAGGCTTGGCGGAGGGAGAGCACTTGGGGTCGAACCTTCGCCGCGAAAATAGACCGCGATGGAGGTAGTAGGGCGCGCCCTGCGTTAATCCACTGGAGGGAGGTTCGCGAAAACGAGCCTGGCGTGCGGAGATTGCGTCGTGAAGCCCAGCACACCGCAGGATTTCGGATCCCAGCTCGGTGCCTGGCCCGACAGGATGATTTCCCCGTTCGCGTCGATCGCACCGCTCACGTTGTAACCCGCTGGCGCGCAACTCCCCTTGAAGGTGTAGGCCAGCCCGGTAAAGCGATGCTGCTTGTCTTCGGCACCCTTGAAAAGGACGCGTCCCTTCATCGACGCCGGAAGACCACGCCGCGGCTCCAGGTAGCGAATCTCCACGTTGCCTTTGCCGAGGCGAACAAGGTTGACGACCGAGCCGTTGTGCAGCAGCGCTGTTTGGTCATTTCGGTTGAGGGCTTTTGCCTTGTCGATCAGCTCGGCGAGATTGTGCCGCCGGCCGCAGGCTACCAATTCCAGCCGCTCCGCCACGAGCGCGTGGCGCGTGGTGTCTTCGCAAACGGTGATCTCGCCGACCTGATCATTGCCATCAAACAGCCGCAGCGGGCATGCATCGACATCGCAGTCGTCGCGGTCCGACAGCATGGTCGCCGTCAGCGTCAGGCCGTTCGGCAGCGTCAGGGTGGCGGAGAGCAGGCGCGTGGGCTTTGCGGCATTCCAGTCGACGAAATTGACGCGATCGCCCCAATAGCGGTTGAAGTTGCGATCGTCGACGCCGGCCAAGGGCTTCTCCGCATAATTGAGCAGATTGCCGACCCGTAGCGCCATGCTCGGCCTAGCCTGAGCCGGAACGGCGGGCCACGCCAGCGCGAAACCGATCAACAGCAGAACGAACCGTGTGTATTTCCAGGCTATCATCGGGTTCCTCGCTCGGTCGGCGTCATGGCCCCGGCCTGACGCGGCATCTTGATATCGTCGATGCCAACCATGTGGCCATCGGCCAAATTCAGTTCGACCCGGCGCCGCTTTTGCGCGGCCTCCGAAAGGAAGCCGTCCCCGCCATAGAGAAGTGAGATCGCATGGTCCGGCCCGGAGACCGCCGACACGCAAGCGGCCTTAACGCTGGCTCCGTCGGCGTAGGTCAGCTCGACCGTCACGGTCCCGGCAGCAGGGCCCGCTTGGAGTTGTCTCAGGCCGAGTTTCTCAAATCCCTGATCGCCGTTGCATGACACGCGGGTAAGGGCGTTCTCGCCCGCCTCCACATTTGAGGTGTGAGTGATGTCGACATGGGAGATGCCGATCGCCTTTTGCAATGTCCGCGCGAGAACGAATTCGCTCACGCTCGTCTCGGTCTGTCCATAGCCGGTATGTGTCATGATGCAGATGAGACTGTCGTGGTCCCCGCCCGTGGCAGGGACCACGGCGCAATCGTGGCTGCGATATGCGGGCACAAATCCTCTGAAGGAAAGCCCCTTGCCGGTTTGCTCGAGCACCACGGAGCCACCGAATTCCGTCGCATGCGATTCGCACTCGCTAATATAGTCGGCGACCACGATTCCGGCCGATGACGCCAGCAGTTTTCCTGCGTAGGACTTACCGGTCAGTTGGACGCTGCAGGTCTGGCCCGGACGATAGTTCTTCATGCGCAGACATTCGGATCCGCGAATATCATCAACTGCACAAAATGCGGCGAGCAGCGTCTGCATCGGGAGCTTGGCTTCGCCCTCCCCTGGCTCGTCCACCGGGATTGTCCGCGACGGGTCGCAGCGGTCGGCGCGGCCGACCTTGCACTTGAGATCGCCGGACACCCCAAAGCTCATTGCCAACGGGGTACGATTGGTCGTCAGGACGGGTTGCCCGGTCCTGGCATCGGTCAGGACCACTTCGAAGGCCCGATTCCAGTCCGGCGTGTTGGTACGGACCGTGCGGATCACCAGATCGGCCTTCGCTACGCCGGGCGCCATCACTACGGTCCCTGATGGATAGGTCGTGGAGCCGAACAGATTGGGTCGCGCGGGATAGTCATCGCCCTCGGGCGCGCGCACGCGCCAGTCCACGCGCAATTCACGGTGATCGCCGGGAATGCGCTTCAGATACCTATGCCGCGGCAGCGCCTCGTTGGGCGCCTGTTCCGTGGGCGTCGAAGTGTCGTCGCCGACACCTGGCGTATAATCCAGGATGATGGGGGCGTCGGCCGCAGCCGCGCCGCGTGTGGCGCTTTGCGCGGCGATCGCAATCGGTGCGGACTCGGCCACTGCGGCTACCGGGCGGAAGACCAGTCGCGCGGCGGCTTTGTCGGCGCGCAAGTTTGTGATCGCGCAGTTAGCTCCGCGCTGCGGCGCCGCGCCTTCCAACACCAGGGTTTTCGCCATGATTCCCTCGACCTGATACGGGGCCGGTGGGCACTCACGCGAAAAAATGTAGGCCAAACCACGAACGAGCCCGCGTGGGGTCACGTGGCCTTCGAACAACGTCGTGCCGTAGGCGATGCCAAACGGCGCCAAGCCAGCGCGCGGGACATCGTAGATGATGACGATGCGATCCCCCTGCGCGGTAGAGATCATTTGCGACCCGTTATGTTCGTAACGGGCGGTCACCTGCGCCGATGCGGGTTGGATGGGGGCCATCGCCAGGGCGCCGGTCATGGCGGCCCAACTCAGATGGCCAAGCATGGACCGTGCCGTCATGGTCGGTGCTGAACGTCGCGCGCTGGAGTAGGTAAACGGTCGGGGTGGCGTTGTCGTCGGAATTGGCCCCGGCAGGTCGGCAGACGGCATGGACTATCCTTCGGATATCATCTCAACTGCATTTTCTCGGCAGCCTCGCAACGGAAGATAGCAATCATTAAATACCAACCCATGCGGAATTTACTTCAAAACCGACGCAATTGCGCACCGGCAGCCTGACCCGACGATTGCAGCATAAGTCGCCCGCGATATTCGAAATCTCGTGCCTCGAAGCTCTCCACGTAAATCAGCGCGAAAGCGCCGGGATTACTGATGTAACCGAGCGCCTTACACTCATACAACACGTTGCATCCCATGAAATTCATCGGAAGCGCGGCGGTTGCGTTCATCGTTCTTTACATCGCGGATGAACTGTTCAATGACGGACTTTTCACGCGCGCGACAATTGTTGCGCTTCGGCAGGCGCTCGCATCAATCGGTATTCAATTTTAGGTTTTACGACCAGTGCCCCGATGGCGTGCTAATCGGCTGCGGCATCGTTACGGCGATTGCGCGGCTGCGCTAACCTCGACTTAGCTTGCGCCTCTGAGCTTGCATGACGTGTTACAAGTAAATTCGTGTACGCTTGGACTGTGCTGGCACGAGTGCTGTCTGTCGCGAAAGACCGTGGCAAGATCGCCGTTAACGTCTGCGAGCGCCTCCGCAAAGTTTGTGCCGTGGATAGCTTGCTCCTTGCGAGAATCCTGTTAGAAGGACGCTTCACAAAAATCAGGAGCATTGAGTGGCTAAGAAAGCGAAGAAATTTGCGCGTCGTGAATGGACCAAGGA
>PLYS01000283.1:14670-27474 GCA_003153455.1 Betaproteobacteria bacterium | reverse complement strand
CGGCTGCTGGTCGGCACCGGCAAATACAAGGATTTCGCCGAAACGCGCGCCGCGGTCGAAGCCAGCGGCGCGCAGATCGTCACGGTGGCAATCCGCCGCACCAATATCGGCCAGGATCCGAACCAGCCGAGCCTGCTCGAGGTGCTGCCGCCGGCGCAATTCACGATCCTGCCCAATACCGCAGGCTGCTATAACGCCGATGATGCGGTGCGCACGCTCAGGCTTGCGCGCGAATTGCTCGATGGACACGACCTGGTCAAGCTCGAGGTGCTCGGCGACCAGAAAACGCTGTTCCCGAACATGGCGGAGACGCTGAAGGCGGCGGAAACGCTGGTTAAGGACAACTTCAAAGTCATGGTCTATTGCAGCGACGATCCGATCGCGGCCAGGCAGCTTGAGGAAATCGGCTGCGCCGCGGTGATGCCGCTCGCCTCCCTAATCGGCTCCGGCATGGGCATCCTCAACCCGTGGAACCTGCGGATCATCATCGACAACGCCAAGGTGCCGGTGCTGGTCGACGCCGGTGTCGGCACCGCCTCCGACGCCGCAATCGCGATGGAACTCGGCTGCGACGGCGTGCTGATGAACACCGCGATTGCCGCGGCGCAGAATCCGGTGCTGATGGCCGCGGCGATGAAGAAGGCTGTCGAGGCCGGCCGCGATGCATTCCTCGCCGGGCGCATGCCGAAGAAACCCTACAGCGCGAGCCCGAGCTCGCCGACCGGCGGGCTCATCGCATAGATATCCGCGCTGCCCCGACGCATCGACCGCGGCATTGACGCAGATTGCCTTGCCGCTGGCAGAATCGCGAGTATCCACAGTAAACGAAAAGGGCTGGCATTGTGCCAGCCCTTTTTGCTGTTTGGAGATGCTGCGGGCTACAGCTTCCAGCCGTAAGCGATACCGAATGAGTTCTGATACATGCGCAGATTCACATTGCCGCCGGGGAATGGCGCTCCGGCGGGAATCGCGCCGGGCGCATTCACGTTATTGTTGAAGGCGTGCATGTAGCCGACCGTCAGTTCGCCGGTCTTGCTCGCCGCCCAGGTAACGCCAAACGTCACGTGATCTTCGATCACGCCGGGCGCGAGAATGTTGATGAAAGCATCGGCCGCCGCGATCGGCTGGCGGCCATGGCTGACGCCCGCACGCAGCGTGAGGGCCGGGCTGTAATCATATGCAATCCCGAGTTTATACACCGTCATGTCCTGCCAGCCAAAACCAGGGCCGCCGCTCGAGCCGAGCGCCTTTCCCGCGAGCAGCAAGGCGAGCGAGGGGTTGCCTACGCTCGAGATCTTGCTGTAATCGATCTTCTGCACGTCGGCCGCGATCGTAAATGCGGGCGCTGCCTTTACGGCAATACCGACGCCGTAATTGGCGGGGATGTCGAAGGACCCCTGGTCAGCGAACAGTCCCGCATACTTGCTGAACTTGCCCATCCTGGTTATGGTCTGGTAGGTGGCGCCGAGCGTGACGGTGTCGCTGACCTGGCCCGTCCAGCCAAACCGCGCACCCCAACCGGTCGAGGAATCATGCCCGACGTCGGTCAACGCTGCCTTATTGCTGGAGAAGTTGGCGAAGCCTTGCAGGCCCTTGGCAGCGAAAGACTGGTAGGCAAAATTCAGTGATACGCCGAGCGAATGCTGCGGGGTTACCTTGTATGCGATCGTCGGCGCGATGAACAGCTGCGACAAATCGACGCCCGAGTGATTGGCGGTGCCGCCGTTGAACAGGACATTCGGCTGGCTGTAATCGGTGTTCATGCCGCCGTTGCCGTAGACCGAAACGCCGAGCGCAAGCTGCGGGCTCAGCATGCGGTTGTAACCGAACTCGGGAATCAGGAAGTTGTTGCTGTCGTTGCCCTGGAATGCGCCGTTACAGCAAGCACCACCGGTGCCGCTGATGTCGGCGCCACGCATCGGCTTGAACCAATCGATACCGATATCGGCACGGTCGCCGACAAACGCCATGCCGGCGGGGTTGGTCGCGGCAGCGATCCCGTCCTGCGGCAGCGCGATGCCGACGCCGGCCATCCCTTTAGCCTTAATGCCATAACCATCCGAGAAATAGCCATTGGTGGCAAGCGCAAATGCCGGAGCGCAGCACGCGACAACAACTGCGACCTTGATGCAGTTCTTCAGCTTCATGGTCTCTCCCCTTTTCCTGACGTTGCGTTGCGATCAAATATACAGGCTGACGTCGGCGTCCTTCGCCATCGGCAGAAACGTTGCCGCACCGACGTAATCCTTGACTTCGGGTATGAATTCGCTGCGGTCGTAACCGAACAGGTCGACCGTCATCTGGCACGCGATCATGTTGACGCCAGCCTCGAGCGAGAGGCTGCGCAGTTCCTCGATGTCGGCGACGCCGGCGTTCTTGATGGTCTGCTTCATGAAGCTGGTTGCCATCGATTCGAATCCCGGCACCGCGGCCTGGATCAGGTTCGGGATGTTCCACTGAATGCTGCGGAACCATTTCGGGCCGAACGGCATTTTCATCGGCATCGCGGGGTTGCCGAGCGGGCTCACTTGCGCGTCGATTTTCTTCTTCAGCAGATTGAGGCCGTAGAAGGTGAAGAATATCGATACATTCCAGCCGAGCGCCGCCGCGGTCGAGGCGAGAATGAACGGTGGATAGGCCCAGTCGAGCGTGCCCTTGGTCGCGATGATGGTCATCGACGGCGTGCGGGCCGCCTCGATCTCGGCCAGCTTCTGCGGCAGCAGCGCGTCCAACCGCTCGCTGATCAACCGGTCGAGCGTGGCGACTTCAACGTTCATTAGAAAATTATAAATCAATAATCTAGATATGCGAAAATTTTTTTGATGCGGTGAAATCGGCTCCACCGCAAACACAGGCGCTTCGACCGGGAATGCTCTTATAGTTGAATTGGATGACCTTTCTTAATTCGCCGCCGCTCGCAGTGCGACATTGGCCTTGATCTAAATCAAGCTCGATCCGCCCCTCAGCGTTTAGAGTGAATTCGTACAGGGAGCAGACATGGAGTTACTCGATTTTGCACGCGGTCCGGCGCTCGCCGCAGCGCTTGCGATCATGTGTGCCGGTATTGCATGGCGGCTGTTCGGAATATTCCGCCTCGCGAACAAACCTGATTATTCCGCGCCGCGCAGCAGCGCGCTGTGGGCAGGCCGGCTGCGCGGCATCGTGTCGCGCATGTGGCCGCATCCGGAATTCCGCAGCAGCGCCACGCTGGCCACCACCAATGGCTACGTCTATCACATCGGCCTGGCGATCATCGCCTTCGCCTACCTGCCGCATATTCACTTCATCGAGCGTTTAACCGGCGCGCATTGGCCTCCGTTGCCGGAGCCGGTGTTTTACATTGCGGTCGGATTCACGACCGTGTCGCTGAGCGTCGCATTGCTGTACCGCCTGAGCGACCCGGTGCTCAAGCTGCTGTCGAACTTCGATGATTATTTCAGCTGGTTCGTTGTGATGTCCTCCATCCTCACCGGCATGCTGGCGATCCAGCACCCGTTCCGCCCCGGCATGCCGTTTCCGCCGCCGGGCAATCCAACGTTGGTGGCTATCCACCTGCTCGCGGTCGATTTGCTGTTGATCTGGTTGCCGTTCGGCAAGCTCGCGCACGCCTTCCTGGTGTTCGTGTCGCGCGGCACCACCGGTGCCGCAATGACACGCAAAGGGACCCGCCCATGACTGACATCAACACGCATCACCCGCTCGATCTCGACGCGCCGCGCTTTTCGATCAGGAAGCCCGAGGTGCGCTGTGACAAGCAGGGCGATAAACCGGACGCCGAGCGCCTGCACGCGGCGATGCACAGCTTCATCAAAGGTATTAGCCGGCCGATCGCCGCCTATATGGAATCGTGCATCCACTGCGGCCAGTGCGCGCAGGCGTGCCATTTCTACGTCGCATCGGGCGACCCCAAGTACACGCCGATCTGGAAGCTCGAGCCGTTCAAACAGGCTTACAAGCGCGAAGCCGGGCCGTTCGCGCTTTTTTTCAAGGCGTTCAATCTCAAACCCGAGGTAACGCTCGCGGAGCTCGAGGAATGGCAGGACCTGCTCTATGATTCGTGCACCCTATGCGGACGCTGCACCATGATCTGCCCAATGGGAATCGACATCGCGACGCTGGTCGGGCTCGCGCGCCATGCGATGTTCCAGGCCGGGCTCGTGCCGCATGAGTTATGGGCGGTCGCCGAGCGCGCGGAACGTGAAGGCAGCCCGCTCGGCGCGACAGCGAAGGTCCTGAAAGAGCGCGTCGAGTGGCTCGCAGACGATTACGAAATCGAAATCCCGCTCGACAAGACTCAAGCCGACATCATGGTCACGCTATCGTCGATCGAGATCATGAAATATCCCGAGTCGATCGTAGCGCTCGCCAAGGTGCTAGACGCGATGGGCGCGGACTGGACGCTGCGCAGCGACGGCTACGAGGCGACCAATTTCGGCATGCTGTCCGGCAATGCGCAGTGGCAAGAGGATTTGACGCTGAAGATCATCCAAGCCGCGATCGCGTGCGGCGCGCAGACGGTGATCCTGCCGGAATGCGGCCACGCATACGGCGCCATGCGCTGGCAGGGCGCCAACATGTACGGCAAACCGCTGCCCTTCAAGGTGCTGCATATCTCCGAGTTTCTGGCCGAGAGCGTCAACAGCGGCAAGCTCAAACTGAAGAAGCTCGACAAATCACTCACTTTCCATGATCCTTGCCAGGTATCCCGCCGCGGCGGCGCGACGCAGGCTCCACGCGAGGTGCTCAAAGCGCTCGGCGTCGAGTTGCGCGAGATGCCGAGCAGCGGCGACCTCAACTGGTGTTGCGGCGGCGGTGGCGGCGTGGTGACGATACACCGCGCCGACCCGCTGCGTTACAAGGCATTCGGGATCAAAATGCGGCAGATCGATGCAACCGGCGCTGATATGGCGGTCACGAGCTGCGCGAACTGCCGCCAGACTTTCGACGACGGCCAGGCGCATTTCAAGTGGGGCCGGACCATGGGCAGCCTGCTTGAGACGGTTGCCGCTAACCTCGCCGGGCATGAGCATTAAGCGCAGCCGGACTCGGGGTCGTCGCGGGATCTTGTAGATCAATACGCGCCAAATACGCAAAGGAGAACACGTGGCAAACAAATTGATGATCATAATGGTCAATACCGATCCGACGGACGCGGCCGAACTGGGAGCCCCGTTTTTCCAGGCGACGGTGGCGGCGGCGATGGAATACGAAGTGGAAGTGATCCTCACCGCGCGCTCCGGCGAGCTTGCCGTAAAAGGCGTGGCGGAAAAGCTGTTCGTGAAACCGGGTTCACCGAAAAGCGTCTACGACTTCATCAAGGACGCACACGAAGCCGGCGTGCATTTCAAGGTCTGCACACCCACGCTCGAGCTGTGGGGGAACGACCTGATACCCGAGATCGAGGAAACCGTGGGCGGCGCCTATGTCATCCAGCAAGCCATGGATGACGACGTCGTGACCTTCACTTATTGACGCCAGGAGTTTGTCGGGCTTAGCCCCGACAAACTCCTAATGCAAAACCGCAGCTTAAATTCGGGCTGGATATCACAGAATTAATGCGAGGTTTGCTTTTCCGAGGCAACCGTAGCAAACGAACGCGCATTTTGTTGCCTTTTTGCTCAGGGCGGTTTTGCGTTAGGAGCTTGTCTGACTTAAGTCCGACAAGCTCCTAGCACGCACGCGATCGTGTGGCTAAACTGCAAAGGCCATGACCGAAACTCACCGCCCGATCCGCAGCTTCGTGCTGCGTCAGGGACGCGTCTCGAACGCGCAGCGGCGCGCGTACGACACGCTGCTGCCGCAGTTCGGTATCCTCTACGCCGCGCAACCAATCGACCTCGACCGGGTATTCGGCCGCCGTGCGCCGAAAATCCTCGAAATCGGTTTTGGCATGGGCGAGACCACTGCGACCATCGCCACACAGCATCCGGAATGCGATTATCTCGGCATCGAGGTGCACACGCCCGGTGTCGGCAGCCTGCTGAAGACCATCGCCGAACACAATTTGACCAACGTGCGCATCATCCAGCATGACGCGGTCGAGGTGCTGCGCAACATGATTGCGCCTGACACGTTCGACGCCGTGCATGTTTTTTTTCCCGATCCGTGGCCGAAGAAGCGCCACCACAAGCGCCGGCTGATTCAGCCGCCGCTAATATCGATGCTGTGCGAGCGGATGAAGCCCGGTGCGTACATTCACGTCGCGACCGACTGGCAGGACTACGCCGAGCAGATAGTCGACGTATTCAGGCGCGAGCCGCGGCTCGCCAACACGGCTGAAGGCTACGCGCCGCGGCCTGACTACCGGCCGCAGACCAAGTTTGAGAGCCGCGGCCTGAAACTCGGCCACGACGTGTCGGATATCGTGTTCCGGCGGTGCTGAAGGGTTCCCGCGCGCCGCCGCGGCGAGGTCATTCGACCTTGAGGTTTGCCTCCTTAATGAGCTTGCCCCAACGCGCGGTTTCCTGCGCCATGAACTCGCCGAACTGCTCCGGCGTGCTCGAGAGGGTTTCGACGCCGAGTTCGCCGAGGCGGGTCTTCACTTCCGGGTGCGCGAGCGCCCTGGCGAGATCGGCGGCGACCTTGTCGACGATGGGCCGTGACACGCCCGCCGGGAACAGGATGCCCCACCAGTTGACCGCCGCAAAGCCTTTGATGCCTTCCTCGGCCAGGGTCGGCAATTCAGGCGTGAAACGCCAGCGCTTCTCGCTCGTGACCGCGAGCGCGCGCAGTTTGCCGGTTTTCATGCTCTGCATCGCGGGAAGCGCATCCGAAAACATCATGCTGATCTGCGCGCCCATGAGATCGGTGATCGCGAGCGCGTTGCCCTTGTAGTTCACCGCGATCAGGTCCACGCCCGCCAGCCGTTTGAACATCTCGCCGGAGAAGTGCGACATGCTGCCGGGGCCACTCGTTGCAAAGGTCAGCACGCCGGGTCGCGACTTGGCCGCGGCAATCACATCCCGGGTCGACTTCAGCGGCGCGCTCACGGGAACGACGAGAATGTTGGCGCTCTGCGTAATAAGGGAGACCGGCACAAAATCCTTCTGCCAGTCATACGAGACTTTCGACAGCAGCGGCTTGGCCACGACGGGCCCGAAATTTCCGAGCAGGAACGTGTAACCGTCCGCCGGCTGCTTGGAGGCATACTCCATGCCGATCGCGCCGTCGGCGCCCGGCCTGGTATCCACGATAACCGACTGGCCCCAATATTCGGTCAATTTTTGGCCGATGATCCGGGCCATGACGTCCGAACTGCCACCCGGGGGGTACGTGACGATGAATTTGACAAACTTGTTCGGATAGCTCTGCGCCGGCGATTGCGCCTGCGCTGTGCCGCACAGCACGCTTGAGATTACCGCGATTGCCCAAACCTTCTCACTGACGAACTTCATCTATCCTCCTTAGTCTGATCTTGGTGTACCAGTAGTCATTTTAGTCGAAGATATCCGAAATGTAATTCTGTGAGGTAAACCATGTTCGCCGTGATCTTCGAAGTGGAACCAGCCGCCGGCCGCCAGCAGGATTATCTCGATATCGCCGCGACGCTGCGACCCGAGCTCGAAAAAATTGACGGCTTCGTCTCGGTCGAGCGCTTTTCCAGCCTGACGAATCCGGGAAAAATCCTGTCGCTGTCGTTCTGGCGCGACGAGGCCGCGCTGATCAAGTGGCGGCAGCACGAGGAACATCACCGCGCCCAATGGAAAGGCCGATCGGAGATTTTCTCCGATTACCGTTTGCGCGTTGCTTCAGTCGTGCGCGACTACGGCAGGTTCGACCGCGCGCAGGCGCCGCAGCAGTTTCCGGAAATCAAGCGTTGACGCGGTCCTCGGGCAGAAAAATCTGCAGCAAATCGTTGAGAAACCGCCGGCCCAGCGCAGTCGGCGCGACGCGTTGGTGATCGCGTTCGATCAACCCGCGTCGTTCCGCTTCCTCAAGTTGCTTGAGCACTGACGTGAGGCGCAGGCCGGCGCGCTCCTCGAACTGCACCACCGGAAAACCGGCGTTCAGCCGCAGCGCATTCATCATGAACTCGAAGCCGATGTCGTGCGCCGCGACATCGTGCTGCTCGTGCACCGCGTTGCCCGTCGCCGCGCTTTCCATGTACTGCTTCGGCTGCCTGTAGCGCGCCTGGCGCATAATGCGGCCGGGGAATGACAGCTTGCTGTGCGCGCCGGCGCCAATGCCCAGGTAGTCGCCGAATGTCCAGTAATTGAGGTTGTGACGGCATTTGCGCGTTACACGCGCAAATGCCGAAGTTTCGTAATGTTCGTACCCCGCTTGCGCCAGCCGCGTTTCGATGGCTTCCTGCATGTCGGCGGCGGTCTCGTCGTCCGGCAGCTTTGGTGGATAGCGATGAAAGTATGTGTTCGGCTCGAGGGTGAGGTGATAGGCCGAGATGTGCTGCGGCGAGCATGCAGCTGCGCTATCGGCATCCGCCAACGCTTCGGCAAGGCTCTGCCCCGGCAACCCATACATGATATCGAGGTTGACATTATCGAAATTGCGCTCGGCAATTTCGATAGCGGCGCGCGCTTCCGCGTCGTCGTGGATGCGGCCGAGCGCTTTAAGATGGCGCGGGTTGAAGCTCTGAATGCCGATTGAAAGGCGGTTGATGCCTGCCGCACGAAGCGCACGGAATTTTTCCGCTTCGAACGTGCCGGGGTTCGCTTCGAGCGTGATTTCGGCATCGATCGCAAGCGGCACGCGAGCGCGCACCGCGGCAAGAAGCTTTTCGATGACAGCGGCCGAGAGTAGGCTAGGCGTGCCGCCGCCGAAAAACACCGTGTAGACCTTGCGCCCCCACACCAGCGGCAGCGCGGATTCGAGGTCGCTTATCAGCGCATCGATATAGCGCTGCTCGGGAATCGGCTCGCGCGCCTCGTGCGAATTGAAATCGCAATACGGGCATTTGCGCACGCACCACGGGATGTGAATGTAGAGTGAAAGCGGGGGCAGCGCCTCGAACCGCAAGGATTGCGGATTGCGGATTGCGGATTGCGGAAAAGGCTTGAGAAGCAAGACTTAACGCCGGAAGGTCGTCCACGATACACGATCCACGATACACGATCCTCGCAGCTTGGCAGCGAGCGCGGCGAGCGCCAAGCCACGGTGGCTGATGCGATTCTTGTGTCCGGGCGCGAGTTCGGCCGCGGTCCGGCGCAGATCCGGAATCAGGAACAGCGGATCGTAGCCAAAGCCGCCGCTGCCACGCGGGCTTTTTACAATCTCGCCGTGCCACTCGGCTTCGCAGATCAGCGGTTGTGGATCGCCAGCGTGGCGCGTCAGCACGATCACGCAATAGTAATGCGCCTTGCGGTTCATTTCGTTGGCGAGCAGTTCGAGGAGCTTCTGGTTGTTGCGCTGGTCCTGGTTGGCACGACTGCCGGCAGGCCCGGCGGCGGGCTCGCCCGCGAAACGCGCCGAATGCACGCCGGGCGCGCCGTTCAAGGCGTCGACGCAGATGCCGGAGTCGTCGGCAAGCGCCGGCAACCCCGTGTATCGGCTCGCGTGACACGCCTTGGCGAGTGCGTTCTCGATAAACGTGAAATGCGGCTCATCGGCCTCCGGCACGCCGAGTGTAGACTGCGCGACGATCTCGATGTCGAGCGGCGTGAGGATGACGCCGATCTCGTTCAGCTTGCCGACGTTGTTAGAGGCAATAACGATTTTTTTCATGAGTTAGATCCTGAACCGCAAAGGACGCTTAGCGTCCTTTGCGGTGAGGCTTCAGGTTTTTAAAGCCGCTTTCTGGGCGGCAATCAGCTGCTCGATGCCTTTCTGAGCGAGGTCGAGCATCGCATCCATCTCGGCGCGCGAGAACGGCTTGCCTTCGGCCGTGCCCTGCACTTCGACCAGCCCGCTGCTGCCGGTCATCACGATGTTCATGTCGGTATCGCACGCTGAATCCTCGTCGTAATCGAGGTCGAGCACTGGTGTGCCCTGATAAACACCGACCGACACTGCGGCGACAAAGTCGAGTATCGGCGAAACCGTGATCAGTTTTTTTTCCAGCAGGCAGCCTACCGCCTCGTGCACCGCGACGAATGCGCCGGTGATGCTGGCGGTACGCGTGCCGCCGTCCGCCTGGATCACGTCACAATCGATCTGCAGCGTGCGCTCGCCGAGTCTGGAAAGGTCGACCACGGCGCGCAACGCGCGGCCGATCAGGCGCTGGATCTCCTGCGTTCGTCCGGATTGCCTGCCGCGCGCTGCCTCGCGGTCGCTGCGGGTATTGGTCGCGCGCGGCAGCATGCCGTATTCCGCGGTAAGCCAGCCCTGTCCTTTACCCCTGAGAAAAGGCGGCACTTTGTCATCGATACTGACCGTGCAAACCACTTTGGTGTCGCCGCATTCGATCAGCACCGAGCCTTCGGCGTAGCGCGTGTAGCCGCGCGTGATGCGGACGTTGCGCAACTGGTCCGGCTCGCGCCTGTTTGGTCGCATAGTTTTCCTCAACTGTGTTATCTTTCCACGGTCGCGATTTTCACGTTTCACTTTTGACCAGGCCCTTGCCATGATCTACAGCATGACCGGATTCGCCAGCGCAACGCGCGAGCTTGCAGCCGCGGCGCTCAACGTCGAGCTGCGCTCGGTCAATCACCGCTATCTCGATCTGCAGTTCCGCCTGCCCGAGGAACTGCGGCCGCTCGAGCCCGGCCTGCGCGAGCTGATTGTCGCGCGCCTGCAGCGCGGCAAGGTCGAGTGCCGCATCGGCCTCGCTCCGCTGCCGAACGCACCGCAGGCGACCGACCTCAACAGCGGGTTGCTGAAGCAACTGCGCGCATTGTGCGAAAAGCTGCACGCGGCGTGGCCCGGCGTGCCCGGCCTCACTGCCGCGGACATCCTGCGCTGGCCCGGCATGCTCGGCTCGGACACCGTCTCGCTCGACGAAATGCGCGCAGTGTGCCACGAGTCGCTGCAGTTGGTGCTCGTGGAGTTTACCGCATCCCGCGCGCGCGAAGGCGAGAAGCTGAAAAACCTCCTGCTCGAACGCGTCGCCTCGATGGAGCAGCGTGTCGCAACCGTCGCGCCGCGCATGCCGCAGGTAATCGCCGCATTCCAGGAAAAGTTGACGACGCGTTTGCGCGAGGCGATGGCGGCAAGCGACGACGAGCGCATACGTCAGGAAATCGTGCTGTTTGCCAACCGCATCGACGTCGACGAGGAGTTGTCGCGGCTCGTGGCGCATATCAGCGAAGTGAAGCGCATCCTCACTGCCGGCGGCGCCGTGGGCAAGCGCCTCGATTTCCTGATGCAGGAACTGAATCGCGAGGCCAACACGCTCGGCTCGAAATCGGTCGATATCGAAGTCACCAAAGTGTCCCTTGAGCTGAAGCTGCTGATCGAGCAGATGCGCGAACAGATCCAGAATATCGAGTGAAGGGTGAAGGGTGAGGAGTGAAGTATTAAACCGTGCGCTTTGCGTACTAGCTTCCACTGCGAAGGCAGTCGCCGCGCGCCGCAACCGCGTGCGAACTCACACCCTTCTTTCACCCTTCACCCTTCACCCTTCACGTCCATGACAGGCAACCTATTCATCGTCTGCGCGCCGTCGGGCGCCGGCAAAACCAGCCTCGCCAAAGAGCTGCTGAAAGCCGATCTCCAGATCAAGCTGTCGGTGTCGTACACCACGCGCAAGCCGCGGCCGGGCGAGGTCGACGGCCGCGAATATCATTTCGTGCCCGAACGGCAGTTCGGACAGATGCGCGAACAAGGTGAGTTCCTCGAGAGCGCGCTGGTGCATGGCAACCATTACGGCACCTCGAAGCGCTGGATCAGCACGCAGCGCGCCGCCGGCAGCGACATCCTGCTCGAGATCGACTGGCAGGGCGCAGCCCAGATCTGCAGGCTGTTCCCTGAAACAATCGGCATTTTCATCCTGCCGCCGTCATTCGACGCGCTGCTGTCGCGGCTCAACAAACGCGCCCAAGACACGCCGGACGTGATCGCGCGGCGGCTGGCCGCGGCGCGTGAGGAAATCGGCCACGTCGGCGAGTTCAAATATGTTATTATCAATGACGATTTCGACCAGGCGGCGCAGGACTTGATCAGCATTGTGCGCGTCCAGCGGCTGCTGACCCCGGTTCAGCTTGTCCGCCACAGCGACAAGATTAACCGCATGAAATAAGGAACTGAGACATGGCGCGTATCACTGTTGATGACTGTTTGAAGATAATTCCGAACCGCTTCGAGCTGACGCTTGCCGCGACTTACCGCGCGCGCCAGATCACCAACGGCGCGGCGCCGATGCTGGACGCCAATCGCGACAAAGCAACCGTGATCGCGCTGCGCGAGCTTGCTGCCGGCAAGTACGGGGTCGAGATACTCAGCAAGACCCAGACCTAGTTTGGGGTTTCAAGTTTCGATTTGAAGTTTGCATATTCGGGCCAAACTGGGAACTTGAAACTGGTAACTGGAAACCAGTCATGCCCGAAGCTGCAACCCTGTTCAAGGAGTGGTCCGGCTACCTCAAGCCGGAGGATGTGACGCGGCTCGAAACCGCATACCACTTCAGCAAAGCCGCGCACAACGGGCAGTTCCGCGACTCCGGCGATCCCTACATCTCGCACCCGCTCGCGGTAGCGAACATCCTCGCCCAGCTGCACCTTGACTCGCAGGCGCTGACCGCAGCATTGCTGCACGACGTGATGGAAGACACGTCCGTCACCAAAGCCGAGATCAGCAGGAAGTTCGGCAAGCCGGTCGCCGAGCTCGTCGACGGCGTCAGCAAGCTCGATCGCATCGAGTTCGAAACCCACGAAGAAGCGCAGGCGGAGAATTTCCGCAAGATGCTGCTGGCGA
>PLYS01000283.1:0-14634 GCA_003153455.1 Betaproteobacteria bacterium | reverse complement strand
GCGCGCGGCAACCGGCGCGAGGTGGTGGGCAAGGTGCAGGAAGCCATCAGCAAACGTCTCAAGGCCGACGGCGTCGACGCCGTGGTGCACGGCCGCGAAAAGCACTTGCACAGCATCTACCGCAAGATGCGCGAAAAGCATTTGTCGTTCGCCAAGGTGCAAGACGTGTTCGGCTTCCGCATCATCGTCAAGGATATGCCGTCGTGCTACCTGGTGCTGGGCGCGCTGCACTCGCTCTACAAGCCGATCCCGGGCAAGTTCAAGGACTACANNAAGAAAACGCACCAATGGCTGCAAAGCCTGCTCGAGATTCAATCCGGCAGCGGCACTTCGACCGAATTTCTCGAGCATCTCAAAGTCGACCTGTTCCCGGACGCAGTCTACGTATTCACGCCCAAAGGCAGGATCCTGTCGCTGCCGCGCGGCGCGACCGCGGTCGATTTCGCCTACGCGGTGCACACCGACATCGGCAACCGCTGCGTCGCGGTCAAGATCAATGACGAGCTGATGCCGCTCAGAACCGAGCTTCGCAACGGCGAGCGCGTGGAGATCATCACCGCATCGCACGCCAAACCCAACCCGCTGTGGCTCAACTATGTGATTACCGCCAAGGCGCGCTCGCACATCCGCCATTTCCTGAAGACCGTGCAATCCCACGAATCGGCGCAGCTCGGCGAGCGGCTCCTGAACCAGGCGCTCGGCGCATTCAACGCCGCCGAGATCAAGGCCGCGCAGTGGGACAAGCTGCTAAAAGATACCGGCGCCAAATCGCGCCAGGATATCCTCGCCGACATCGGCCTTGGCAAGCGGCTAAGCGTGGTGGTCGCACGCCGCCTGCTGTCGCTCGGTGATACTCCGGGTGAGGAGCGCAAAACGGGCGCCCCGATCGTGATCCGCGGCTCGGAGGGCATGGCGGTGCAATTCGCGCAGTGCTGCAAGCCGATCCCGGGCGATCCTATCATCGGCCTCATCAACAAGGGGCAGGGTATGATCATCCACACTCACGACTGTCCGGTGATCGCCAGGACGCGCGCCGATCCCGGCAAGGTGTTCGATGTCGAATGGGCGCCGGAAACCAAGAAGCTGTTCGACGTCAGCATCAGGCTTGTTGTGATGAATCAGCGCGGGGTGTTGGCGAAAGTCGCGGCCGAAATCGCCGAATCCAACTCCAATATCGACAACGTCGCCGTCGATCCCGAGCAGGGCGATCAGTACGCGACGATGCACTTCACGCTGCAGGTGTCGAACCGCCTGCATTTGGCGCAGATCATGCGCGCGCTGCGCCGCATCCCTGAAGTGATCCGCATCACGCGCGTCAAGAGTTAGCTCCCGGGCAATGGCTAACGCGGTTTGCAGATCGAATACCCGTCGCGCCAACCTGTCGCGTAATTCGCATCAGATTTGAAACGCACGTCATCGCGCCTGCGCGCGGCGTCCACGCTGACGCAGCCGTCGGCATAGCCGTCACGGAATGCGGGGGATACCCGGACAAATTGATCTTGGATTGAGGGGCCGGCGCCGACTGGCTGGCGCACCCCGCCACTATCACCAACGAGAGCATCAACTGAATTAATCGCATAGTTCAGAACATCAGCCGGCCGCAACGACCTGGCCGTTCACGACCTTGACCTTCTCGCCGACTGCGAACGCAGGCGCGGAGGACTGGTAGAGCGTGCGATAGGTTCCGTCATCCATGCGCACGCGCACGTGGTAGCGCACCGAT
This sequence comes from Betaproteobacteria bacterium, assembly GCA_003153455.1. Classification (GTDB taxonomy): domain Bacteria; phylum Pseudomonadota; class Gammaproteobacteria; order Burkholderiales; family SG8-41; genus PALSA-1004. The sequence goes on along the minus strand of PLYS01000283.1, from coordinate 12,911 downwards.
TTTTTCATGTTCTTCTCGATCTCGTTTCCCGTATACGCGCCGCCTGCCGCGCCTGCTATCGTCGCGACCGCATTGCCATTGCCGCGGCCAATCTCGTTGCCGATCAGCGCGCCGGTGACGCCGCCCGCGATCATGCCGAGACCGGTGCCCTTGCCTTTAACCTCGACCGCGTTGATCGCATCCACCACGCCGCAGTCTTCACACGCGATGGCTGCGATAGGATTGGGGGTGGCGCGCACCGGTTTTGCCGGCGGCTGCACGGACTGCGGCTGCGTTTTCGGCCGTGAATCCTGCTGTTGCACCGAATTCGACTGGGCAGTCGGAATCAGGCCGGTGATCGTAGCTACACCGAATACGCTTAAAATGATCACCGACATCGCGGCGATCACGAGCATCGGATACAGCATCCCGTTTTTATCCGACATTTTCCTTCGCGGCGGGTTGGCTTCCATGATTGTGTCCTCGTTGTCAAATATCCTACCCTACGATCTGCCACACGCCATCACCGCTGCTGCATGCTTTACTCCGATCAACTTTTCACGACCGGGTTGGATTTCACGCTCTTCACGCCTGCGATCGACGCTGCGATCTCCTGCGCACGGCGTGCCTGTTGCACGTTGTCGACAAAGCCGGAAAGCAACACGGTACCTTTTTACTGATATATCCGCCACGGTCGGTATCGAGCTTCTGGAATGCCGGATTGGGCTGGTCGGTCGCCGGAGTATCGCGCGCCGCATAAAGCGGAGCCGAGATTGCCACTGCAGTCGCCATCGCTACGCTTGCCGATTTGAACATCGCTACGCTTGCCGATTCGAATGTGCGTCTGGTTTTCATGCATCACTCCTGTTCCAAAGTTTCGATTGGATTGCGAACGCCGAGGCGCTCACCAGGATGTTATGCAAAGGTTGTGCCAGGAATATTTTCATTTCATAATCAATTAATTACAAGTGAGTGCCCCCCTCACAACCAGCGCTCAAACCGTCGCCGCCTGACGACGGCGCCTGAGCACTGTGTCGGTAGCGCGCTGATTTACTTGGAATTTTTCTGTCGCCGCATGGCGACGTATATTGCGGAAGCCGCGAACCTAGGGCTTGGGAGCTTTGAACAACGCGGGATCGAGTTCGTGCCGCTGCAGCAACTTGTAGAATTCGGTGCGGTTGCGCTGGGCAAGCTTGGCAGCCTGCGACACGTTGCCGGCGGTGATCTTGAGCAGCCGCGTCAGGTAGTCGCGCTCAAATTGCTTGCGCGCCTGCTCGAACGACGCGAATTCGGTTTGTTGGTGCTGAATCGCCTGCTGCACCAGCGTGACCGGAATCAGCGGCGTGTTGCACAGCGCCGCCGACTGCTCGATCACGTTGTAGAGCTGGCGTACGTTGCCCGGCCAGGTGGCGCTTACCAGCAGCTCGAGCGCCTCGGGCGCGATGCTATTGATGGTCTTGTTGTACTTCTTGGCGAGCGCCGCCAGAAAATAGTTCGCGAGCAGCGGAATGTCCTCGCGCCGCTCGGTCAAAGGCGGCAGCTTGAGCGCGACGACATTGAGCCGGTAATACAGGTCTTCGCGGAACCGGCCTCCCGTCATTTCGGTTTCGATGTCACGGTGGGTCGCCGATATCACGCGCACATCGACTTCGATGCTCTGGATCGCGCCGACCGGTCGCACCTGCTTCTCCTGCAGCACGCGCAGCAGCTTCACCTGCAACGGCAGCGGCATATCGCCGATCTCGTCTAGGAATAGCGTGCCTTTGTCGGCGGTTTGGAACAGGCCCTTGTTGTCGCGCACTGCGCCGGTAAACGCACCTTTGACGTGGCCGAACAGTTCGGACTCGAGCAATTGCTCGGGCATGGCGCCGCAATTGATCGCGACGAACGCCCGGTTGCGGCGTGCGCTGGCGTTGTGTATCGCCTGCGCGAGCAGTTCCTTGCCGGTGCCTGATTCGCCGTAAATGAGTACGCTGGCATCGTTCGCCGCAACCAGGCGCGCCTTGGCGAGCACGTTCTCCATTGCCGGATTGCGCGTGATGATCGCGGAGCGCCACTCGTCGCCGCCCACCATCGCGTCGGCCCCGGCGGCGACGCCGACCGCGAGCGCGCGTTCGACCTCCGCGAGCAATTCCTGTGCGTCGAATGGTTTGGTCAGATAGCCGAACACTCCGCGCTTGGTTGCCGCAACCGCGTCCGGGATGGTGCCGTGCGCTGTAAGTATGATCACCGGCAGCGTGGAATGGGTGTTATGGATCGCATCGAACAATGCTGTGCCGTCCATACCGCTCATCCTGAGGTCGGTCACCACGAGATGCGGCCGTGCCACGCTCAGCTGCGCGAGCGCCTTTTCCGCGCTTTCGACTGCGGTGACGTCGTAGCCCGCGGACTTCAAGCGGATCGTCAGTAGCCGCAGCAGATCCGGATCGTCGTCCACCGCCAGTATTCTGCGCACCGTTTCGCTCATGGTTTATGCCCCCGCTCGATCAGGCTCTTCTCGAGCGACTTCAATGCTTCGAGTTTCTGTTGCAGTCCCTGACCGCGCCGCTGCTCTTGAATCTGCGCGCTGACCACAAACGCGAGATTATGCAGCGCCGCATCCAGGTTCTTGAGCAGCGGATCGAGCGCCTCGAGCGCGCGCGCGTCATCGCGTAACGCGCTGCCCGGCACGCTCAACAACATCGCGTAGCGCACGCGGTTGAAATCGGAATGCGTCCCCGCGTAGAGGTGGCGCGCCGTGTCGTGCTCTTTCGCGAGGTCGGCGGCGGACAGTTTGCGCACATACTCGAAATACATCAGCAGACTCTCGCTGTCGTTGACCGGACGCGGACTACCTGTCCGCACCCATGGCTCGGGCGCGGCCCTTGGCTCGACGCTGCGCAATACCCCGCAGCCCGCGGCCAGCAACGACATCAATGTCATCAGCACCAGCGCGTACCGTTTCACGATGCCTCCTGCTTGAGCGGCAACCGCACGCGCAGATGCGCGCCGCGCGCGCGTGGCGCCTCGACCACTTCAACGCTGCCCCCGTGCGCCACAACGTATTCCCTGACGATCGACAGTCCGAGGCCGGTGCCTTTGACCGGCCCCGAGCCCTGAGTCCTGCCTTGATAATACGGCTCGAAAACGCGCGCGCGGTCGGCAGCGGCAACGCCGGCCCCCTCGTCGATGACATCGATGTCTAGACTGTCGGCGTTGCTGTGCATGTTCACGGTGATGGTTCCGTCCGCAGGCGAGAACTTGATCGCATTTGACAGAAGATTATCCAGTACCACGCCTATCTTCTCAGCATCGGCAATCACTACGGCATCGGTGGATCGCGTCCGCAGCGTGAGGTTCTTTGCCTGCAGCGCGAGTTTCTGGTTCTGCGTAACCCGCTCAAGAACCTGCCGTGGATTGACCGGCGCCAGCTCGAGTTTGAGTCTGTGAAACTGGATCGCGCCATAGTTGAGCAACTCTTCGATCTGCCGCTGCAATTCTATACTGTTGTGGCGCAGGATTTGCGCGATCTCGCGCTGCTCCGGCGTCAGCGTGCCGACCACCTCGTCGGACAACAGCTGCGCTCCTTCGCGCAGCGCGGTGAGCGGGGTCTTGAGATCGTGCGATATCTGCTGCAGGAAACGATTTTTCTGCTGCTCGAGATCGAACAGCTGCTGTCGCATCCACTCCAGGCGCTCGCCGAGGTACTCGAGGTCTTCGGGACCGCTTACCACCACCGGGGAATTGAATTTGCCGGAGCCGAGTTCGCGAATCGCCGCATCGATCTGCCGGATCGGCCGCGAGATCAGAATAGTAAAGCCGATCACCAGAAAGATCATCACGGGAACCAGCGCGAGCGCCTGCCACAACATGATGCGCTGCGCCTCGCCGGCCGTTTTGTGCATCGCCTCAACCTCGCGGTCGATTATCCCGCCGCTCTCGGTCATGATCGATTGTGCGCGGTTTGACAACTCGATAAAGCGGTTTACCTGCGCCCGCAATGCTGCCGGCCTGAGTGCCGGATTGGCAAGCGCGTCAAATATCTGCTGCTCGATCGCAACAATTGCATCGAGATCGGCGCGTTGCCCGGCGTCGAACGGCAAATTCCTAAATTGTGCCGCGATTTCCTCGAACTGGGAGCGGATGATTTTGTAGTCGTCAAGCAGGCTGCGGTCGTTCAGAATCACGATCTGGCGCGCGCTGCGTTCCATCGCCGTCACCAGTTCACTCAGCCGGCGGCTGCTTTGCGTCGCCTGGACCGCCTGGTACACCGCAGTCTGGCTGCGGCGGGCAAGCCGATCCACGGAGATCGCGCTGGTGATCAGTGCGACGATGAGCGGCAGGGCGACCAGCGAAAACCCGACCAGCAGCAATTTCAGAAACGAACGCGGATAACCCATCGCGCCAGATTATAAGCACCGGCGAGTGTTACGCGGTGGTCAAAAGAGAGTTTGATCGCCTGCTCCCCGACATACCGCAGCCTGATAACGCGTCTGCCATGCGCGGACACAGAGTCCTGAGCGGTGTCCGCTGATGTACCTCAGTTACCAAGTCGTCGCCGCATGGCGACATCAAGATATTAGGTAAATCAAATGCTTGATAGTCTGGCATCCGATCGTTGTCGCCCGCTGACGACAATTTCAATTTGTACCTCAATTTCACTTTCAAACCCAAGTATCTGGAATTAAACAGCTATCGTCGTTTGGCTCGGTTCTTGCACGAGATGGGATGTATGACGAGTTTGTGGATTGACGGCTCTTGAAGACAAGAGCGTCACGCAAGCGAATCGTCGTTCAACGTAAATAGGAGGCTGTGATGAATGGGAATATCGTTGAAAGCCGTTGGAAATTACGCTGGCACGATGCGATCATCAATGCCGTCGAGGTGATGGATTGGGATATCGTCGAAGGCAATTGGGAACTGACCAGAGGCAAAGTCAAGGAGCGCTGGGGCAAGCTGAGCGATGATCAGTTGGATCTGGTATCCGGCAAACGCTATCAACCGGTCGACGAGATCCGGGAGAGCTACGGCATCGGCAAAGACGAGGCCGAACGCCAAGTGAGGGACCGGGAAGCGCGCAACGACGAGTGGTTCGAGAAAACCGCTCGCAACTGGTCGACGCGATCCGGGAGAGCTACGGCATCGGCAAAGACGAGGCCGAACGCCAAGTGAGGGACTGGGAAGCGCGCAACGACGAGTGGTAATAGGGATAACGGTAGGGCGCCGTGTCGGTGACCATCAGCGCGGGATAGCCCTCGTCCCAGAACGACCAATGGTCCGACCAGTCGACGCCGGGAATAAACGCCGGCGCGGCGAGTCCTTCGGACGGAAACTGCGCATGACGGCGGAACGATGCGACGACTTCGATATTGCGGATGGCAACGCCGTTGGTCGTGAAGCGCTGGGCCGATGGCGTGTAACCGAAGCCGGCCAACGCATCTTCGATGTAACGCGCCGCAGCTTCGAGCGCGTGAGGCTGCCACAGGTTGCGTTCGCGGCCGCCGACAGCGAACACGTGAGTTCGCAGATTGTCGCGCAACGCGGCCTGCTCCTCGCTTAACGGCGGCAGCGGCCCGGAGTATGACTTGCCGGGCACCGCGGCCATGTACCACAACAGCCACGCGATCAGGACCAGCAGCGTGCCCCAGAAAATCATGCGCGCTTTCCAGAGTGTACCGTGCGCGATCCTCATCCGTTGCGCGCTGCGGTCGTGCCGCGGTCACAACCCCGCGATGCCGAGATCGGCGGCGAGCTGATTGAGGCTATTGAGTAACGGGTCTGGAAGCGGAATGCCGAGCCGCATTCTTTCCTCGCGTTTGGCGTGGCTTTGCTCGCCGGGCAGCCGGATCGTATCGACGCCGGGCAGGCGCCGCGAGCCGCGGATGTCGCGTACCAGGGTGTCCACGCGCTGCTTGAAATCGGCGACGTCCCCGAACGCTGATAGCGAAATCGCGACGATCGCGTGGCCGGTGTTGGTCGGCGTGGTGTCATCGTGATTGAAGTCGACCACGTCGCGGCCCATCGCGGCGCCGTTCAGGGTGCCGGCGAGCAGGCCGAACACCAGTGCAAGCCCGTAGCCCTTATAGCCGCCGATCGGCAGCAGGAAGCCCTCGTCCGCGCGGCGCGGATCGGTAAGCGGGCGGCCCTCACGGTCTATCATCCAGCCTTCGGGCATCATCTCGCCACGCTGCATTTTGGTTTTCACTTTGCCATATGCCGCGACCGTCGTCGCCATGTCGAGCACGATAGGCGGCTCTTCACCTGCCGGCACGCCGACCGCAATCGGATTGGTCGACAGCAGCATGTCGATGCCGCCCCACGGCGGCAGGTGGTTCGCGTTGCCCACCGCCAGGTAGAGCCCGATCATGTCGTGCGCGATCGGCATGCTCGCGTAAAGCGATGCCGGTCCCGCGTGGTTGCTCCATTTGACGCCGACCCATGCCACACCCGCGCGCTTCGCCTTCTCGATCGCTTTCTCGGCCGCGAAACGCATCACCAGGTGCCCCATGCCGTTGTCGCCGTCGANNAGATCAGCGCGCACCATCAGCTCGGCGATGATTCTGGCGTCGTCGCGCGGCACGCTTACGGTCTCAAGCGCGCGTGCGATAAAGGCTTCGAGCTGTGGTGATGAGACTCGCGTCGCAGTGGCAACAGTATCAGTCATGGCTTTCGTGTTTCGTGGTTCGTGGGTCGTGGGTCGCCGCACGCCTCTCGCTTTTCAGTCAAGCTTCACCTTGTTTTCCCTGATGATCCTGGTCCAGCGTTTGGATTCCGCCTGGACATAGGCGTTGAACTCGGCGGGCGACTCGCTGAGGGCCGGCGGGATCAGGCGCTTTGCCAGAAATTCCTGCATCTCCGGCTGTTTCATCACCGCGACGGTGGCTGCGTGCAGCTTGTCGATGATGGGGCGGGGTGTGCGCACTGGCGCAAACATGCCGTTCCAGTTGAGGCTGCCGATGCCCGGAAATCCGGCTTCTGTCAGCGTGGGCACTTCCGGCAATTCGGGAATGCGCGAAGCCGAGGTGACTGCAAAGGCCTTGATCTGCCCGGCCCGGATCGCGCCGATGTTCGACGCTACATTCGATTCCGTGATTTGAACTTCCCCGCGCAATAATGCCGGGAGGGTCTCCCCCGCTCCTTTCGAGGGCAGCAGCACCATCTTGATTCCCGCCGCCGCCGTGAGCGCCAGCATGTCCAGGTGGGAGTACGAGCCGAGAGGAGCGGAATAATTGAGCTGTCCCTGGCGCTCTTTCGCCCAGGCAATCGCCTCCTTCAGTGTATTCGCCGGAACCTTCGGGCCGCCGAGAATCACGTTCGGGATCGATGCCAGCAGCGTCACGCCGGTCAGATCCCTGAGCGCATCCACTTTGGTCCGTCCGGCAAACAGGATCGGGTTGATCGAGTTGGTGGAAATATTCCCGATCAGCAGCGTGTAGCCGTCGGCTTGCGCATTCGCAACCAGCTCCACCGCGATATTGCCGGCGGCCCCGGCGCGGTTGTCCACGACGATCTGCTGTCCGAGACGCTCGCCCAGCTTCGGCGCGAGGATACGCGCGACAATATCGGTGGCGCCCCCTGGGGCGTAGGGAATGACCAGCCGTATCGGCCGGATTGGATAATCCTGCGCTGCTGATTGCGCGGCGCTTGCCGCGGACACCGAGGCGCAAAGCACGGCCGCCAGCAAACTGAAATACCTGATCATGAGTTTCTCCTTCGGATGGGTTCTGGTCATATTGTGCTACAAGTCGCCAGAACCGCCGGCCTGAGCTCAGCCGTGATGTTCTTCGAGTTCGACCAGCGCCCCCAGAAAATCCTGCGGGTGCACAAAAGCAATGCGCTCGCCCTGCGCGTTGCGCTGCGTGCCGTCGCCGAGCACGCGTACGCCTTTGGTCCTGACCGCATCCGATGTCGCCGCGACATCGTCGACATTGAGGCAAAAATGGTGGATGCCGCCGCGCGGATTGCGCTCGAGGAATTTGGTGACCGGGGAATCGGGACGCGATGGCTCCATCAGCTCGATTCTTGCATTGCCGAGCTCGACGTAAGCAAGCCGCACGCCCTGCTCCGCGTTGACATTGATCGCGCCGATCTTCAGTCCGTACTTCGAGTCGAGCTCGCGCGCCGCGGCTTCAAGGCTCGGGACGACGATAGAAACATGACTCAGACCTGTGATCATGAAATCACTAAATTACCTTGCCGGCACGCAAGGCAACGATTCTTGTTTCATCATAGCCGAGCTCGTTGCGTAAAATCTCATCGGTGTGCTGGCCGAGCGTCGGCGGTGCGCGCCGCACCGAGGTCGGCGTGCCGCCGAACTTGAACGGCGTACCGATCAGCTTGAGTGCGCCAAGCGTCGGATGCCCGACCGTCTCGATCATCCTGCGCGCCTCGGTTTGCGGGTCGTCGAACGCCTGCTTGACCGAGTTGATGCGGCCGCACGGGACCCCGGCCGCCTTGAGCTTCCCGATCCAGACGGCGGTCGCATCGGCCTTGAGAACTCCGGCGATAAGACCATCGACCAGCTCGCGGTGCGCGACGCGGTCCTTGTTCTTCGTAAAGCGCGCATCGGCCGCCCACTCGGCGCACCCGATAGCCTGCGCGAATCTGGCGAACTGCGCGTCGTTGCCGACGGCGACCGCCATCATGCCGTCGGCGGTCGGGTAAGTCGTATAGGGCACGATGCTCGGATGGCCGTTGCCGTAGCGCCCGCCCTCCTTGCCCGCGGCGAGATAGTTGGCTGCGACATTGGCGAGCATGAAGAGGCTTGTCTCGTAGAGCGAGAGTTCGAGGTGCTGGCCGCGGCCGGTGCGGCCGCGCGCCGCGAGCGCCCCGAGGATCGCGTTGCTCGCAAGCATGCCCGTGCATACGTCCACCAGAGCCACGCCGTGCTTGGTCGGCGGCCCGCCCTGCGGCCCGGTGATACTCATCAAACCGGATTCGGCCTGCAGGATGAAGTCGTAACCCGGCAGCCCGCCCTTAGGCCCGCCCGCGCCGTAGCCCGTGATCGAGCAGCGAATCACCTGCGGCGCGTTGGCTTCCAGCCAGGCGTTGGAAAAGCCCCACTTCTCGAGCGTGCCAAGCTTGAAGTTCTCGACCAGCACATCGCTCTTCTTGATGAGCGCCGCAAGGATTTCCTGGCCGGGTTTCGCGGCCAGGTTGAGCGTAAGCGAGCGCTTGTTGCGGTTGAGGCCGAGGAAATAGGCGGCCTCCCCGCCGACGAACGGCGGGCCCCACGTGCGCGTGTCGTCGCCGCTGCCCGGCGGCTCGATCTTGAGCACTTCGGCGCCCATGTCGCCGAGCATCATGGTGCACAGGGGCCCCGCGAGAATGCGCGTGAGATCGAGCACGCGCAGTCCGTCGAGTGCGCCTGCGGCATTCTGTACCATGACTCGCAGCTATTTCCGCTTCTTGCGCATGTACGGCGGAGTATTCAGGTCACGCGCGCAGCCATCGACGTATTTCTCAAGCTCGCGCTTGTTGCGCAGGCGGAATTTCTGAAAATCGGGCTTCCTGCCCTCGAGGAACGCATTCATCCCTTCGATGCTTTCCTCCGTGCCCCATACGTGCGCGAGCAGTTCCATGCCGTGCTGCCACGACGCGTAGAGCTGGTCGGATTCGAAGTTAAGGCTCTTCTTGGTCATGCGCAGCGTCTGCGAACTATGCCCCTTCATGGCTGAGCACCACTTAAGTGTTTCCTTAAGGAGGTCTTTTTGCGGCACGCATTTGTTGATGAGCCCGACTTCCACCGCTTCTTTCGCGCCGAAGCGCCTGGCACAGAATATCATTTCGCGCGCGAGCCGCTCGCCGATGAGGCGCGGCAGGTATTGGGTCGCGCCCACGGTCGGACATGCACCGACCGTCGCGCCGGTCTGGCCGAGCACGGCGTTCTCGGAGGCGATCACGAGGTCGCACCACAGCGCGAGCTCGTGTCCGCCGCCCATGCACCAGCCGTTGACCATCGCGATCACAGGTATCGGCAGGCCGCGGATCGTCATTGCGAGGCCCTGCATGCGATCGTTCCACATGGAGGCATTGACCCAATTGAGCCGCTTCATCGCGTAGAAATCGCCACCCGCGGAAAACGACTTGTCGCCCGCACCAGTCACCACCGCGCACACGATCGAGGGGTCCTCGCGAGTCGATTTCAGCGCGTCGATCATTTCGTCGAGCGTCTGTTCGCGAAATGCATTCAGCACGCGCGGCCGGTTGATCGTGACCCAGGCGACCTGATCTTTGAGCTCGTAAAGAATGTCTTGATATTTCGCGGCGCGGGACGCGCGTTTTTTCGTGACAGGCATGGCTCTCCCCGGTTTCGACTGGCTCATGGAACTGCGTGACGTTCAGAAGGGAGTTTACCAGATCGACTAGGAGTTTGTCGGACCCGACTCCGACAAACTCCTGACAATTGACAGTTGCAGCCGGGCGTTCTATCTTGCGCATAGCGTCGGATACGCAGTGAATAACAGTACGAGACCGGCGTGCCGCTCAATCCGAGGATTACCCATGCCCACTCTCTCACGTTTCCTTGCCGCTGGATGCTGCGCGCTGCTTGCGCTCGGCGCTTCCGCGCAGAATTATCCAACCAAGGCGATCCGCATCATCGTGCCTTTCGTTCCCGGCGGACCGACCGATATACAGGCGCGCTGGGCCGGGCAGCAGCTCAACGCGGCGCTTGGCCAGCCGGTCATCGTCGAAAATCGCGGTGGCGCCGGTGGGATGCCCGGTACTGAGGCCGTGGTAAAAAGCGCGCCGGACGGCTATACGCTGCTCGCGGGCAATCCGGGCCCGCTGACCATCGCGCCGAGCGTGCGGTCGCAGATGCCCTACGACACGCTGCGCGATCTCGCGCCGATCTTCCTGATCGCGAAGACCGCGAGCTGCCTGTGCATCCATCCGAGTCTTCCCGTCAAGAGCGTGAAAGATTTCGTCGCGCTCGCGAAAGCCCAGCCTGGCAAGATCAACTACGGCTCGCCCGGTGTCGGCACGGTTGGCCATCTGGCCACTGAGCTGTTCGCGACCCAGGCGGGAATCAAGCTCAACCATATTCCATACAAGGGCGCCGCCCAGTACACCATCGATCTCATCGCGGGCCACATAGAACTCGCGATCATCCAATTCGCCGGCTGCGCGCCACTCCTGCAACAGGGAAAACTGCGCGCGATCGGGGCCACTTCGCGCCAGCGCAGCCGGCTGCTGCCGGACCTGCCGACCATCGCGGAACAGGGGATCACCAACTTCGAGAGCTACAACTGGAACGGCGTGCTCGCCCCCGCGGGAACGCCCAAGCCCATCATCGCGCGTATTCACGACGTGCTCGCCAAACAGCTTGCGACGCCTGAAGGCCAGGAGTTGTTCTTGGGCCAGGGCCACGAGCCCGGTGGCGAAGGGCCGGAAGAGTACGCCGCATTCATCCGGGCGGAAATCGAGAAATGGGCGAAAGTCGCGAAGGCGGCGGGCATACCGAAACAATAGTTTTCATTCAACACCGAGCACTCAACCCTAAAGGACAAACATGGCTAAAGAGCCCGCTTATTTCATGTACTTCCCCGGCAATTACCGCTGGTCGGCCGGGTTCATCAACATGCTGAGCTCGGCGCCGTACGGCGGCTCGGAAATCGGCGAGCTGCATAAGATCGGCCGCCTGCTCAAGGACAAGGCGCCCGAGGATGACGCAGCGTGGTTCGATGCCTGCGTGAAAGTCGCCGACGGCGTGCGCGCTAATGCCCAGAAGTTCGACAAATCAGCACATCGCGTTTCTGCGGCGCACGCCTATCTGCGCGCCTGCAACTACTATCAGATGGCGGAGCGCTTCCGCACGCCAAAGGACAAGATTGCGCTCGATGTTTTCCGCACCGGCGTTGAATGCTTCCATCGCTTTGCCGCGCTCACTGACGTCAAGATCGAAATCGTCGAGGTGCCGTTCGCAGGCGGCAGTTTCCCCGGCTACTTCGTGCACGCGCAGAACGCGAAATCGAGACGCGCACCCTGCGTGGTGTTCTTCGACGGGCTCGATGTGACCAAGGAAATCCAGTACATGCGCGGCGTGCCCGATCTCATCAAGCGCGGCATTTCGGTCCTGGTCATGGACGGCCCGGGCACCGGCGAGGCGATTCGTTTCCGCGGACATTATCTGCGCCACGATTACGAAGTCGCGGGCTCGGCGTGCATCGATTATCTCGAAAAACGCGACGATGTCGACCCGAAAAGAATCGGGGTCGTTGCGATCAGCCTCGGCGGCTACTACGCGCCGCGCTGCGCGGCGATGGAACCGCGCTTCGCGGCCTGCATCGCATGGGGCGCGCAATGGGACTACCACGCGACGTGGAAAAAGCGCATCGACGCGGCATTCAAGACCTCGCTGTCGGTGCCAGGCCACCACATCATGTGGATCTTTGGCGTCGATACGCTCGATGCGGCATTGAAGAAACTCGAGCCATTCCGGCTCGACGGCGTAGTGCAGAAGATGCGCTGCCCGTTCCTGATCGTACACGGCGCCGAAGACGAGCAGATTCCGCTCGCCGACGCGCAGGCTCTTTACAATGCGGCGGGCTCGCAGGACAAGACGCTGCGCGTCTACACCGCCGAGGAAGGCGGCGCGCAGCACTGCCAGCGCGACTACCTGACGCTGGTCGTCGCCGACATGTGGAATTGGTTTGAGGACAAGTTAGCAGCCTGTCGGACTTAAGAGTCCGACAGGCTGCTAACAGCAAAACCGGCTGACCGTTCATAATAAACTCACTCGAAGCGGTCGAATTTGGGGAAAAACGCGGGTAAATTCGCATAACGGTTATCCTTTTCTGCAATTTTACTGGTGCCGGTTTTACATTAGGAGTTTGTCGGGGCTAAGTCCGACAAACTCCTAGTGCGAGCCTGAACGGGTCGGCAGAACTGCCGGGCGGACGCCACGGACACGTATGAACGCATGGGGAGAAAAATGATGAGCGATGTAAAGA
>PLYS01000288.1 GCA_003153455.1 Betaproteobacteria bacterium | reverse complement strand
ATGGCGGTGACGCGAAAATCTCTAGTCTTTCTCGGTCTTTCGGTGTTTTGAGCAAGCACAGGCTGTGAACGTCCGAGTCAATTGATGCATGGCGTCACGATATTGCTGCTCCACCATGACGTGTGAGGTGAAGCGCCGCGTCGGCCACCATTCGTTCGACGATGAGGGTCGCCGGTTCAATGGAGTCGACGAGACCAGCGGCTTCGCCAAACCAGATGCCGGTGTTATCGGGATCACCTTCCATGAAGGCCTGCCTATAACGTGGTCCCTCGACGGCTATGTTTTGTTCAAGCAAGTCTTCACGCCCGTGCCAGCGATCGGTGAAGGCATTGCGGCGAATTCGTCCGGTGAATCCACGAGGCCAAGGTATCTGCCGAGCGATGTCCGCCACTCTCGTGCGCAACGTACCGTCGCCGTTCGATTCAATGATCGCATTGTGGTGGCCTTCCTTCACCAATGCCTCTTTCGAGGCCCACAGGCGGGTGCCAACTAGAACACCATCCGCGCCGAGCATCAGTGCAGCAGCTAGACCGCGCCCGTCAGCTATGCCGCCCGCTGCAAGCAACATGGTATTTGGAGCATGTTTGGCGAGGAAATCCGCGACTTCCGGGACAAAACTCAGCGTACCTCGCAGCGCTCCGTGCCCGCCAGCTTCAGCACCTTGTGCCACGACTACATCGGCACCAACGTCGACCGCATCCGCGACGTGATCCATGTCCTGACACTGGCAAATCAAGATTGCGCCGGCAGTACGAATTCCATCTACAAAGGGACGAGGATCACCGAAGGATAACATCACGGCAGCCGGTCGACGTTTCAACACATCCGTCAACAAAGAGGGGGACTTGCGCAGGGACCACGTGATGAAGCCCACACCAACACTTTGGTCACTGGCTGCATCAAACTGATCCTGGAGCCATGCTGGGTCACCGTATCCGCCGCCGATCAGGCCTAAGCCACCTGCTCGGCTGACGGCAGCCGCCAGCGCACCCCCGCCTGCAAAGGCCATCGGTGCAGAGACGACCGGATGCTGGATGTTCAGTGCACGAGTGAGCCTGTTTGAGAGTGTCGCCATAAGTACGTCCCGTTGGGATTTCGCAACAATTAGACCGCCTGTTGCCAATCAACCGTACCGCAATTCCTATACCTGAAGCGGTTCTTTTTTCGCTCATGATGTGGTGGACGGGTGCGCCGGGAGACCGGCGGAGGGTAGCCACAGTCCCCGTCGAGCGTTGAATGGAACGTGTCCAAAGCCGTGGAAAGCGCAGCGCGCAACTCTGAAAAATCGCGCAAGATACGCCACCCGGATCGAAACAAGGCACCAGCACCATGTCGGGTTCGGTGTATCGCACGACGTCGCCGAGCACGACGCCCTGCGGCCGCCGCGCCAGGCGTAGACCGCCACCCTTGCCGCGCACCGTCTCCACGTATCCCGCAAGGCCGAGTTGATGCGCCACCTTCATCAGGTNNTCCCTCCGCTGCATGGCTGACACCGTGCCAGAACATGTATCCGGCATATTGCTTTGTGGATGCAATTAGAATAAGTATTTGGCATCTTTCATGTTTGCGAAGCAATCGCCCGCAATTTTGTCAGACGTATAATGGAGCGCGACGCGAGATGTTGGGCAAGTTCCATGCTTGCTTGGTCAACCGCATTGTCGGCCTCGGCCAAATAGAGGTTGGACAGTTCTTCCGCGCGACGCAAAGCGCGGAGCTTGATTTCGTCAATAGGCAGCTGTTCTGGAGATGCAGCGTCTTTTGATGTTGAGGACAAGGGTACGATCGATGAACTGTTTGCTCCAATGCTGACCAGATGGTTGCGTTCCTCGGGAGGAACCGCCTGTGACCACGCGAGAATATTCCGGAGCAGCAGGCTCTCAAGCAGCGCCGCGGACTCCGGCTCGCCGTGTGCCGGCAATTTCTTCGTCAAAGCATCGGCGTCTGACAAATGCCGCTCTGATCTCCACGCCAACCGGCGCTCACGACGCAGCAAATTCCCGTCTGCCAATGCTTCGCGCGCCATATCTTCGGCTGCAGCGCGGACCGCCGGGTGTTCTGCAGAAGCGACCACATAAGTCCAGAAAACGAAAGCCCGCTGGCGATGGCGGACAGCGAGTGCCCATACGGTATAGGGTGTTGAAAGAAGAGAATCCGTTACATCGGAAATTTCGGCAGTCGGAACGAGATCGATCGGGTTCCAGCGGAGGTCAGATAAATTGGGACGCTTATTGCATGCTGCAACGCACGAGGCGGCAATGGTCTCCACTCGCTCGCGCTCGCGTGCCGCCAAGACTTCGAACACAGACCGCTGTGGCGAAAAACTCGCATCGACCCGTGCAGCGAGCGCAGCATAACGCTCTGCCGCCTTTTGTGCCTGATCGAATGCTATCGAATAAAGTTCCGCGATACTCTTTACAGGAGCTGAAGGTGCCATACTCAGCAGCGGTTCGCGCATATGCGGCTCCTTGGCGAAGCGTAGACTTGATTAGTGCCTATCGTCAATTTGATGTAACGCAACGAACGGTCGCGTTTCGGTCGTAGTCGTATGCGCAATTAGGATCAGTGGCTGCGGCGTTGACGTTCGGGCGTCTCGTGCTTCGCCAGAAAATCGCTAGAAAAATAGTGGTGGTATGCTGCGCAAGTTTATCAATTTCAGCTTCGGCATCGTGGTCATCTTGCTTACTTTCGGCTGGACGATCCAGGTCCAAGCCGCAGGTGGTTTGAACGACTTTCTCGGGAAAGCGGAGCCAGGCGCGCTCGTTCCGGGCGCAAACCATCTTGGACCGGTGCAAGGTGATCCGCCGATTGCTCCGATCTATAAGGACGACCAACTTCTCGGTTTCGTTTATTTGAATTCCGACTTTGCCAATGCGACGGGATATTCCGGAAAGCCAATCAAGGTTCTGGTCGGAATCGATCCGAATGGCGTCCTAACGGGCCTCAAACTTGTCGAGCACAAAGAGCCTATTGTTCTCATCGGAATTCCTGAAAAGCGCATTTTGGAGGCGCTCAACAAGCTGGTCGGCGCCGATATAGGACCTGTGGCGCGCGGAACTGCCCGCGCGCCACAGGTCGATATCGTCAGCGGCGCCACGGTGACTATGCTGGTGATGGGCGACAGCATCGTCCGATCTGCGACGAAACTGATCAGGAGCGGTCGGATCGCTCCTCAAGGCAGCGCGACGGCCGGGGGGCAACCGGCGCCCGTTACAAAAATCGTTGACGCGGGCAAGAGTGAGATTCGTGATTGGCAAAGCCTGCTGGGCGACGGTTCCGTTCACCGGTTGCATCTCAGCGTTGACGACGTGAACAAGGCCTATGAAAAGTCCGGGAACACCGCCGCCGCGGCGCGGCCGGAGCCGGGTGACCCGGACGATACGTTCATCGACCTTTACGTCGCGGATGCCGCGGTGCCGACTGTCGGCCGCAGTCTGCTCGGCGATGACGGATACAATCGTCTCGCGGGGAGACTCAAGCCGGGTCAGCAGGCGCTTGTCGTCGCGGGAGTCGGCAGCTATTCGTTCAAGGGCTCAGCCTACGTGCGCGGTGGCATCTTCGACCGCATCGAACTGGTCCAAGATGGCAACAGCACGCGTTTCCGCGACCGCGACCACATGCGGCTGGGAAACATTGCCGCTGAAGGCGCTCCCGATTTTCCCGAGATCGGCTTGTTTACGGTTCCTGCGGAGTTCGCGTTCGATCCCACCCAGCCATGGTTGCTGCAACTGCTGGTACAGCGGGCGATCGCCGCGCGAGACAAAGCGTTTTTGAGGTTCGATCTGGAGTACGCGCTTCCCGAAACCTACATGAAACGCGAGCCGCAGGTGCCGACCGCGCGCGGACAGCCGGTCGTGCCCCGAGCAAGAGTTTCGGCGTCCTCTCAGGCCGGCGGCGTAAACGAAGCCGCTGCGTCATTCGGCAATGATGAGGAGCCGCTCTGGATGCGCATCTGGCGCGGCGATCTCGTCAAGATCGGTATCACGGTCGCCGCGCTCGGTGTCCTCACATTGATTTTCTTTTTTCAGAATTTTCTGGTTAGACGCCCCGTCCTCTATACTTGGGTGCGGCGCGTTTACCTTTTGTTCATCCTGGTGTGGCTCGGCTGGTACGCGAACGCCCAGCTTTCCGTCGTCAATGTCCTGACTTTCGCCAATTCACTTTTGACCGGCTTCAACTGGGAATACTTCCTCTCCGCTCCGCTCATCTTCCTGCTTTGGGCCTCTATCACCGCAGGACTTCTGTTTTGGGGACGTGGACCGTTCTGTGGCTGGCTCTGTCCGTTCGGGGCGTTGCAGGAATTGCTCAACAATATCGCCCAGGCGTTTAAAGTCCCCCAATTCCGGTTGCCTTGGGGGCTGCACGAGCGGCTCTGGCCGATCAAGTACATCATCTTTCTCGGCCTGTTCGGCCTGTCGCTTTATTCCACTGCATTGGCAGAACAACTGGCCGAGGTCGAGCCGTTCAAGACGTCCATTGTCCTGAAATTCGCGCGCGAATGGCCGTTCGTTGTCTACGCACTGACGGTGCTTGCCGCCGGACTGTTCGTCGAGCGGTTCTTTTGCCGCTACATGTGCCCACTCGGTGCCGCGCTCGCCATTCCCGGCCGCATTCGCATGTTCGAATGGCTCCGCCGCTGGCAGGAATGCGGCTCGCCCTGCCAGCGCTGCGCAAACGAATGCCCGGTGCAGGCGATCCATCCGGAGGGACATATCAATGTCAACGAGTGCATTTACTGCATGCACTGCCAGGAACTTTACTTCGACGATCACCGTTGCCCGCATATGGTCCAGGTGCGGCTGAAGCGCGAGAAACGCGAGGCGCTGTCTTCGCCTTCGATGCGCACCGACAAGGGGCCGAAGACGCTCATAACTGCCGGCGGCCGGCCGGTCGAAGGCTCGTCCCCCGACGCCATATTTCCCCCCATAACCTGAAAACTAAGGAGGCCGCTATGACCGACCAAGAAAAAGGCAAAGGCGTCAGCCGGCGAACCGTGCTGGGAACGACCGCCGCCGCAGCGGGCGTGGGCCTTGCTGGGGGAGCCGCGTTGACGACCAACGGGCGAGGTTTCGTGACGACCGCGGACGCGCAGCCGAAGGCGCCGGCGGCCCGGCCGGCGGTGCAGAAGACGGAAGTCGCCCCCGGCGATCTCGACGAATATTACGTCTTCTTTTCCAGCGGCCAGTGCGGCGAGATGCGGATTATTGGCCTGCCGTCGATGCGCGAACTGATACGTGTTCCGGTCTTCAATCGCTGCAGCGCGACCGGCTGGGGGCTGACCAACGAAAGTCTGAAGGTACTGACCGAAGGGCTTTTGCCCGAGACCCGCGAATTCCTGAAAAACCGCGGCGGCACTTACATGAACGGCGACCTGCACCATCCGCATCTGTCGTTCACCGAAGGTACCTATGACGGCCGCTATGTCTTCATGAACGACAAGGCCAATACGCGGGTTGCGCGTGTCCGCCTCGATGTCATGCGTTGCGACAAGATCATCCAGCTACCCAATCAGCACACGGTCCACGGTTTGCGCGTACAGAAATATCCACGCACCGGTTATGTCTTCTGTAATGGTGAGGACCGGGTGCCGATTCCGAATGACGGAAAAATTCTGGACGATCCGAAACAGTACCACGCGATTTTCACCGCGGTCGATGGCGATACGATGAAAGTGGCCTGGCAGGTGATGGTCGATGGCAACCTCGACAACGTCGACGCGGACTATCAGGGCAAATATGCCTTCGCGACCTGTTATAATTCGGAGGAGGGAGTGACGCTCGCGGAGATGACCGCCAACGAGCAGGACTGGGTGGTGATCTTCAACCTCAAGCGCATCGAGGAGGCGGTGAAGAAGGGCGACTTCAAGGAGATGGGTGGCGTGCCGGTGATCGATGGCCGCAAGGGCTCGCCCTATACGCGCTATGTCCCGGTCTCCAACAGTCCGCATGGGATGAATACCGCGCCGGATGGCATTCATATTGTCGCCGCCGGAAAACTGTCGCCCACTGCGACCGTGATGGATGTTCGGCTGTTCGACCAACTCTTCGACGACAAGATAAAGCCGCGCGACGTCGTTGTTGCTGAACCCGAGCTCGGTCTTGGGCCGTTGCACACGGCCTATGACGGGAAGGGCAACGCCTATACGACGCTATTTATCGACAGCCAGGTCTGCAAGTGGAACATCGATCTGGCGAAGCGCGCGTTCAAGGGCGAGAAGGTCGATCCGATCATCCAGAAGATCGACGTTCATTACCAGCCCGGTCACAACCACTCTTCGATGGGAGAAACCAAGGACGCTGACGGAAAGTGGTTGATCTCGTTGAACAAGTTTTCGAAGGACCGATTTCTCAATGTCGGCCCGCTGAAGCCTGAAAACGATCAACTCATTGATATCTCCGGTGACAAAATGGTCCTGGTGCATGACGGTCCGAGCTTCGCCGAGCCGCACGACGCGACCATTGTTCACCGATCGAAGATCAACCCCATCTCGATCTGGGATCGCGCTGATCCGTTTTTTGCAGATGCGGTCAAACAGGCCAAGGCCGATGGCGTCACTCTTGATGCAGACTCCAAGGTTATTCGCGACGGCAACCGTGTTCGCGTCTATATGACGTCAACCGCGCCGGCGTTTGGTCTCGAGCAATTCCAGGTGAAGCAGGGCGATCAGGTTACCGTCTACGTGACCAACATCGATTCGGTCGAAGACCTGACTCACGGATTCTCGATCGTCAACTATGGCATCCAAATGGAAGTGGCGCCGCAAGCGACTGCCTCCGTCACATTCACGGCCGATAAGGCCGGTGTCTACTGGTACTATTGTTCCTGGTTCTGTCATGCCATGCACATGGAAATGCAAGGGCGGATGCTCGTCGAACCGAAAACCGCCTGAAGCAGGAACAAGACGTGACCCCGCTTCTGCGTATACTTCCGGCGGTTATTTTTATTGTCGGAACCTTCAGTCTCGCCGGCGCGGCGCAGATTGAAGCCGTTCCGGGGCAGCCGCTTCAAGCTGTGCTGGACCATGCGCAGGACGGTGACGTCATCGAGCTCGTGCCCGGCGAATACAGGGGTGCGATCCGGATTGATCGCCGCCTCGCAGTGATCGGACGGCCGGGCGCAACGGTGATCGGAGATGGCGCGGGCAGCGTCGTCACCGTCACCTCTCCCGACGTCACGATTCGTGGCGTGACGATTAAGGGGTCCGGCCGCGATCTTCAGACGATGGATTCCGGTGTGTTTCTTGAGAAAGAGGCCGCGCGCACGCTGATCGAAAATAACCGCTTCGAAGGCAACCTGTTCGGAATTTATGTGCATGGCGCGTCCGGTTCGCGCGTCCTGCACAACGTCGTCGAGGGCCTGCGCGATACCCGCCTCAACGAGGCGGGCAACGGTGTCTCGGTGTGGAATGCACCTGATGTCACCATCGCCGAGAACAGTTTCCGGTACGGACGCGACGGTATTTTCACCATATCCAGCAGCCGCGATCGCTTTATCGACAACCGCTTCGAGCAGGTCCGGTTCGCCGTCCACTATATGTATACGAACGACAGCGAAGTGAGCGGTAACGTCTCGGTCGGCAACCATGGCGGCTACGCCATCATGTATTCAAATCGGCTCGTGATCCGCGGCAACATCTCCGATCGGGACCGCGACTACGGTCTGCTGTTCAACTATGCCAACGCGTCGGAGATTGACGGCAATTGGGTAGCCGGCGGCTCGCTCGACAATATCAGGAACGAACGGGAAGAGGGGCCGGACGATGAGCGGGGCATGCTGCCCGAAGCAAGCCCCACGCAGGGTCTTCGTAACGGTCCGAAAAAATGCGTCTTCATCTACAATGCCAACCACAATCGGTTCCGCAATAACTGGTTCGAGCGCTGCGGGATCGGGGTGCATTTCACCGCCGGCTCCGAAGGCAACGAGATAACCGGCAACGCCTTCGTTGGGAACCGCAATCAAGTAAAATACGTTGGCACCCGCGATCTTGACTGGTCGAAAGGCGGTCGCGGCAACTACTGGAGCGACAACCCGGCGTTTGACCTGAACGGCGACGGCATCGCCGACACCGCCTACCGCCCCAACGATTTGGCCGATCGGGTCCTGTGGACCGCGCCGTTGGCGAAGGTTCTTATTAACAGTCCGGCAGTGCAGGTGCTGCACTGGGCGCAGAGCCAGTTTCCCGCTCTTCACCCCGGTGGCGTTGTCGATACCCATCCTCTGATCGCGCCGCCGCCAAAGCCTTCAGCCGCCCGGAGTCTGCGATGACTGCCGCCATCTCAGTGAAAGGCGTGGAGAAAAGCTACCGAACGGTGCACGCGCTGAGGAACGTGTCGTTTGACCTCAGCCCGGGCCGACTCAGTGCGCTGGTTGGCCACAACGGCGCCGGCAAGACGACGCTGATCAAATTGATGCTGGGATTAATTCGTCCTGACTCTGGCGCGATCCGCGTGCTGGATGAGGACCCGGCAGCCGGCGAGTTTTCAGCGCGCCGCTTGCTCGGCTATCTACCGGAGAATGTCGCGTTCAACGGCGCGCTGACCGGGCGCGAAACGCTGGCCTTCTACGCGCGCCTGAAGCAGATCGAGCCTGCCAAGGCTTGGTGGCTGCTCGATCGTGTAGGGCTGATGGAGGCCGCCGATCGCAGGGTTGAAACCTATTCGAAGGGCATGCGGCAACGTCTCGGTCTGGCCCAAGCGTTGCTCGGACGGCCGCGCGTGCTCCTGCTTGACGAGCCGACAACCGGGCTCGATCCAGCGCTGCGCCAGACATTCTACGAGATTCTTGGCGAACTTCGAGACGATGGCGCGACTGTGTTGATCTCTTCCCATGCGCTCAACGAGCTTGAGGGGCGCGCGGAACACGTGCTGATCATGAACCGCGGGTTGCTCGCCGCGCAGGGTACGCTAGCTGAACTTCGTACCATCTCGCAGCTGCCGATCCGCGTCGCGGTCGATTTTGAACCTGGCGGAGACGGCGCGCCGCCGGCGTGGATGTCAGGAGAAGCGTTCGTAGCCCCGCGCGGTTATGTCGTGCTGGCGCGGGACGATGCGCGCAAGATGGAGCTGTTGCGAGCTGCGGCTAACGATCCACACGTAAAGAACATCGAGATCGCGACGCCTACGCTTGACGACCTCTATGCCCATTTTCTGCGCGAGCAGGAGGATGCGGCGTGAGGACCATTGTCATCATCGCCGGCAAGGAAATCCAGGAAGCGTTGAGGAACCGCTGGGTTCTTGCGACCACGCTCCTGTTGGCCGCGCTCGCGCTGTCGCTCGCGTTTTTGGGCAGCGCACCGACCGGCAATGTCGGCGCGGGAGCGCTCGATGTGGTCGTCGTCAGCCTCTCCAGCCTGACGATCTTTCTTCTTCCGCTGATCGCTCTTTTGATCTCGCACGACGCGGTGGTGGGCGAGATGGAGCGCGGCACCATGATCCTGCTGCTTAGCTATCCAATTGGCCGCCATCAGGTCATCCTCGGAAAATTCCTCGGACATGTGCTGATTCTCGCCTTTGCCACGGTGATCGGCTACGGCGCCGCGGCGCTCGCCCTTGCCATCACCGGAACATCGGTAATGGCGGCGAGCTGGTACGCCTTCGCCTCCATGCTCGGAACATCGATCATACTAGGCGCGGTCTTTGTGGCGATTGGTTACCTCATCAGCAGTATCGTCCGCGACCGCGGCACCGCCGCGGGGCTGTCGGTCGGCGTCTGGCTAATGATGGTTCTCGTGTTCGACATGGCGCTTCTTGGCCTTCTGGTGCTTGATCAGGGACGAATTATCTCGGCGCGTGTTCTCGAAGGACTTCTATTTCTCAATCCGACCGATTTGTACCGGTTGGCCAACCTGACCGGTTTCAATGTCAGCCAATTTTCCGGCATGGCAGGCCTGGCCGGCACAACGAGCTCGGGAACCACGGCGCTGCTCGCGGGATTGCTGACGTGGATGCTGGTTCCTCTTGGCCTGGCTATGACGTTTTTCACGCGGAGGGAGTTATGACCCTGCGTATCATGATCACGCTCCTGGGCACCCTGCTGCTGGGCGGCTGCAATCAGAATGAGAACGCCTCGGCGACTTTGCCGCCGCCGGTGGCACTCGACAGTCGGGCTATGGGAGAATTCTGCGGAATGAATATGCTGGAACATCCGGGGCCGAAGGGCCAGATCATTGTAGGCAGTCGGATCGATCCATTCTGGTTCACTTCGGCCCGCGACGCCGTTGCCTTCACGCTGATGCCAGATCAGCCCAGGGATATTCGCGCAATCTACGTTTCCGACATGGGGCACGCGCCGAGCTGGGAAGAACCGGGAGCGACAAACTGGATTGACGCCCGCAAGGCGTTTTTCGTGATCGGAAGCCGCAAGCAGGGCGGCATGGGTGCGGCCGAGACGGTACCGTTCGTTGAGCGGGCCGCCGCCGATGCGTTCGCCGCGAGGAACGGCGGCAACGTCGTCCCATTCGCCGAGATCCCGCCAGCTTATGTGCTCGGCAGCGATGCAACCGATGACCAAACTGTACACAACAATCCGCTCGCGCAGACCAACTGACGAGGACCTGCCGATGCTGAAGTCAAACCCTACCCGCAGACGTATGATCGCTATCACCGCCGCGACGGCGGCCACATCGGCGCTCTTGCGGAGCGATCGAGTTGCCCGTGCCGACGAGCCCGTCCATTGGCGCGGGACGGCGCTGGGCGCGCAGGTATCAATCGAGATCCATCATCCGGACCGGGCCTATGCTGAGCGCCTCGTGCGCGATTGTCTTTCGGAGGTACGCCGACTAGAGGGGCAATTCAGTCTCTACCGGATCGATTCGTCGATCTGCGCGCTCAATCGCGTTGGCGTTCTCGTGTCTCCCGATCCCGATATGGTTGCGCTGTTGCGGGTCTCGCTGCATTTCGGCGATCTGACCGGTGGCGCCTTCGATCCGACGGTTCAGCCGCTGTGGAGTCTGTATGCCGATCATTTCTCCTCAGACCAGCCAGATCCCGAGGGCCCACCGAAAGAGAGACTGGCGGCGGCGCTTATCAAAGTGGATCGCCGCGGGCTGCTCGTTGGTACTGACCGCGTGGCTCTCGTCAAACATGGCGCGGCGGTGACGCTCAACGGTATTGCCCAGGGCTACGCGACCGATCGGGTAGTCGACATGCTGCGGACGGCGGGGCTATCGACGACGCTGGTCGATATGGGCGAGATTCGTGCGATCGGTACGAGGCCCGATGGCGCCCCCTGGCAAGTGGGCCTCGCTGATCCGGACAGGCATGGCGCGTTCACCGAAACCATCGATCTCGCCGACCGCGCTGTCGCGACAACCGCTGGCGCGGGATTCCGTTTTGATCGCGCGGGCCGATTTACACATCTGTTCGATCCGGTCACCGGGCGCAGTCCCATGCTGTACCGCACTATCAGCGTCATCGCGCCGACTGCCACAGAAGCGGATGCGCTTTCGACCGC
>PLYS01000322.1 GCA_003153455.1 Betaproteobacteria bacterium | reverse complement strand
CCGCGGCGCGCATTACGTCGAGATGCTCGCGCGCGCCGGTTTGATCGGCATCCACACCGTAAGCTCCACGCGACACGTTGCCCCGCCCGGCGGCGCGGTTGCGTCCATCGGCACCAATCCGATTGCATTCGGATTTCCGACGCTGCGCGAACCCGTGGTCATCGACTTGGGCACTTCCGCGTTCATGTCCACCGACCTGCTGTTCCGCGAGCGCCGCGGCGAGCTGCTGCCGGAGGGTGTCGCGATCGATGCGCAGGGCCGGCCGACGCGGGAACCGGCGCTGGCGCGTCTCGGCGCGCTGCTGCCGTTTGGCGGTTACAAAGGTTTCGCGCTCGCGCTGGCGATGCAGGCGCTCGGCGTGCTCGCGGGCTCCGGGGACGACGTCGAGAAAAGTTACGGCTATCTCATCATTGCGATCAAGCCCGACCTGCTGGTTCCGCTCGATGATTACCGGCGGCAGCTGAGTGAGAACATCGAGCGCATAAAGGCGACGCCGCGCCAGCCGGGCGTTGAGGAAATCCGGATTCCGTCCGAGCGCGCGTTTCGCGAACGCGCCCGCAACTTGCGCGAGGGGATCGTGATCGATCGCAGGATATACGAGGCGCTGCTGGCGTTGCCGGATGGGCAGTAAGACGAGCTAAGACTTTAACCGCGATTGGTCAATGAAATCGTTCGACCGCGACGTCAATCGATGCGCGCGCCCGATTGCTTGATCACTTTCGCCCACTTCACGATTTCAGACTTGATGTGGGCGGCGAACTCCTGGCGGGTGTTACCGACCGGAACTATGCCGTCCTCTTTCAGGCGCTGCTTCATGTCCGCGGTCTGCATGATCTTCACGACGTGCGCGTTGAGGGAATTGAGGATCTCTTCCGGCGTTCCGGCCGGCGCCAGCAGGCCATACCACTGGCTCGACTCGTAGCCGCGCAGACCCGATTCCGCCACCGTCGGCACGTCGGGCATGACCGGCAGGCGGGTCGTGCTGGTCACTGCGATTGCGCGCAGCCGTCCCGATTTCACATGCGGGCCGGCGTTGATCGCCGGCAGGAACATGACGGGCGTCTCGCCGCCCAGGATTCCGATCATCGCCGGACCCGAGCCGCGGTAAGGAATGTGCACCATGGTGACCCCGGCCATGGTGTTGAACAGTTCGCCCGCGAGGTGCGGTGTGCTGCCGCTTCCCGATCCGGCAAACCCGATCTGACCGGGCTTCGCCTTCGCGAGCGCAATGAGTTCCTTCACCGACTTCACCGGCAGCGAAGGATGCACCACCAGCACGTTGGGCCCGAGCGCCATCAGGCTGATGGGATCGAAGTCCTTCACTGCATCATAAGGGACCTTGGCGTAGAGGCTGGGATTGGTGACGAAGCCCGCGCCGGTAAAGAGCAGCGTGTAACCGTCTTTCGCCGACTTGGCGGCGGCTTCGGTGCCTATGTTGCCGTTTGCGCCGCCGCGGTTTTCGATGATGAAGGACTTGCCGAAGCTCTCGGTAAGCCGCGTCGCGAGGATGCGGCCCGCGCTGTCCACGCCCCCGCCGGCAGGGAATGGCACGATCATGCGCACCGGGCCGCCCGGATAATTTTGTGCAAGTGCAGGGTCGGTCGCGCACGCAAGCGCGGCGGCGCCGATGACAAGGCGCGGAACAAACAAGAGGATGGCATTCATGATTTCTTCTGCTCCAGATTAAGGATCGCAGACGCGATGTCCTTGGGCCGTTCTACCGGAGTCAAATGCCTTGCATTGGAGAGCACGTTCAAAGTGGAATGCGGGATGGCGGCGTGCAGCGACTCGGCCATGCTGACGGGGGTCGCGTAATCCTCTGCGCCGACCACGATGGCTGTCGGCATTCTGAGCAATGCCAGCAGCGGTCTGAGATCGGCGTCGCCGAGCATCTCACAGGTGGCCTGGTAGCATTGGACATCGTTGGCGAGGAAGACCTTGATCAGCGCGTCCGCAACTTCAGGATGTGCCGCGCGAAACGCTTCCCCGAACCAGCGGGTGGTCTGGAATTCCACGAGCGCGCCCATGCCCTTGGCGCTGGCCGTAGCGGCACGTTCGCGCCATTGCCTGGGCGCATCGAGACCGTACCAGGCTGTGGTATCGATCAGGCAGATCGCTGTTGCACGTTGCGGATACACGGCGGCAACTGCTTGTGCGACGCAACCGCCCATCGAACAACCGGCAATGGTTGCCTCCGGCCAGCCCACGTGATCGAGCAGTTCCGCAAGGTCCTGGGCGAACAATGCCGCGGTAAACTTTGTGGCCTGGCGCCCGGAACGGCCGTGGCCGCGGCAATCATAGGTCAGCAATTCGGCGTGCGCGTTCAGTTCCGCCACGACACCATTCCAGAAACTGCGGTCGAGCGCCAGAGAGTGAATCAACGCCACGCGCGGCGCGCCGGGAGCGGGCGCAGGGTGCAGCGTATATCCAATGACGCAGTTATCGGACGTATTGAAAGTTCCGTCGACGGGGTCCCACATCGTTCATCTCCTCTGTGATCGTTCAGGCAGCGCACGCTCCCATGCAGTCATCAGCGCACGCGCGGCAAACTCGACCGCCATTTCACGCTTGTAAGGGATGGATCCGCGCACGTCCGGCATCGGCTGCGCGAGCGATCGCACCTCTTGCACAGCTTCGCGCAATCTCTCGACGCTGTGGGACTGTCCGACCAATTGCTGCAGGTCGAGGATGATCGGCTTCCAGCTGACCGAGCCCACCACCACGCGCGCCTGCTTGCACTTGCCGTCCGCATCGAGGCCGACCATTGCAGCGGTATTCACGGTGGGAATTTCCAGCACGTTGCGCGGCATGTATTTGAAAAAAACCGAACCGGTGCGCGCTGGCAGCGGATCGACTTCGACGCTGACCACCATCTCGTCCTTGTCGAACCGGTTCTGGAACGCTTCTTCCAGCGATAGGGTACGCCGCGCTTTGGGTCCGGCCACGGTGACCCGCGCCTTGAGCGCGAGCAGGGCCACCGGCAGATCAAATCCGCCGATCAGCGGGCCGATGCTGCCACCGACTGTGATCCCGCGGCGTATGCGCGTGTGGCCCACCGCTTCGAGCGCGTCGTCGATCGCCTGCCAGCCGTGCCGCACTCGCGGGTCGTCGTAGAGCAACTGCTGGTGCACTGCCGCGCCCATCCGCAGCATCCCGCGCCCGTCGATGGTCATCGCGTTCAACTCGGCGATGCGCCCGATGGCGACCAGGCGTTTCGCCTGGGGGAATCCGGTGCGCTCGCGGCGTATCGCATGCGACATGCCCCCTGAAACCAGCGCGCATTCCCCCGCGGCGAGCAGCGCCACCGCTTCTTCCACGCTCTTGGCAAAGACGAGTTCCGCCTTGACGGGACGCGCGCCGGACGGCTTGCCGGCGGTGAGACGGGTCCAGACCGAGCCTTTGGGCGCAGCAGCAGGCGTCGGTTGTTCTTGCGCAAACGCGTCCGGATGCAGCGCGCGATAGATTTTCTCCGAGGTGATCGGCAGCTGGGTAATGCGCACGCCGACTGCGTCCGCAATCGCATTGGCAATCGCCGCGGGTATTGCATCGAGGCCGATTTCGCCAAGTCCTTTCGCGCCGTACGGACCCGAGGGCTCGTAGGAATCGGCGAAGGCGACGTGTATTTTCGGCATCATCGCTGCGGACGGAATCGGATAATCCTTGAGGTTCGGGTCGGTCGGCGAGCCGTTGTACCAATCGAAGTACTCGGTCAGAGCGAGGCCGAGCCCCTGCGTTACTGCACCCTGCACCTGGCCTTCGGCCGCTGCGGGATGGATGACGGTGCCGCAATCGACCGCGGCGGCTATTTCAAGCACCGTGACCTTGCCGGTGGCGGGATCGATCTCGACTTCCACCGCCTGCGCCGCGAAGTTGTAGGCGCCGGACTCGTTGCCGTAGCGGCTGTGATCGGGGAATTCCGAAGGGTTGTCGAAACTGCCGACGCCGATGATCGGTTGGCTGTTGGGCTGATAGATGTGCGCGCGCACGACCGCGGCGACAGACCTGAAATCGGTTTCGCGGCCGCGGCGCGGGCCGATCTCGCCGTTGATGATCGTCAATTCTTCCGGGGGCAGCTTGAACTGCGCCGCCGCTGCTTCGAGCAACTGCGTCAAAGCGACGGCAGCGGCGCGCTTGACGGCATTGCCCGCCACATAGGTCAGACGGCTCGCCAGCGCTCCGAGCGCATAGGGTTGTACGTCGGTGTCAGGACGCGTAATGTCGACATCCTCATAGCGAAAGCCGAGTTCCTCCGCCGCGATCTGGCGCAATACCGTCAGCGTGCCGGTGCCGATTTCACCTTCCCCGCTGATGATGGTGGCGCGACCGTCATCGTTGATCCGGACGATGGCGGAGCTGCCGTCCCAGTCGCCGAAACTGCGGCGGCCATTGACGTGTACGCTGCAGCCGATGCCGAGTCCACGATTCGGCCGGCGGTGTTTTCGCTTCTCCTTCCACCCGATCATTTGCGCGGCCTTGTCGATGCACTGCCTGAGCTCGCAGCTCGTGATCCTGTGGTTGTGCGGCGATACGTCACCGGGTTCCACTGCGTTCATGCGCAGCAGGTCCACGACGTCGATGCCGAGTTTTTCCGCGGCCAGGTCCCACGCCTGTTCCACCGCCCAGTCCGCGGAAGGATTGCCGAACCCGCGGAATGCGCCGGTTGGAACCAGGTTCGTGTAAACCAGCGTGGAATCCGCGCGGGCGCACGGATACTTGTAGAGTGCATCGTGGCGCACGGTGGCCGCGCCGAGTATGGCCTGCGATTTGCCGGTGTAGGCGCCGTTGTCGGCGAGTACCTTGATCTCTTTTGCCCTGATGCGGCCGTCGCGGCTGAACCCGAGCCGCACCCAGTAGCGGATCGGCATGCGCGGGTGGCTCGCGAGAAACTCCTCTTCGCGGGTATGGATGAGCTTGACCGGCTTGCCTGCCTTGCGCGCAAGCAGCGCGCAGATCACCGACGCATTGTCGTCGCCGGACTTGCCGCCGAAACCGCCGCCGACTTCGGTCTGGATCACGCGCACCTGGCTTTCCGGCACTCCCAGCGCGATCGCATAACGGCCGCGCGCGAGAAACGGCGTCTGCGTGTTGCACCACAGCGAGACGCGGCCGCCGGTCCAGTGCGCCACGCAGCCGATGGTCTCGAGCGAGGTGTGCCACTGGCGAGCGCTTTCCCAGGTGCCCTCGACCACGACGTCGCTCGCCTTGAAGCCGGCGTCGACGTCACCGCGTTCAAACGCAAAATGATGTGCGACGTTGCCTTCCGCGTCGTCGTGCACCAGCGGCGCCCCGGGCGCGAGCGCTTCATCGAGCGACAGCACCGCGGGAAGCACTTCGTACTCGACTTTGATCAGGTCGACGGCGGCGCGCGCCGTTTCAGCGTCCGTCGCGGCTACGGCTGCAACTTCGTCGCCGGCATAGCGTACTTTTTCGATTGCGAGCGGATAGAGGTCGGGACGGAAGCAGCCCCACTTGCG
This sequence comes from Betaproteobacteria bacterium, assembly GCA_003153455.1. Lineage (GTDB taxonomy): Bacteria > Pseudomonadota > Gammaproteobacteria > Burkholderiales > SG8-41 > PALSA-1004. Next base: position 7,139 of record PLYS01000322.1, on the reverse strand, counting down.
CTGCGCCGTGTCGGCGCCGGTTACGACTGCCTTGACGCCCGGCAGCGCCGCGGCGCTGCTCGTCTCTATGCTGATGATACGTGCGTGCGGGTGCGGGCTGCGCAGTACCGCCGCGTGCAGCATTCCAGGGAAGTGCAGATCGGCGACGTACTGCGCTGCGCCGGTCACTTTCGGGACGGCATCGGTGCGCGGCACATCCTTGCCCACGACGAGCAGGCCGGCCGTTGCGTTCAACCGCGGATCGCGCTGGTTCATGCCTGCCCTGCCTTGCGCGCGAGCGTCACGGCTTCCTTATAGGCTGCGGCAATGCGGGCGTAGCCCGTGCAGCGGCAGTAGACGCTGTCGATGCTGGCGCGTATCTGCTCGTCGGTGGGTCGCGGTGTTTTCTCGAGCAGCGCGCACGCAGCCATGATGTGGCCCGGTATGCAGATTCCGCATTGCAGCGCGGAAGTGTTCACGAAAGCCTGCTGCACATAATGCAGTGACGATGCGGCCGCCAGACCTTCGACCGTCCGGATTTCAGCGCCGTCGACCAGCGCGGCGAGCTGCAGGCACGATGCGACCGGATACCCGTCCACCAGCACGGTGCAGGTGCCGCAAGCGCCGATGCCGCAGCCGTGCTTGGTGCCCGTCATTTGCAGGTCTTCCCGCAGCACGTCGACCAGCAGACGGTCGCCGCTTTTCAGCATGACTTCGACCGGGTCGCCGTTGAGTTTGAATTTGACCAGCATTCGCGCTTGCTCCGGGTTTGTCCCGCGATCCGCTCATGCGGACCGCGTTTTCGGAATCACTCTGGGAGAATGTATCATAACGACAGGAATGCCGAGCAGGCGCGCAATGAGGAGCGGTTTTGCCGCACTGTGGCTGCCGAGTTTCCAAAGCTGCGTGGGATGGGTTGAGCGCAGCGATACCCATCACAGACGCCGTTAGGGGTTTGACCCCGTCGCCACTCCGGTAGCGCAGGCGCCTCGCCTGCATTCGTTGACTTGACGGTAAAGCGAGCGGCAAATCAACGCGGGGGAATGTATGATTGCAAGAGCTGAACACCCACTGGCTCTTCCTGGCGCAGCCATGCCAGGGTTTTTGTTGCGTGACCGATCGGTCGGTTGAATGACACGGAGGTTTGTGGCACCAGCGCCACGCGCTTCTCCTCCACCTGTTTGGCACGGGCGACGATCCGGTCGTGTGATGCCTTCAAGCGTGTGACATCCGCGATGAAATCATCCGGCTGCGGCATAGGAGGAGGCGCATCCATTGGGGCGTCGTGAGTGTAGTTCGAGCACCTAGTGATTCCGTCCCAAACTTCCTGAAAGTCCTGATCGTCGATGTATGCGCGCTTTAACAATTTGGTCTGAACGCTGTTGCGAAAGCGGCGAACAGTCTCGCCGAAAAGTCCTTCCTCAATAAGCCGCTCCCACGTGTCGCGGAGCTTTCGGTAACCATCTCGCGTCAGCTGTTCGTATTTTTCGAAGTTGTTTTCCTGCTCCAGCGCTTTCTTAGCCCGTTGGGCTTGATCAACTAATCCATTGATTCTCGCTGATAGCTTGCCGGCCTCAAAGGGCAACCCCTCAGCAGTGATACCTGACTTGCTGGGCGCTAGACTGACTTCCGCAAGAAAGCAGCCAATAGCGATCGCGCGTTGCTCGCCTTCGCTTAGGATACGCACGCGGTGCTATCGGGGCCGTGTCGGCATCGCTCGTTTATCCGGCAGAGCGGGCAATGCGGCCAGCTTGCCGATGCGGGCGAGATTCGCGAGTTCTTTGGATTTCTTAGGCAAGGTCTTCCTCCGTGCCGATGAGAAACACCTTCGGCTGCCTGCCGACCTTGACCACGAAGGCATTGCCTTCCTTGCGCTTCCTGCGCCAGTTCGCCGGCGTGTAGACCGTTGGATTCACGGTGCGACCGAGCTTCGTCTCCGCGGACTGCAGCGCGTCGAACACGTCCGCGTAGTCCACGCTGTCGGAGAGCACGAGCACGTCGATATCGCTGGCGGCGGTATCGCTGCGTTTTGCGACGGAACCGAACACGAAGGCGGCGGTAATGCGCTTCGCCAGGGGCGCCAACGCCTCCCGCAGCGGCTCGGCCAGACCCACGGTCTTCTGCGCGATGCCGCAAAGCTCGGCAAAGAGGGGGGACTTCGGATTGGCCTGATAGTGCTTCTGCGTGCCGACGCGCTTGACGGTTACGAGGCCGCTGTCAGCGAGCCGCGCGAGTTCGCGCTGTACCGCGCCGGAGCCGCTGCCCGCCAGCCCGATCAGCTCGGTGGCGAAGAAACTGCGCTCCGGCTGGCCGAACAGATAGGCAAGCACGCGCTGCTGCGTCGTGGAAAACAGCGCGTCGGCCAGGCTCGTGCGCGATGGAGCCGGCGACGATATGGATTTCCTGTTTGCGGCTTTCATACCCATTTTGGGCATCTTAATACCCATTTTGGGCATATTCAAGTCCGCCGAAACGAGGACGCAGCCCCCCCACCGTCGTGGCCCGGCAAGTCGAAATCGCGAGTTTGATGACAAGGCTTGTACTTTTCGGCTCGAAGCGCGCGCGGGTAAGCTCGTCCGAGGGGACAATCGGAAAGACCACGGTTTCCTTGGTTGAAAACTCTGCGGTGATTGGATTACAGAGTAGAATCCATACTGAATGCTGCGCACGTAAACGACCTTGTTCCTTCAGTAACTTCACTTTCGGGGAAAACTCATGAAATCCTTGCTCCTATCTGCGGCCGTTGTGACAGTGATTCTGAGCGCATGCGGCAAAGAACCCACGCCGCCCTCGCAACCACCTGCCCAGCCGTCGTCCCAGGCTGCGCCGGCACCTGCACCGGTACCTGCACCTGCAGGCGAGCTGACCAAAGAAGAAAAGGAAAAGACGATGGAATCAGCCAAAGCCGCCGCCAAATCAGCCGGCAAAGGAGAATAGTAAGTAGTCGGCAAATAAATGCGGTCAGCTCAGACCACGGTTTCAGCGCGCTAAGTAAATGGAGTCGTAGCCAATCATTTGTGCGCGCTGCGTAATTAGAAGAGGGAGCGCGATGGAATCAAGAATATATGCACGCGTGCTGCTTGCGTTGATCGCAGTTTCCGCTGCAACGGTCATGGCGCAGGACTATCCCCAACGTCCGATACGCATGATCGTGCCATTCCCGCCAGGCGGCGTCACGGACGTATTGGCCCGCATCCTCGGCGCCAAGTTGGGCGAGCGGCTGGGGCAGCAGGTCGTCATCGATAACCGCGCAGGTGCGAGCGGGATCATCGGCACCGACATGGTTGCCAAGTCGCAGCCCGATGGCCATACGCTGCTGATGTCCGCCAGTTCCCACGCCACGTTCAGCAGTCTCTATTCCAAGGTGCCCTTCGACGCTGTCAGGGATTTCGCCCCCATCACGTTGGCCGCGACGGTTCCCTACGTCATGGTGGTTCATCCTACGCTGCCCGTGAAATCGGTGAAGGAGCTGATCGATTACGCGAAAAAGAACCCCGGCAAGCTGTCCTATGCGGGTTCGGCGCCCGGCCTCGCGCAGCATCTCGGCTGGGAGCTCTTTAAGCGTATGACCGGCACCAACATGGTCTATGTGCCGTACAAGGGTTCGGCGGCACAGATGCCGGACCTGCTTGGCGGCCGCCTGCAGGCGGCACTCGATTCGGTGTCCATCATGATGCCTCACCTCAAGACCGGCGCGCTGCGCGGCATTGCCGTCGCCGGCGCCAAACGCTCCACGCTGCTTCCCGATCTGCCCACGATAGCGGAGGCTGGCGTTCCCGGATTTCAGGTGAGCGGCTGGTTCGGGCTGTTTGCAGCGGCGAAGACGCCTGCGCGCATCGTCAACAAGCTCAACCAGGAAGTCGGTCTCATCATGCAGCAACCCGATGTGCGCGAACGCATGGCGGTGCTCGCCATAGAGCCGGTCGGCGGCCCGCCGGATGATTTGCGCAAATGGGTGGCGCGCGAAACTGAGGTATGGGGCAAGGTGATTCGCGACGCAGGCGTGAAGGTCGAGTGAATTCTCCGCCAATCCGTTTTAGTCAGAGGACATGAAAAATGAATGCAGTGAAACGCTTTCGCGAATACATAAAAAACAAGGAAGTGCTCTTTGCGCCGGGCGTGCACGACTGCGTCACTGCGAAAATCGCCGAAAAAGTCGGGCACCAAGCCATCTACATGGGGGGCTTTGCGACCAGCGCGGCAATCTACGGCAAGCCGGATGTCGGACTGGTGACGATCACCGAAATGCTCGCGCATGCGCGCAACATCGCCGGGTCCGTGAACATTCCGGTTTTCGCCGATGCCGATACCGGGCACGGCAATCCGATCAACGTCAGGCGCACCATCCAGGAATACGAAAAGGCCGGCGTCGCGGGCGTTCATATGGAGGACCAGACGCATCCGAAGAAATGCGGCAACATGCCCGACCGCCATGTCGTGCCGATCCGGGAAATGGTCGAGAAGATCCACGCGGCGGTCGATGCCCGGATCAACGCTGATTTCGTGATTGCGGTCCGCAGCGACTCGTATCTCGATTGCGGACTGAACGAGCTGCTGGATCGCGGACACGCCTACGCCGAAGCCGGCGCGGACGTGTTCTGGCCCTTGCTCTATAACTGCAAGAGCCGCGACGAAATGAAGAAGGTCGGGGCCTCGTTCAACATTCCGCTCATGGCCTCGCTGGTCAACTATTCCGCGACGGCCTACATCGACATTCCGGAATATGCAGCGATGGGCTACCGCGTCATCATCTCGCCTTTTGGTGCATTGCAGGCGGCAGCGCCGGTGATCATGGCGCTGATGAAAGAAATGAAAGAAACCGGCTCATTGAAACGGTACGCCGACCGGCTCATGGCTTTTGACGACCTCACCGACCTGCTCGGTCTGCCGGAAATCAAGGCGCTGGAACGGAAGTACGGGATCAATTGACGGCGCGAAAGCGCAGAGACAACTGCGTCCGGCATCATCTATTCACGCAGGCGGGAATCCTTGATCACCTTGTCCATCTTCGCCATCTCCGACTTGATTGTGGCCGCAAACTCTTCCGGCGAACCCGGGATGGCCTCTATCCCCAAGCTGAATAGCCGCGCTTTCGCGTCCGCTCGTTGCAGGACCCGGGTGATTTCCTGGTTGAGCCGTTGGATGATCGCCGCAGGCGTTTTGGCCGGCGCCAGCATGCCGGTCCATTGCGACGATTCGTACCCGGGCAGGCCTGCTGCAGCCACCGTGGGCAAACCGGGAGCCAGCGCGGTCGGCTCGGCGCTGGTTACCGCCAGGGCGCGCAGTCTGCCCACCTTGGTATGGGGCGCCACCACGCCTGCACTGCCGAACATCACGTGCACATGGCCGGCTATCAGGTCGTTGACCGCCGGCCCGCCGCCTTTGTAGTTGATGCGCAATATGCTGACGCCCGCCATGGACTTGAACAATTCGGCCGCGACATGATTGGTGGCACCGGTCGAACTTGAGGCATAGTTGAGTTCTCCCGGTCTTGCCTTGGCCAGGGCGATCAGCTCCTTGATGGATGTTACCGGCACGGAGGGATGCACGACGACGATGTTCGGTTGTGTCATCGTCAACGTGATCGGCGCAAAATCAAGTACCGGATCCCATGGCAAGCCGTCCCGAAACAGCGGCATGAGCCAGAGCACGTTGGTGTAGTGCAGCAGGGTATAGCCGTCGGGTGGCGCTTTGGCCGCGATTTCCACTCCGACGATTGCGCGATTTTCCACTATCATCCGCTGCCCCAGGCTGCCCATGACTCCGTCTGCGATCAGGCGCGACGCGAAATCGTTGGGTCCTCCTGATGTAGTGGTGAGGACGCGGATGGGTTTGTCCGGATAATTCTGCGCCGATACGACGCCGGTGCACAACGCCATCAGGCCAATCGGGACAATACCAGCAACAAAAAACCGGATCGGCATAATTTCTCCCGACAATAATGTTGTTATTATCACTATCCGGTTATCGAGGAGCAAACATGGATTTTTCATTGATGAATGCGTCGCGTATCTTCGCCGCCGGCCATATCGTTACCGCCCGCAATCGGCCGACTGGATGGCCCAGCAGCTCGGGTCCAGGCGCGCTGATCAAGACAGGTGGCATGGGGATGGGCTTGGATCCCGCAATCCATTTTAGGAGCTTAGCCATGGACTACTCTCGCTTGCTTGCATTGGTTCTAGCGCTGATCGCACTGCCGTTGACGCCGTTGCAGGCGGCGGATGTCTTCCCGAGCAAGCCGATTCGCATCATCGTGCCGGCTGCGCCCGGCGGCACCACCGACATCGCGGCCCGGGCACTCGCCGACAGAATGAGTATCGAATTGGGCCAGCCTATCGTCGTGGAGAACCGGGCGGGCGCCTCCGGCATCATCGGCGTCCAGGCGTTTCTCGCCGCGACTCCCGACGGCTATACCATCCTGATGGGCAACATCGGACCCAATGCGATCAATTACGCGCTCTACAAGAACCTTAGTTACAAGCCGGAGGACATGATTCCCATCACCACGGTGATCTCCAATCCCAATGTGCTGGTGGTCAATCCAGCTGTGCCCGCGAAAACCGTTAACGAGCTGGTGACGCTTGCGAAAGCCAGCCCGGGCAAGATTTCCTTTGCGTCTTCGGGCCGCGGCCAGTCCGTCCATATGTCGGGAGAACTGTTCAAGCTCAAAGCGGGCATCAACATCGTGCACGTTCCCTACAAGGGCACCGGCCCGGCCCTCATAGACGTGCTGGCCGGCCAGGTCAGCATGATATTCAGCAGTCTTCCGAGCACGATGGGGTTTATCCGCGGCGGCAGGCTTCGCCCGCTTGCGGTGACTGGCAAGCAGCGCGCACCCGAGTTGCCCGATGTGCCGACGATGGAGGAGGCGGGCTATCCCGATTTTCAGGTCACCGGCTGGTTTGGCCTGTTCGCATCCGCCAAGACCCCTGCCGGCGCGATCGACAAGATATATCGCGCCGCAAAGATCGTTCTCACATCGCCTGAGATCAAATCACGTTTTGCCGAACTGGGTGGCATTGCCGGAGGCGAGTCGCCGGAGCAATTCAAAAACTATGTAATGGCGGAGAAGCAGAAATGGGCGCAGGTTGCCACTGCGGCGAAGATTCAGCCGGAATAAACCCGAAATGAACACGGTTCGGAGCTGATATGCGCATCTC
>PLYS01000575.1 GCA_003153455.1 Betaproteobacteria bacterium | reverse complement strand
TTTTTGTTTTGCGGATTTTGAATCTGGTAATCACGACCAGCAATATCACGACGCATTTCGCCGGAGCGGACCAGCCGCAAGAAAACTTAGACACCCCACGCAGATGTCCCTAGAATGTTGCGTCGTCGCGACCCGCCGCAACTGCGGAAATGCGCGGCGCAACAATCTTTTGCCTCATAAGCCACAGTGCGAGTCATCATGATTCAATACGCGAAAACCAAACCCGGCGCAGCGTGGGGTCAGCATCGCATAATCGGGCCTCGATGCAAGCCCCGACAGCATCTGTTGCCACACCACGAGCATTAATCTCCAACGACATGCCGCCGCAAGATCCCGCTCACTGGCGCGAACTGGGCGTCCAGTTGAGGCTGCAAGGCAGGCTGAACGAAGCCATTGATGCGTGCCGCCGCGCGCTCGAGTACGCACCGGGAGATGCGAAAGCATGGAACGGACTTGCCCATGCCTTGCGATTTCGGGGACAGTTGGCGGAGGCACGTGAGGCGGCCGAACGGGCGCTGCAGCTGCGCCCCGATCTTGCAGCAGCGTGGTTCAATCTCGGCGCGGTCTTGGTGGCGCAGGGCGAAGCAGCACGAGGCATCGAAGCTTACCGGAAGGCGCTGGGACTGAAGCCGGATTTCGCCGAAGCCTGGAGCAATCTCGGCGGCGCCCTCGGTGCCCAGGGCGAGAGAGCGGAGGAAGTCGATGCCTATCGCCGCGCGCTTGAAGTCAACCCGCGGCTTGCTCCGGTATGGAGCAACCTCGGTGACGCGCTGCGCGAGGCGGGAGACCTTGGGCAAGCCATATCGGCGTGCCAGCGCGCGGTCGAGCTCGAACCTGGCTTCGCCGCGGCATGGAGCAACCTTGCTAACGTCAGGCTCAGTCTGGGTGAATCCGCTGCCGCGACCGAAGCGTTCCGGCGCGCGATCGAGCTTGACCCGCGGCTGGCATCGGCATGGAGCAACCTCGGCATCGCGCTGCTGGGTCAGGGCGTGATCGAGGAGGCGATAGCGGCGCAAGCACGCGCGACCGGACTCGCCCCGGATAGTGCGATCTGCTGGCGCAACCTTGCGCAGGTATTGGTGAAATCGCACAAGCTGGATGAAGCGGTGGGTGCGCTGCGGCGTGCGGTGGAGTTGGCGCCCGGGCATGCTGGGATGCGAGCAGCGCTGGTGTATGAGCTGCTGGGCATATGCGATTGGAAAGAGCTTGCCGGGCATTTGTCGCGGCTCGAGGCTGCTGAGGCAGATGCGGTGCCCCGCGGGCAGGAGGAAGGTCCGCTGGCGAATGTGACGCGCTGTGACGAGCCGGCGCGCAACTTGGTGATTGCGCAGCGCGCGGCACAGAACATCAGCATGCGGTATCGTCCGCAGTTTGCTGCGGAGCGGCGGACGGCGGTAGCTGGCGAGCGCATCACGGTCGGCTATTTGTCGAGCGATATCCACAACCATGCCACCGTCCATCTGATGCGCGGCGTTTTCCAGCGGCATGACCACGAACGTTTTCACATACACACGTATTCGTATGGTCCGGACGATGGCAGCAACTACCGGCCCGAAATCCGCGCGGCAAGCGATGTGTTCCGCGACATCCGTGCGCTCAGCCATCGTGCCGCTGCCGAGCAGATCGCTGCTGACGGTGTCGATATCCTGGTCGATCTCAAGGGCTGGACGGAAGGCATCCGGTTCGAGATCTGCGCGTTGCGGCCGGCGCCGCTGCAAATGACGTATCTGGGTTTTCCGGGGACTTGTGGCGCCGATTTTATCGATTATGCGATCCTCGACGCGGTCGTGGTGCCGCCCGGGGAGGCGCGCTATTACAGCGAGCAACTGATTTATTTGCCGCATTGCTATCAGGCCAACGACGATCGGCAGCCGGTGGCGAGCGAGGTCTGTCGCCGCGGGGATCATGGCCTGCCCGAAGAGGCCATGGTGCTGTGCTCGTTCAATCGGTCCTACAAGCTCGATCCGGTGATGTTCGCGGCGTGGATGCGCATTCTGCGACGCGTGCCGCAGGCGGTGCTGTGGTTGTTTGCGGGCGATCACTGGGCGGAGGACAACCTGAGGCATGCGGCCCATGCGCACGGTGTTGCGCCCGAGCGGCTGGTGTTCGCCGTCGGGCTGCCCAAGCCGCAGCATCTGCGGCGCCTGCAACTGGCGGATGTTGCGCTGGATACGCGGATTTATAATGGTCACACGACGACGAGCGATGCATTATGGGCGGGCGTGCCGGTGGTGACGCTGATGGGCCGGCACTTCGCCTCGCGCGTTTCGGCGAGCTGCCTGGAAGCGATCGGGATGCCGGAACTGGTGACGCGCACGCTTGCGGAATACGAGGAACTTGCGGTTGCGCTTGCTACCGAGCGCACGCGCGTGGCTGAGCTGAAGTCGAAGCTTGCGCGCAACCGGAGACGCGAGCCGCTGTTTGACACGCGGCGTTTCACGCGCAATCTGGAACGCGCTTATCAGCAGGCGTGGGAGATCTACCTTGGTGGCAAGCCTGCGCAAGCCTTTAAAGTCTTGGAATAGTCGGTCATGTTAGCCGGGAAGCTGCGCGAGGCGTTCGGTCGCTTCAATGCGCATGACCTTGCCGGAGCGGCACGGCTGTGCGGCGAAATTCTCAAACAGGCGCCACGCAATCAGCATGCATTGCATCTGCTTGGCCTGGTGCGCTTGATGAGCGGAAATGCCCCCGAGGCAGCCTCCCTTATCAGCCGGGCGCTCGAGGCCAACCCGCAGGATATGGCGATGCTGGAGAACCTTGGTTTGGCGCTCCTTGCCGCGCAGGATTATGCAAAAGCCGAGACCGCTTTCCGCAAGGCATTGAGCCTTGGCGCTTCGCACGGGCTGCTTTACATGCGACTGGGGCTGGCGCTGGGCTCGCAAGGCAATCTCACCGAGGCGGTTAGCGCCTTGCGCACCGCCGCCGACAGCTCCCCCGGCGATCCCGATGTTCACCTCAACCTGGGCAATGCCCTGGCCGAGTCGGGACAGACGGAGCAAGCGGCCGCATGTTACCGCAAAGTGCTGACGCTGCAGCCCGACCATGTTGACGCCTACTTCAACCTCGGCACGCTATTCAAGCGCGTCGGCCAACTCGACGAAGCGGCAGCCGCCTATCGCAGCGCACTGACTCAGGCTCCGGACCATGCCGAAGCCCATAACAATTTAGGGCTGGTGTATGCGCAGCAAGGGCGCACTGATGATGCGATCGCATGCTTCCGCCGGGCGCTGGAACTGGATCCCAGGCAAGTTCAGGCCCGCAACAATCTCGGCAACGCGTTCATGACGCTCGGGCGGCGCGATGAAGCTGTTGCGTGCTACGAAAAAGTGCTCGCCATTAAACCCGACTTCGTTGATGCATGCATCAATCTGGGCAACTTCCGCGTCGAACAAGGGTTATTTTCCGATGCGCAGGTGTTGTTCGAAAGAGCACTCCAGCTTGCTCCAGACAGCTTCGATGCGCACCGCAACCTGGGCAAGTTGCAGCGGATTCAAGGGCGGCGCGCGGAATCGCTTGCCCACTATCGGCAGGCGTTCGAGATTGATCCAAATCAGGCCGAGAGTTGCAATGAGCTCGGCACTGCTTACCGGGAATCCGGCGATTTCGGACAAGCCGAAATGTATTACCGCAAAGCGTTGGCGCACGATCCGAATCATGTGCAAGCCCACTTCAATCTTGCCGAGACCCTGAAGCTGCAGGGCCGTCTCAACGAGGCCGCCGTGCTTGATGAGCGAGCTCTGGCGCTGCAGTCCGACTATTTCCCGGCGCTGGGCGCGTTGATCCATCTGCGCCAGCATACGTGCGACTGGGACGGCATCGAAAAATTATGGGAACGGCTGAGGCACGAAGCGATCGGCAAGGCCGGCGTCGGGGTATCACCGTTCAGCATCCTGTCGCAGCCGACTACTCCGGATGAACAGCTCGCTTGCGCCAGAGCGTGGGCCGCACAGGAACTCGCGCCGCTGGCTGCCTCGCGGTCTCGTCTTGGCTTCGATTTTTCGGGCCGTCGCCGCTCGTCCGGCAAATTGCGCATCGGCTATCTGTCGTGGGACTTTCATAAACACGCGACTTCGTACCTGATCGCGGAGCTGTTTGAGATACATGACCGGAATCGCTTCGAGATCCATGCCTATTCCTATGGACTGGACGACGGCAGCGCGATCCGCGCGCGCATACGCGGCGCGTGCGACCGCTTCACCGATGTGGCTGACCGGTCTTACGTCGCCGCATCGCAGGCGATATACAACGACGCCGTGGATATCCTGGTCGATCTCAAAGGCTACACCCAGGGCTCGCGGTCTCAAATCATGGCCTTGCGGCCCGCTCCGATTCAGGTCAACTGGCTGGGCTATCCCGGCACGATGGGAACCGACTGCATCGACTACATCATCGCCGATCCGTTCATCATCCCCTCGGGAATGGAACGCTACTATAGCGAGAAGGTGGTGCGGCTGCCGGATTGCTATCAGATCAACGACCGCCGCCGGGAGATCAGCGACCGCATCCCAACCCGTGAGGAATACGGCTTGCCGGCGCAGGGATTGGTTTTTTGCTGCTTCAATCTGAGTTACAAAATCCTGCCCGACGTTTTTGGACGCTGGATGCGGATCATGCAGGCCGTGCCGGACAGCGTGCTGTGGCTGCTGGAAGCGAATCAGTGGGCAGTCCGGAATCTGCGGCGCGCCGCGGCTGCCAAGGGGGTCGCCCCGGAGCGGCTCGTGTTCGCGCCACGCCAGCCCCTGGCCGAGCATCTGGCGCGTTACCGGCTGGCGGATCTTGCCCTGGACACTTTTCCCTATACCTCACACACCACCGCCAGCGACGCGCTGT
>PLYS01000307.1 GCA_003153455.1 Betaproteobacteria bacterium | reverse complement strand
AGAAGGAAGGTCGATGATTGGTGCGCGTTTGCCTGCCCATGTCTGTGCGCTCCCCGTCTTGACCATTGTTCTCGCGGCCTCTGCGCTGGCGCAAAACTACCCTAGCCGCCCTATCCGCATCGTGGTCCCTTACCTTGCCGGCGGCGGAGTCGATACCGCGGCCCGTGTCGTCGGGCAGAAACTCGGCGAGGCTTTTGGGCAGTCGGTGATAGTCGATAACAAGCCCGGTGCCAACACCAACATTGGTTCCGATTTCGTTGCGAAGTCCGCTCCGGACGGCTATACCTTGCTGCTGGCGAATTCATCGCAGGTCGCGAACGTCAGCATCTACGGCAAGATGCCGTACGACCTGCGCAAGGATCTGGGGCCGGTCACGCTGATCGGCACCACGCCGGTGCTGCTGGTCGTGCATCCGTCACTGCCGGTTAAATCGGCAAAGGATTTGATCGCGCTGGCAAAGTCGAAACCGGGACAGCTGACCTATGCGTCCGCGGGTTTCGGCAGCCCGACTCACATTGCGCCGGAATTGTTTAGATGGATGGCCGGAATCGATATGCTGCACATACCCTATAAAGGCGGCAGTCAGGTCGTTACCGACCTTGTCGGAGGACAGATCACGCTCTATTTCAGCGCTATGTCGACAGGCCTGCCTTTGGTCAAAACGGGCAGGCTGCGCGCGCTTGGGGTCACCAGCCCGAAGCGCTTTCCCGCCGTGCCCGAGATTCCGACGATTGCGGAGAGCGGCCTGCCGGGTTACGAGCTGGTGGGCTGGTTCGCCCTGCTCCTGCCCAGATCCACGCCGGATGCCATCGTCGCCACACTCAACGCTGCAGCCGTCAGAGTTCTCGGCACGCCGGACATGAAAGAGCGGCTGCTCAACGACGGCATCGAGGTCGTTGGGAGCTCGCCTCAGGATCTCGATGCATTCATCAGGAAAGAACTCGTCAAATACGAGAAGCTGGTGCGCGCCGCCAATATCCGGCCTGAGTAGAGATCAAATATTGTCGCTTATCCAATCCGCAATGTAATCGACCCCGACTTGGCGATTGTCGGCCTGGGCATGATAGGTGCCGCCGTCCCCGGCGGTGAGTATCTTCAAGGTCTTGCGCTTGGATCCGACCGCCTCGAAAAGCTTGTGGGCGGACGCGACCGGCACGACCTTGTCGTCCTGGGCATGCACGATCAGAAACGGGCGGGTAATTTTCTCGGCGACTCCTGCCAGCGAGAACTGTTTCGCCTTTTCAATCGCCGCATCCATGGTATCGGCGCCCATGACCCACCGGAAATGGAAAGTCGATTGCGCGGTTGTTTTCGGATCGGTCTCGTGCCTGCGCTTGATCTCGATCTGCCACGCAGCGAGGTCCCAGTGCAGGGCCGCGAAAGCCACGCCGGCAACGTAGCGGTGCTCGAACGCGGCGATGCGCGCGGCGTAATAGCCGCCGAAGCTGTACCCCATGATCACGACCTTCTTCGGATCGACTTCCGGCCGCGCGGCGACATACTCGTAGGCGGCCTTGCCCGGGACTTCATAATCATGACGGGCGTGCAGATCGCGCAGCCGCAGCGACTCGCCCTGCCCCGGCCCGTCGATCGCGAGCGTATGCCAGCCGCGCGCGGCAAACTCGAGGCCGGCGAACAGCACGCTCATTTCCTTGCAGTTGTCCATGCCGTTGAACACCACTACGGTCGGCGCGCGCCCCGACACACCCGGCGCTTTCATGAACAGCGCCGGCAGCGTGGTGTTTTCGTACGGAACTTCCACGCGCTCCAGGTTCGGGTAGCGCCGCTCCAAACCTGCGTGCTGGCATTGCAGGGACTTGCGGCCGATTTCCTGTTTTTGTTCGCCCGGGAGCACGAAGCGCTCTCCGGTGAAGTAATACATGCCGGCGCGCAGATAGTAGTTGCCGGCGGTGAACTGATGTCCCTCGGCGGCGGCCCGATCGGCGACTTTTTCGAGCCGGCTCGCCAGCGCGCACCACTCCTGCCGCCACGCATCGGGTTCGCTCTGGCGCTGCTTCAGCCGTTCGCAGACTTCGTCGATCTCCCCGAGCGCGACCGCGCCATAAGGCGCCATCCCTTTGGTGACGAGCACTGCATTCGACCAGACGAAGTTGCCCGGGAAATGCTCGATCCAGGGACCGTTAGACGCCATTAATTACTCTCCTTAAAAACTGTGGTTCGTGGTACGTGGCACGTGATTCGTTGTTCGTGGTTCGTGGATCGTGATTCGTTGTTCGTAATTCGTGGCTCGTGGTACGTGGCTTGTGACTGGTGACCAGAAATACCAAATTCCAGCGGGCCGTGCTTACTAATCACGAGCCACGAACCACGTGCCACGTTCCACGATCCACGTACCACGGTCTTACTCAATGCGGATACCCGCTTCCTTGACCACTCGTCCCATGGTCGCGATTTCCTTTTTGATGTGAGCCGCGAACTCTTCGGGTGTGCTGCCCACCGCATGCGCGCCCACGACCGCAAAGCGTTCTTTCAGCTCGGGCGCCGCCAAAGCCTTGACGAATTCCTGGTGCAGCCGCTTGATGACCGCACCGGGAGTGCCCGTGGGGACCACGATGCCCTGCCACTCGCGCGATTCATAGCCGGGCACACCGGCTTCGGCTATGGTCGGAATCTCCGGGATTGCAGGATCGCGCTTTGCAGTCGTTACCCCCAGGCCCACCAGCCTGCCGGATTTGAAGTGCGGCAACAATGATGGAATGCCGCCGAAATAGACCGAAACTTGCCCGCTGAGCACGGCAATCAGAGCGGGGCCGCCGCCGGTGTAGGGAACGTGCACAATGTCGATGCCAGTCATGTACTTGAACTGCTCGGTAGCCATTTGCGTCGCACTGGCATTACCCGACGAAGAATAGTTGAGGCTGCCTGGTTTGGCTTTCGCGAGCGCGATCAACTCTTTGACCGATTTCGCCGGCACCGACGGATGCACCGATAGCACCAGCGGGACTATCGTGATGAGGCTGACCGGCGCGAAATCTTTCTCGGTGTTGTATGGCATCTTGCTGAGCAGACTCGGGTTGACGCCAAAGGAAAGGTTGGCCACTCCCAGCGTATAACCATCCGGTGCGGATTTCGCAACGATATCCATGCCGATAGTCGAGGCGCCGCCAGGACGGTTGTCGACCACCACCTGCTGGCCCAGGTTTTCCGACAGCCGCGGTGCGAGCATGCGCAGCACCGCATCCGTCGCGCCACCGGGCGCAAACGGCACGATCACACGTATTGACCGGGTCGGGTAATTCTGTGCCGCGGCCGAGCCCGCGCCTATGACGAATGACATGCATAACAGCGCCAATACGGAGCTACGCAACGTAAGCTTCATTTTTTTCTCCTTAGCTAATTGATTCGGATGTCGGCTTCGCGAACCACCTTCGCCCACTTGGCCACCTCCGCACGCAGGTAAGCCGCAAACTGGTCGGGCGAATTGCCGACGGGCTCGAGTCCCATCGCCAGCAATCTCTCTCTCACATCTGGCTGCGCGAGTATCCTCGCGATCTCCTCGTAGAGCCTGGCGACGATCTCCTTCGGCGTCGCGGCCGGCGCCATTGTGGCATGCCACACGTCGATTTCGTATCCGGGAACACCGGATTCCGCAACGGTGGGAAGCTGAGGCGCGACCTGCGAGCGCCTGCCGCTCGCCACTGCCAGCGCGCGCAGCCGGCCGGCGTTGACGTGGGGCATCGTCGAAACGATGCTGGCGGAAGTCACGGAGACGCGCCCGGCGATCAGGTCGGTCATGCCGGGCGCGGTCCCTTTATAGGGCACGTGCACAATCCTGACCCCGGTCATTATCTTGAGCAGTTCCAACGCGAAATGCTGCGGACTGCCGTTGCCCGAAGACGACCATAAGAGTTCGTTCGGGCGCGCCTTGGCAAGCGCGATCAATTCCTTCACCGAGCGCACCGGCAGCGAAGGATGGACCACCAGGACGTTGGGAGCGAGCACGACCACCGTGATCGGCGCGAAATCCCTAATCGCATCATAGGAGAGCTTGTAGAGACTCGGTGTGATGGCGTGGCCGGACGATGCCATCAACAGGGTATAGCCATCGGGCGCCGCGCGGGCGACCATCTCGGTCGCAATTGTGCCGCCCGCGCCGGGCCGGTTCTCGATCACCACTTGCTGGCCCCACGCCTCGGTCAGTTTCTGACCGATGGCTCGCGCGGAGGTGTCGACGCCGCCTCCCGCGGCCAGTGGCACGATGAGCCGGATCGGTCTGGCCGGATAGCTTAGTCCCGAGCCTGGCGCAGGAACATGGGTGCCGCCTCGCTGCGCCCACGTGGCGAGGGCCGTAGCCGCGAGCAACACGGCCACACCGGGTCTGATCAGCCTCACGCCAATTTCGTGCCAGGTCAATACCTTTCTCACGGCTTCATTCATGCAGCGCCGCCATGATCCGCTCGCGCGTCAGCGGCAGGTCGCGCACGCGTACGCCCAGGGCATTGAACACGGCGTTGCCGATGGCGGCTGCGGTGGGGCCAACCATGCCCTCGCCCACTCCCAGCGAGGGCTCTTCGGGACGGTCGATCAGCACGGTCTCGATCTTCGGCGCTTCGCTGAATGTAATGACAGGATAGTCCTCCCACGTACGGGACGTAATCCGCGTCCGGTCGAAGCGCACCTGCTCCTTGAGCGTCCAACTCGTCGCCTGTACTATGCCGCCTTCCGCCTGGTTGATAACCCCGTCAGGATTGACCACACGCCCGCAATCAACCGCGGTCACTACGCGCGGCACGCGCACGCACTGCTCGACGATGACCTCGGCAATGACGGCGACGTAGTTACCCATATTCTTGTAGCGCGCAAAACCGATCCCCATGCCGCGCGTGCCGTCGCCCTTCATGCCGGGCTTCCAGTGTGCTTTGGCTGCGGTGGCTTTGATGACCGCGCAGGCGCGTTCGTCCTTAAGGTGGAGCAGCCGGAACTCGACGGGATCGATTCCCGCGGCTTCGGCCAGCTCGTCCATGAACGATTCGATGGCGAACACGTTGAGATGGGCGCCGAGCGCTCTCAGCGTGGACACGCGCAGCGGCATCGCCCTCACCGCGTGATTGACGACGCGCTCGTTTGGAAAATCATAATACGGCAGCGCGTTTCGCTGGCTGCCTCCGCCCATCGCTAGCGGCATATCAATTGCCGGCGACGGCTCGATCTCCGGATCGATATGCCACGCCGCAAGCAGTCCCGGGTTGGGATGGCGGCCGGGCCGCGTGATATGCCGGTTGCTCCAGACTTGCTCGTGCCAGCTTGCCACTCTCCCGTTTCGGTCGAGCGTTCCCTCCATCTTGACCACCATCGCCGGGCCGAACGGTTCCCAGCCGAACTCGTCTTCGCGCATCCACTGTAACCTCACCGGACGCCCCTCGACGGCGCGTGCCAGCAGCACGGCATCGAGCGCGGCATCGTCGGCGCCGTTGTGTCCGTAGCAGCCCGCGCCTTCCGCGTGCCTGACCACGATACCTGAGACATCAATATGCAATATCTTGGCGAGCTCGGCGCGCAGTGGAAAGATCGCCTGGCTGTGGGACCATACTTCGAGCCGGCTGTCATGCCACCAGGCGACCGCGCACGAAGGGCCGATCGATGCATGCGCAAGATAAGGGCGGGTGAAGGTTGAAACCAACGCCTTGCCGCCGGCGGCAGACGCGAAGGATTTCTCTCTAAGGATTTCATCCTCGGCCGGCTGTGCGAGCAGGAAATCGGGAATCGCGTCGACATCAGGCAGGTCAGCCTGCTCATCCCATACTGCACTGCGTGCGAGGGCCTGCATGGCCTTGATGGCCTGCTCTTCGCGCGCGGCGACCACGCCGACGAAGCTGCCTTCGCGGACGACCGCTTCCACGCCGGGCATCGCGCGCACTGCCGCGGCATCGAGCGACTTCAGCGTGGCTCGATAGGAAGGCGGGCGCAGCACGCGGCCATGCAGCATTCCGGGGAATTCGAGGTCATGAACGTACGCGGCCCCGGTGAGCTTGCCCGGGATATCAAGACGAGGCACTGCCTTGCCGACGAGCCCGAGTTCGCCGGCCTGCTTGGGGCTCACCTGCCCGTTTGCTTCGCGCGCAAGATCGACTTCCGCGGCGAGCTGCCAGTAGGTGGTGCTATGGGGGCCGGCGCGCACCCGGATCGTGCCGTCTTTCACCGTAAGGCTCTCGAGGCCCGCGTTGAGCTTGCGCGCGGCGGTTTGCAGCAGTAGATCGCGCACTTCAGCGCAGACCTGACGCAACGCTGAACCGCCCTCCTCGATCGAGCGGCTGCCTGTAGTCGAACCTTCGTCCGGGCTGAGCAAGGTATCGACGGCCACCATGCGAATCCGGGAGTAATTCACGTCGAGCTCGTCGGCGGCGATCTGCACCATCGCGGTCAACACGCCCTGGCCGAGTTCGACCCGGCCGGTGTTGATGGTGACTTTGCCGGGCGCCGGAAACGCCACCCAACGATCGAGGCTCGGATTGCTGGCCAAGGGGCCGGGCAGGACGGGTGCGTTCATGAAAAGCATCCCATGTGCATGATCTTATCCGACCTACCTTCGCCCGCCGAAGCGGGCTTCGCGTAGGCGGGAAACCGGTGTCCACTTTTCTGGATCATGCGCTGGCTCCCGCACGCATCTGCGCCGCGGCCTTTTCCACCGCGCGCATGATGCGGTTATGCGAACCGCAGCGGCAGATATTGCCGTCGAGCGCTTGCGCGATCTCAGGCCGCGTCGGCGACGGATTGCGCGCGAGCAGCGCCTTCGCCGAAATCAGAATGCCTGACAGGCAGTAGCCGCATTGACCGGCCTGCTCGTCGATGAAGGCCTGTTGCAGCGGGTGCGGGCGCGCAGGCGCACCCAGCCCCTCAATGGTAGTGACGGCCTTGCCGGCGACGCTCC
>PLYS01000257.1 GCA_003153455.1 Betaproteobacteria bacterium | reverse complement strand
GTCACCAGGAGACGCATCACGAACGCGAACGCGGCGAGCTTGGGCGCGGAGCCGATCAAGAGCGTGACTGCGGTCGGCGCGCCGTGGTAGACATCGGGCACCCACATGTGGAACGGCACCGCGCCGAGCTTGAAGCCAAGCCCGGCGACGATGAACACCAGCGCGAATACCAGGATCGTGTTGTCCGCGGCGCCGCTGTCGATTACCCCGGCCATCCGGGTGAGTTCGAGGCTGCCGGTCGCGCCGTAGAGCATCGACATGCCGTAGAGCAGCATGCCCGACGCCAACGCGCCAAGCACGAAATACTTCATCGCCGCCTCGGTCGCGACCGCCGAATCGCGCTGCAGCGCGACCGCGGCGTAGAGCGAAAGGCTCAACAACTCGAGCCCGAGGTACAGCGTCAGCAAGTGGTTGGCCGACACCATTACCATCATGCCGAGCATCGCGGTCAGCGTCAGCACGAAAAACTCGCCGCGGTACATGCCGCGCGCGCGAATGTAAGACTGCGAATACACCAGCATCATCGCGACCGCGATGTAGATGCCGAGCTTGAGCACGCTTGCCATCAGATCGGCAACGAACATACCGCTGAAGGTATACTGTTCGCGGCCGGGATCGGTAAAACCGGTAATCAGGAAGCAGCCGGCAAGCGCCGCAAGCGTCAGTGCGTAGGTAATGCCGCGCTGCTCGTCTCTCAAGAACAGGTCGAGCAACAGGATCACGCACACCATGCAGAGCAGGAATACCTCGGCGTAGGCGGGGGCCAGCGGCGTGATGTATTGCATGACTACATTCCCATCAGAAGTTTGCGACCCGGCGCGGCCAGCCTGAGTATCTCGTTCACCGATTCGTGCAGCACCTCGCCGAGCGGCGCCGGATACAGGCCCATGCCGAGCACCAACAGCGCGAGCACGCCGAGCACGAATATCTCGCGCTTATTGACGTCGGCGAGCTCTTCGATGTGATGGTTGGCGACCGCTCCGAACACGACGCGCTTGTACATCCACAACGTATAGGCGGCGCCGAAGACGAGCGTCGATCCGGCGAGAGCTGCATACCAGAAACTGACTTTCATCGACGCCAGGATCACCAGCCATTCGCCGACGAACCCGCTGGTGCCTGGCAGCCCCGAGTTGGCCATCGCAAATAGCATGAACAACGCCGCGAATACCGGCATTTTATTGACCACGCCGCCGTAATCGGCGATCTGGCGCGAGTGCACGCGCTCGTACATCACGCCGACGCACAGGAACAGGGCGCCCGACACGAAACCGTGTGAAACCATCTGCAGGATCGCGCCTTCCATGCCCTGCGCGCTGAAAATGAAAATGCCGAGCGTGACAAACCCCATGTGCGAGACCGACGAGTAGGCGATCAGCTTTTTCATGTCGGCCTGCACCAGCGCGACCAGCCCGATGTAGACCACCGCGATCAGCGACAGCGCGATCACGAACTCGGCGAGCGCATGGCTCGCATCCGGCACGATCGGCAGCGACAGGCGCAGGAAACCGTAGCCACCGAGCTTCAGCATGATCGCCGCCAGCACCACCGAACCGCCGGTCGGCGCCTCGACGTGGGCGTCAGGCAGCCAGGTGTGCACCGGCCACATCGGCACCTTGACCGCAAACGCCACCAGAAACGCCATGAAAATAAGAATTTGGGGTTGCAGCGGCAACGGCAGCTCGTAAAAGTCGAGCAGCGAGAAACTGCCGGCAACGCTGTACAGGTATATCAAGGCGACCAGCGATAGCAGCGAGCCCATCAGCGTATAGAGGAAAAACTTGACCGCCGCGTAGACGCGGTTCGGCCCGCCCCACACGCCGATCACGATGAACATCGGGATCAGCGTTGCCTCGAAAAACACGTAAAACAGCAGCGCATCGAGCGCGCAGAATACGCCGTTCATCAGTCCGGACAGGATCAGGAACGCCGCCATGTACTGCGCGACGCGCTGCTGGATCACCTCCCGCCCTGCCACCACCACCAACACGGTGGTGATGCAATTGAGCAGGATCAGCAGCAGCGATATGCCGTCGATGCCGAGATGGTAGTTGACGTTGAAGGTGACGATCCACGGCGCGAACTCGATGAACTGGAAGCCGCTCGCGATGCGGTCAAAATGCGTCCACAGCGGCAGCGCGACCAGCAGGCCGGCGATAGCGCCAACCAACGCAATCACGCGCGCGACTCCGGCATGGCGGTCGCCGGCCGCCAGCACCACCAGCCCGGCCGCAATCGGCAGCCAGATCACCACGCTCAGAATCGGATAATTCATGTTTTATTTCTGTCGTTACGGGTTTGCGATCAACGCGGCGACATCAGCAGCACCGACAGCAACAACAGCAAGCCGATGATCATCGCGAACGCATAGTGGTAAATGTAGCCCGACTGGACATGACGGATCACGGCAGCGGACCAGCCGACCACGCGCGCTGAACCGTTGACGAAAAAGCCGTCGATCACGCCCACGTCGCCGCGCTGCCACAGCCCCCTGCCGAGCAGCCGCGCGCCGCCGGCAAAGAACCAGTCGTTGAAGCGGTCGAAGCCGTATTTCTCATCGAGGATCGTGACCAGGAATCCTGCCTTCTTACGCAGTACCGCCGGCAGGTCCGGCTGCACAATGTAGAGGTACCACGCGGTCGCGGCGCCCGCAAACGCCAACCAGAACGGCAAAGTGGACACCGCGTGCAGCATCATCGGCACCACGCCGTGGAATTCCCCGGCAAGCTCGGTCATTCCGGGATGCGCGGCGGCAATGGTTATCGAGTTGCCGAAGTAGTTACCATAAACGACTTCCCCGATCACCCAGCCCGCGCATACCGACGGGACGGCGAGCAGGATCAGCGGCACCGTGACCACAGCGGGCGTTTCATGCGGCGGTCCGTGGTCTGCGGCGTCATGACCGTCACCATGAGCATCATCAGCGGAATGGTCGTGACCGTGCACAGCAAAGCGCTCCTTGCCATGAAACGCAAAGAACACCAGCCGGAAGGAATAGAAGCCGCCGGCGAATACCGCGCCGAGCGCCGCCAGATAAGCGAAAGCCGCCCCCGGAATCTGCGAGACCTGCACCGCTTCGATGATGGTGTCCTTGGAGAAAAAGCCGGCGAACGGAGGCAACCCTGCGTTTGCCCACGCGCCGATCAGCACCGTCAGGTAAGTGATCGGCATGTATTTGCGCAAGCCGCCCATCTTGCGCATGTCCTGCTCGTGGTG
>PLYS01000483.1 GCA_003153455.1 Betaproteobacteria bacterium | reverse complement strand
TCGCCGGGCTTCGCGCCCTGCGCCATCTTGATCTGGATCTGCTCGGCGGAAGCGAGGTATTCCGCCGTCACGCCGAAGCGGCCGCTCGCGACCTGCTTGATCTTCGACTTGAGAAGGTCGCCTTCATGGAGCTCGAGATCGCGCTCGACGCGGCCTTTGCCGAGCCGCGAAGCGAGCGTCTCGCCTGTCTTGATAGGCGCGTAACGGCGGCGGTCCTCGCCGCCCTCGCCGGTATTCGATTTGCCGCCGATGCGGTTCATCGCCACCGCGAGCGTGGTGTGCGCCTCGGTCGAGATCGACCCGAGCGACATCGCGCCGGTCGAAAAGCGCTTGACGATTTCGGCGGCCGGCTCGACCTCGCCGATCGGGATCGGCTTGAACTGGCCAAATCGGAACTCGAATAGCCCGCGGAACGTCATGTGGCGCCTGGACTGGTCGTTGATAATGCGCGCGTATTCCTGGTACGTGGCGTACGACTTCTGGCGCGTCGCGTGCTGCAGCTTGGCGATCGCATCCGGCGTCCACATATGCTCCTCGCCGCGCACGCGGTATGCGTACTCGCCGCCCGCGTCGAGCGCGTGTGCGAGCACCGGGTCGCTGCCGAATGCCGCCTGATGGATGCGGATCGCTTCCTCGGTGACCTCGAACACGCCGATGCCCCCGACGTTCGAGGCGGTGCCGGCGAAGTACTTGTCGACCAGCGCCCGCGACAGCCCGACTGCCTCAAAAACCTGCGCACCGGTGTAGGACATGTAGGTCGAGATGCCCATCTTCGACATTACCTTGCGCAGCCCCTTGCCCAGCGCCTTGACGTAATTCTTGATCGCCTTGTAGCCGTCGAATCCGGCGGGCAGCGCGCTGTTCATGGCGACCAGCGTCTCGAGCGCGAGATACGGATGCACGGCTTCCGCACCATAGGCGGCGAGCAGCGCGAAATGATGCACTTCGCGCGCCGAGCCGGTCTCCACGACAAGACCGGCGCTGGTGCGCAGGCCCTTCGCAACCAAGTGCTGATGGATCGCCGAAAGCGCGAGCAGCGCCGGGATGGCGACGCGCTCGTGGTCGATCTTGCGGTCGGAAATAATGAGGATGGTGTAGCCCGAGCGCACCGCGTCTTCGGCCTGTGCGCACAGCGATGCCAGCCGCGCCTCGATCGCCTGCTTGCCCCAGGCGACCGGATAGCAGATGTCGATCTCACAACACCTGAATTTGCCTTCCGTGTAGCGCTCGATGTGCCGGATCTTTTCCATTTCGAAGAAGTCGAGTACCGGCTGGCTGACCTCGAGCCGGATCGGCGGATTGGTTTCGTGGATACCGAGCAGGTTGGGCTTGGGCCCGATGAACGACACCAGTGACATCACCAACTCCTCGCGGATCGAATCGATCGGCGGGTTCGTCACTTGCGCGAACAGCTGCTTGAAATAGTGGTAGAGCGTCTTGTTCTTGTCCGACAGCACCGCCAGCGGCGAGTCGTTGCCCATCGAGCCGACCGGCTCCTCGCCGTTAACCGCCATCGGCGTCATCAGGAACTTGATGTCCTCCTGCGTGTAGGCGAAAGCTTGCTGGCGGTCGAGCAGTGCGACCGCCGAGCGCTCGGGTTGGAGCTTGTCGCTCTCGACGTCGTCGAGCTTGACGCGTATGCGCTCGATCCACTCGCGATATGGCTTTGCCGCGGCGAGCGTATCCTTCAACTCCTTGTCGTCGACGATGCGGCCTTTCTCGAGGTCGACGAGGAACATGCGGCCGGGTTGCAGCCGCCACTTCTTGATGATGCGCTCTTCGGGCACCGGCAGGCAGCCGCACTCGGAGCCCATGATCACCAGATCATCCGCGGTGACGATGTAACGCGCCGGTCGCAGCCCATTGCGGTCGAGCGTGGCCCCGATTAGACGACCGTCGGTGAACGCAATCGCGGCCGGTCCGTCCCACGGTTCCATCATCGCCGCGTGGTATTCGTAGAACGCGCGCCGGTTGGTATCCATCAGCGTGTGTCCCTCCCACGCTTCCGGGATCATCATCATCATCGCGTGCGCGACCGAGTAGCCGCCCATCACCAGCAGTTCGAGCGCGTTGTCGAACGAGGCCGAGTCGGACTGGCCGTCGTAGATCAGCGGCCACAGCTTGTCGAGGTCGCGGCCGAGGATCGGGCTCGAGATCGCGCCCTGGCGCGCGCGGATCCAGTTGACGTTGCCGCGCACCGTATTGATCTCGCCGTTGTGGCAGATCATGCGGAACGGGTGCGCGAGGTCCCACGACGGGAAGGTGTTGGTAGAGAAGCGCTGGTGGACCAGCGCGAGCGCCGACACCACGCGCGCGTCCTGCAGGTCCTGGTAGTAAATGCCGACCTGGTGCGCGAGCAACATCCCCTTGTAGACGATGGTGCGTGCCGACATCGACGGCACGTAGAACTCCTTGCCGTGCGCGAGCTTGAGCGCCTGGATCGCGTGGCCGGCGCTCTTGCGGATGATGTAAAGCTTGCGCTCGAGCGCGTCAGTCACGGTGACGCCTGCGCCCCGGCCGACGAACACCTGCCGGATTACCGGTTCGATCAATTTCACCGACTCGCCGAGGTCGGAATTGTCAACCGGCACGTCGCGCCAGCCGAGCAGCGCTTGGCCCTCGTCCTTGATCGCGCGCTCGATCTCATACACACAGGCAAAGCGCGAAGCCGGATCGCGCGGTAGGAACACCATGCCGACGCCATACTGGCCCACGGGCGGGAGTTTGGCGCCTTGCCTGCCGATTTCCTCGCGGAAAAACTTGTCCGGGATCTGGATCAGGATTCCGGCGCCATCGGAGGCTTTAGGATCCGCGCCCACCGCGCCGCGGTGATTGAGGTTTTTCAGGATAGTGAGACCCTGCTCGACGATCGAGTGCGACTTCCTGCCCTTGATGTGGGCGACGAAACCCACGCCACACGCATCGTGCTCGTTGGCTGGGTGATACAAGCCCTGGGCAAGGGGCGGGTGATTCACACTCTACCTCTCAAGTCAAAAAAAAGCCGATACGGGCTCCGCCATCCGGCTTTGAGTTGCAAACAACGCGGCGGAGCTTGCTAAATATACAACCTCACGCCGCAGACTTCAAGGCCTTGAAAAACCATGGTAATCCAAGAGTTTAGTAAATGGGGGAATAACGCGATGCTGCGGTGCGGAAAAATCGAGAGTATCAAATATCGTCGACGGCAAACAAACGCCGATGCTCGCGCATTGCGTAGCGATCGGTCATGCCGGCGATGTAATCGGCGACTGTGCGCGCGGCGTCGGCCATGTCCCGCTTATGATATTGCGGCGGCAGCAACCGCGGCTCGTCGACAAATGCATGAAACAGGTCGCTGACGATGCGCCTCGCCTTGTTGGTCATGCGCGCGACCTGATGGTGCTGATACAAATTCAACCGCAGGAACTGTTTCAGTTCCTGCTGCTGGCGCTGGATTGCGGCGCTGAAAGTGATCAGCGGCGGCGCCGCGCGCACATCGTTGACGCTGCGCGGCGCGTGCGCCCTGATATTTTTCGCGGTCTGCCTGGTGAGATCGACGACTAGCGTGCTGATCATGCGCCGCACCGTTTCGTGCACCAGTCGCCGCGACTCGATCTGTGGATACTCGCGCAATACCTGCCGCATGTGGCGCGCGAAAATGCCGACCTGTGCGAGCTGTTCGATCACGAGCAGGCCGGAGCGCAGTCCGTCGTCGACGTCGTGGTTGTTGTAGGCGATCTCGTCGGCGAGATTGGCGAGCTGCGCTTCGAGCGACGGCCGCCACCGCTTAACGAAACGCTCGCCAACATCGCCCAGCATGCGCGCATTTTGCAGCGAACAATGCTTGAGGATGCCCTCCCGCGTCTCGAAGCACAAATTGAGGCCGTCGAACGCCGCGTAGCGTTGTTCCAGTATGTCGACGACACGCAGTGACTGCAGGTTGTGTTCGAACCCACCGTACGGCTTCATGCAGTGGTGCAGTGCGTCCTGGCCGGCGTGGCCGAATGGAGTGTGGCCGAGGTCGTGCGCGAGCGAAATCGCTTCGACCATGTCTTCGTTGAGCCGCAGGCTGCGTGCGGCCGTGCGCGCGATCTGCGCGACTTCCAGGCTGTGCGTAAGCCGGGTGCGAAACAGGTCGCCTTCGTGGTTGACGAAAACCTGGGTTTTATATTCGAGGCGGCGAAACGCGGTCGAGTGGATGATGCGGTCGCGGTCGCGCTGGAACTCGCTGCGGCCGACGGGAGGCGCCTCGCTCTTGCGGCGGCCGCGCGTGTTGTGGGGGCCGACTGCGTATGGCGCCAGATCAGTCACGTTTGACGGAAGCTGCAAGCGCCGCAGTCAGCGCGCGCTGCGGCACGTCGGCGGTGAGAAACGCCGAACCAATCCCGCGCAGCAAGATGAAGTGGATCCTGCCGCCTTCCACTTTTTTGTCGATCCCCATTAGTTGCAGGTAACGCTCGACCCCGAGATCGGGCGCGGTCACCGGTAAGCGAGCGCGCTCCAGCAGTGCCGCGATGCGTGCGATATCGGCTGCGCTGATCAGCCCCATGTGATGCGAGACGCGCGCCGCGATCACGATCCCGGCGGCGACCGCCTCGCCATGTAGCCAAGTGCCGTAACCCAAGCCTGCCTCTATCGCGTGGCCGAAAGTATGGCCGAGATTCAGCAGCGCGCGCTGGCCGCTCTCCTCGTGCTCGTCGGCGGCAACGACCTCGGCTTTGTTTTCGCACGAGCGTTGAATCGCGTAGGCGAGCGCCCCGGCGTCGCGCGCGGTGAGCGCATCGATATTCTGTTCCAGCCATGCGAAAAACGCCGGATCGCGGATCAGGCCGTACTTGATTACTTCGGCGAGCCCGGCGCCAACCTCGCGCGTCGGCAATGTGCCAAGCGTGGTGGTATCGGCGATCACCGCCAGCGGCTGATAAAACGCGCCGACCATGTTTTTACCGCGGGGGTGATTGATCGCGGTCTTGCCGCCGACCGCAGAGTCGACCTGCGCGAGCAGAGTCGTCGGCAGCTGGATGAAAGGCACGCCGCGCATATAAGTTGCGGCGGCAAAGCCGGTGAGGTCGCCGATCACGCCGCCGCCGAGCGCGATCAACGTAGTCTTGCGTTCGCAATGGTTGGCGAGCAGCGCGTCGAATACCGCGTTCAATGTGTGCCAGTCCTTATGCTGCTCGCCGCAGGGGATCACCACCGGCGTCACGCTGACGCCGGCAGAGCCAAGCGCGTTGGCAACCGCGTCGAGATAGAGCGGAGCCACTGCGGTATCGGTGATCAGCGCGGCGCGTTTTTGCGGCATATGCCGCATCAGCAGTTCACCGCGCGCGAGCAGTCGTTCGCCGATGTAGATAGGGTAGCTGCGATCCGTCAATGCGACATGGACTGTGTACATTTTGTATGGACCGGGACTTGAGCCCGGGGTCAATGCTCCCGACATGCTTGGTCAGACGTGGTCCTGCTGGACGTGGCCTGCGGACCGGAAATGTTCGCGCAAACGTTGCTCGAGCTGTTGGACGAGGCTGCGCAGGCTTTGGCTGCCAGTATCAACTATAAGCGTCGCGACTTCCTGATACAACGGATCGCGTTGCGCGAATAGTTGTTCAAGCCTGGCGCGCGGATCGGCCGTTTGTAGCAGCGGGCGATTGCGGTCGTGTCGCGTGCGCTGCCACAAGTCGTCGAGCGATGCACGCAAGTATACTACGGTGCCATTCTGCTTCAGCACGCGCCGGTTTTCCTCGCGCACCACCGCGCCGCCGCCAGCGGCGAGCACTACATCGTGCAAGGCCGCCAGTTCACGCAGCACCGCCGCTTCCCGCGCACGAAACCCCTCCTCGCCCTCGATGTCAAAAATCACTGGTATTTTTACTCCAGTGTGGCGCTCGATTTCCTGGTCGCAATCGTAGAACGCCTTGTTGAAGCGCTTGGCCAGCAGCCGGCCGACCGAAGTCTTGCCGGCGCCCATCAACCCGACGAGGAAGATATTTCCCGGGACTGCGGTTGCAGGTTGCGCTGAACTAAGGCCGTTGGACATGTCGCAGATTGTAGCGTGAACCCGCCCAAAACCGTATGTGCGGCATTGTCACATAGCACTAGAAAGACGGCCGGGGACCGGCCGTTCCAGTAATGACGGCACGTTCGGATCAGCGCAACGTCAAGCTGCTCTTTAGAATGCGCGGACTGATGAAAATCAAAAGTTCGCTCTTGTTATCCACCTTGGAATCCTGTCGGAACAGGAAACCGAGGTAAGGCAGGTCGCCGAGCACCGGGACCTTATTGGTAGTCGAGCTCTCCGTTTGTGCAAATATACCGCCAATCACTACCGTACCACCGTTTTGCACCAGCACTTCGGTGCTGATCTGCTTGGTATCGATTGTCACGCCGGTCGGGGTCGTGACCCCCACGCTATCCTTGTGGATGTTGAGATCCATGATGATGTTGTCATCCGGCGTAATATGCGGTTTCACCTTGAGCGACAGCGTTGCGTTCTTGAACTGCAAGGCGGTGGCGCCGCTCGTGGTCGCAGTCTGATATGGGATCTGCGTGCCCTGCTCGATGGTCGCTTCGATCTGGTCGGCGGTGATTACGCGCGGGCTGGAGATGATCTTGCCCCTGGCGTCGGCCTGCAGCGCGGAAACCTCCATGTTAAGAAAACGTGTCAGGCCCGCATTGAACAGGATTACCGAAAACACGCCCGGATTGACGCCAGCGGCACCCGTGGCCGGCAAGTTCACGCCGAGCGTTTGCGTAAAGTCGCCAGTAGTGGTCACTGCCGCGCCGGGTAGGGCCTGCCCCGTGGTAGCAGTGGTTGTAGTGAGCGAACCACCGACCGTTATGTTCTGTGCCGCCCCCGTCCAGCCCCCGACTTGTTTGTCGAATACGCCCAGCCTTGCGCCGAGGTTTCTGGTGAAGTTGTCGCTGGCTTCGACTATGCGCGCCTCGATCATCACCTGGCGTGCCGGAACATCGATCCTGCGGATCAGCGCGCGCACTTCCTCCAACTGCGACGGCGTGTCCTGCACGAACAGGGTATTGGTGCGCGGGTCGCCCACCACGGAGCCCCGCTTGGACAACATGGTCCGGCCTTTCTGATCGCCGGTGCGCGGCTGGATAAGGTCCTGGAACTCTGATGCTTTATGGTAATTCAACTGGAACGCCTCCGTGCGAAGCGGCTCAAGGTCGGCAACCTGCGCCTTGGCTTCGAGCGCAAGCTTCTCGTTGGTCGCGATTTCGTCACGCGGCGCAATCCATACCACGCTGCCGTTCTTGCGCATGCCGAGGTTTTTGGCCTGCATGATGATGTCGAGCGCCTGGTCCCACGGCACGTCTTTGAGGCGCAGCGTCAAGTTGCCCGATACCGTGTCGCTGGTGATGAAGTTATAGCCGGTGAAGTCGGCGATCACCTGCAGCACGGCGCGCACTTCCACGTTCTGGAAGTTGAGCGACAGCTTCTCGCCGGCATAGCCCGGACGTGTACTCCGGACCAGCTTGTTCGGGTCCTCGACGATCGGTTTGATCTCGACGATGAAGCGGTTGTCGGTCTGGTAGGCGGAATGCTCCCACAAGCCCTTCGGCTCGATCGCGATGCGCGAATTATCGCCTTGCACGAACGCGTCGATGGTCTGCACCGGGGTGGCGAAATCGCCCACGTCAAGCCGGCGCTCGAGGTTTTTCGGCAGCGCGGTGTTCTGAAAGTCGATGATCAGACTCCTACCTTGCTGGCGAAGGTCGATGCCGAGCGCGTTATCGGACAGATCGACAATGATGCGGCCCTCGCCGTTCGGGCCACGCCGGAAGCTTATGTCGCGCAAGCTATGGCGCGTATCGCTCAGCGTGGCCTCGGCGAAGCGGGAGGTCACCGCCGCCGTCCCGGTGTCGGTGGTCGCGGCCTGCAGCGTGATGATCACTTCCCTGCCGTCGATCTTGGTTTCGTAGCCAAGCGGCTTGGCCAGATTCATTACCAGCCGCGTGCGCCCGCCCGCCTGCACGATGTTCATGTTGCGCAAATCGCCATCGCCCACCTCCTGCGTGTTCTTGCCGAGTGCATTGCCGGTGCCCGGGAAGTCAAAAGCGATGCGTGGCGGATTATTGATCGAAAACCCGGCCGGTGGATTGGCAGGGGGCTGCTTGAGCGTAATGCGAATCACGATGTTGCCGCCCCGCTGGCCGGCGACATCAACTGCCTCGATGCTGTTCATTGTCTCGGGCGGCGCAGATTGGGCCCAGGCTGTAACCGCGGCTGCCGAGCTCGCGGCCAGCACCAACGCCAGGCTGCGTATCGTTTTCAAAATCAAACTGGTGTAATTCATGGTCCTGCCTCCTGATTCATCAGCGAAGCCGTCGGTAGAGTGCTGCACGGCCTCTGCAGTGCTGAATTATTTGGTCCCCTCCTCGATCAGCGTCATGGTGCTCACCCGCTCGGTCCATTCACCGCCGCTGTCTTGCAAGATCTCCTTGAGTTTGATCGTAGAATCTGAAATCTCGGTAATCAAACCGAAATTCTGGCCCATGAAATTGCCGGGTTTGACCCGGAACAGGTTGTTATCAGGGCTCTTCACCAGCGCGTAGTTGGCTTTGTTCTGCTGGAGCGTGCCAACCATGCGCAGGCTCTCGAGCGGGTAGGCCTCGAGCGGATCCTTGCGTCGCGTCAGATCCGGTTGGATGCCGCCGCTCCCGGTTGTTTTCGGCGGCTCGATCTTGCGCGGCTTGAACGGGTCGACGAGGTTGTAAGCGTCGTAGGTAAACGGCTCATACGGTTTGACGTCAGGCACCGGCGGGATATGGCCATGTGGCAGATTGTCGGAATCCTTCACAAATTGTCTGAGATCTGAGTAGCGTTCGCCGCCGCAGGAGGCTAGCCCTATACAGGCGAGAGCCAGAATGAGAATACGACATTTCATTTGATGGCTGCCTTATCCTTGGCATCCTTCTCCACTTTTCTCCGTTTCGCGGTTTCCTCCGCGTCGAGGTAGCGGTAGGTTCTCGCAATGGCGTCCATGGCGAGCGTGCCCTCTTTGACCTGCGTGAGGCTTACGTCGGTCAACAAGACGATGCGCGACAGCTTCGAGATGTCGGTCGCAAAAGCGCCCATATCGTGATAGCTGCCGGTGACACGGATGTTGATCGGCAGTTCGGCATAAAACTCCGACACGTTTTCGCTGGCTGCCGGCTTGAACAATTCGAACTGCATGCCGCGGCCCAAGCCGGCCTGGTTGATGTCGGTGAGTAACGCTTCCATTTCCGACTTGCCGGGCAGCTGCTTCAACAGCACGCCGAACGATTTCTCAATGTCAGCAAGCTGTTGGCGATAAGCCTCGAGGTTTATGGCCTGTTTCTTCTTGTCGAGGAAGGTTTCGCGTAGCACGATTTCTTTTTTCTGGGCTTCGCTAATCGACTCAAGCTGGCTTTGCCAGTCGAGGAAATAGCTGGCGGCTATGAGCGCGAGCAGCGCGAGCAGCAGCACGCCGAGCTTGGGCAATGCCGGCCAGCTGTCAATGTTCTTGGGGTCCAGGTTCCGCAGATCATCAAGTGTCATCATGGTTGTTACTCGCGTTTAGGCAAACTGCTGGGCGATGACCCGCTCGAAGTGGCGCTGGGCGGCGCGGATGCGGCAACCGGCTTAGCGGCCGGAACAGCGGGCTTGGCATCGGCGCGAGTTTCGCCCGCCGCCGCGGCGGCTGCGATCGGGGTTGCGCCGGCAGTCGTTACCGGCGCCACGACTTGAGCGGTCGGTCTTGGGGCGGCTGCGCCAGTTGCAGTGGCCACCGGTGTGGCGGCAGGTTTCTTGCCCGCTGCGTCATCTTTGGTGCGCGTCAACAATACCGCGAGGCTGAACTCACTAATACGCACGTTGCGTTCGGTCACGGCTTTAATTTCGATCAGGCTGGGTTTTTCAAGATACGGCGACGATTCTAGGTTGCGCATGAAGGTCGAAACGCGCGAGTTCGATTGCGCAAAACCAGTGATATTGATCAGGTTGCCTTTCTGCTGGATGCCCTTGAGGTAAATGCCGTCGGGCAGTTGCCGTACCAGCTGATCGAGCAGGTAAACAGTTTCCAAGCGGTTGGCCTGCAGCGACTCGACCACTTTCTTGCGCTGCAGCAGCGCAGCGGTTAGTTCCCTAAGTTTCTTGATTTCACCAATCTGCAAGTCGAGCGCCACGATCTCCGATTCGAGATAACCATTGCGCCCTCGTTGTTCCTCGAGTTGATTGTTCAGAGAGTAGTGCCCGGCAAACCAGATGGTCGCGCCGAGACCGGCGACCGCCCCCAACATCGAATAGAACTCGTGCTGCTGCTGTTTGCGCTTTAGCTCGCGATGCGGCAGCAGGTTGATGCGGATCATGCGTCGAACCTCCGCATTGCCAGCCCGCACGCCACCATTAGCGATGGCGCATCGCTAGTCAGGTGTTTGGGCATGATATTGGACGACAGCGCCATGTTGGCGAATGGGTTCGCGACCCTGGTATTGACCGCAACGCGCTTCGCCACCACCTCTTCAATGCCGGGTATCGCCGCGCAACCGCCCGCAAGCAGAATGTGGTTTACCTGGTTGAATTGTGTGGAGGCAAAGAAAAACTGCAGCGCGCGCACGACTTCGAGCCCTAGCATGTCGAGGAACGGAGCCAATACGTCGGTTTCGTAGTTGTCAGGCAGCCCGCCGGCGCGTTTTGCCGCCTCGGCTTCCTCGGGCGACTTGCCGAACTTACGCTGGATTTCCTGCGTCAGCAGATTGCCGCCGAACGGCTGCTCGCGTATGTATATCGATTGGCCGTTGCGTAGCACATTGAAATTCATCATCGCGGTGCCGATGTCGACAAGCGCGACGTTCTGGTCCTTGCCGTTTTCCGGCAGCTGGTGCTCGATCAGCTCGAACGCGGTCTGCGCCGCAAATGATTCGACGTCCATCACCACCGCTTTCAAACCCGCGTTTTCGGCGGCGGCGACGCGATCCTCAGTTTTATCCTTGCGCGATGCCGCAATCAGCACCTCGACATCATCGGGACTGTTGGGGGCAGGCCCGATAACCTGGAAATCGAGGTTGACCTCGTCGAGAGCGAACGGGATGTATTGGTTGGCCTCGATCTCGACCCGGTCAGCGAGCTCTTTTTCCCGCTGTCCGGCGGGCACGATGATTTTCTTGGTGATCACCGCGGCGGACGGTAGTGCCAGCGCGACGTTTTGGATGTTGGTGCCCATGCGTTTCCAGCCGTGCTTCAGGCAGTCGCTGACGGCGTCGAGATTATTGATGTTGCCGTCCACCACGGCATCGCGCGGTAATGACTCGATCGCGTAGCGCTCGAAGCGATACAGATTCTTACCGGCCGCGGCGATCTCAACCATTTTCACTGACGACGAACTGATATCGCACCCAATCAGCGCCGGAGCTTTTGACTTGAATAGTCGCTCGAGAAATTTTGGATTAAATGACAGTTTTCCCTTAAACATAGGCTAGTTAGGGCCAGTTTATATAATTCACATTAAATACTAGCAGCAACCCCCTGCCGTGTAAACTATTTCGTTGGCATTTCTTTTGCTCACACCCAAGCTTATAATAGCGACGATTCAAAACATAGCTTAAATTGCTTAGCACCCGCTCGGCTGTGGCATCCGTCACGCACTAAGCTTATTTAAGTTGTTGTTTTTTACAACAATCGTCATTTTACTCGGCCAGTCGATGTTTTCCCGTTGGTGGGCATTTCCGTTGGTTTTAGTCACGGCTGCGGCACTGGCTTTGGCGTTAATCTTTGTTTTTGCA
Organism: Betaproteobacteria bacterium; assembly: GCA_003153455.1. Classification (GTDB taxonomy): domain Bacteria; phylum Pseudomonadota; class Gammaproteobacteria; order Burkholderiales; family SG8-41; genus PALSA-1004. The sequence continues at coordinate 6,096 of PLYS01000483.1, read as the reverse complement.
GCAGTAATCGTTTATCCGTCGCTGCCGTCTCTGGATGTTCTTACCGATTATCAGCCCAAGGTGCCGCTGCGGATCTATAGCATCGAGGGCCGGTTGATCGGCGAGTTCGGCGAAGAGCGCCGTGCGGTGGTCAAAATTGACGCCGTGCCCAAAGCGATGCGCGATGCGATTCTCGCCGCCGAAGACGAGCGCTTCTATCAGCACGGTGGCGTCGATTATGTTGGTGTTATACGCGCGGCGCTGTCGAATTTCGTCTCCGGCGGCGCGCGCCAGGGCGCAAGCACCATCACCATGCAGGTCGCACGCAATTTTTTTCTGTCCAAGGAAAAAACACTGACGCGCAAATTCAACGAGATGCTACTCGCTTTCAAGATCGAGCGTAGCCTGACCAAAGACCAGATTCTCGAACTCTATGTAAACCAGATCTTTCTTGGCCAGCGGGCCTACGGGTTTGCCGCGGCAGCGCAAATTTACTTCGGCAAGACACTCGACCAACTGAACATCGCCGAGATGGCGATGCTGGCCGGGTTGCCCAAAGCACCATCGCGTTACAACCCGGTGATCAACCCCAAGCGCGCCAAGCTGCGTCAACAATATGTATTACGGCGGATGCGCGAACTCGGCTTCATTTCCGACGCGCAGTGGCAGGCCGCCGACAGGCAGACGTTGATGGTCAAGAAGGAGGTCAATGATTTCGTTGTCAAGGCTGACCATTTTGCCGAGATGGTGCGGCAGGTGTTGCATGAACGTTTTCAGGATGACGCCTATACCCGGGGCTTCAAGGTTTACACCACGCTGTCAGCGGCGCATCAGGAAGCCGCCTACGCCGCGGTGCGCAAGGGCGTAATCGAATATGACCATCGCCACGGCTATCGCGGCGCGGAAGGTTATGTCGAACTCGATCCGCAACCCAGCGATGAAGCGCTTGAGGATGCGTTGCAGGATGAAATAGAAAGCGACGACATCTATCCGGCGCTGGTGCTCGATGTGAGCCCCAAAACGATCAAGGTCTACCGCAAGGGCGGCGAGATGCTCGAAATCAGCGGCGAAGGCCGCAAATTCGCTCAAAGGATGCTGGGTGACAAAGCTCCGGCAAATCAGCGGCTGCGGCGCGGTGCGGTAATACGCATCCAGAAAGACGACAAAGGACTATGGCAGATCACGCAATTGCCGCAGGTCGAAGCCGCGCTGGTATCGATTGAACCGCAGGACGGTGCTATCCGTGCGCTGATCGGCGGTTTCGATTTCAACCATAACAAATATAATCATGTCACGCAGGCGCTGCGCCAGCCGGGCTCGAGCTTCAAGCCGTTCATTTATTCTGCCGCGCTCGAAAAAGGATTTACCCCGGCGACCATCATTAACGATGCGCCATTAAAGTTCGACGCCAGCCAGACGGGCTCCGAGCCGTGGGAGCCATCAAACTTCGATGGCAAGTTCGAGGGCCCGATGCGCATGCGCACCGGGCTCGTCAAGTCAAAAAACCTCGTTTCCGTGCGCATACTGCAGGCAATTACCCCGCAATATGCGCAGGATTACATCACACGCTTTGGCTTCGACGCCAAGTATCATCCGCCGTATCTGACGATGGCGCTCGGCGCCGGCAACGTGACGCCGCTGCAGATGGTCGGCGCCTACGCGGTATTCGCCAACGGCGGTTTTGGCGTCAACCCGTACTTCATCGAGCGCATCGAAGACGCCAAGGGTACCGTCATCGCTCAAGCACGTCCTGAGCGCGCCGGTGAAACCGCGCAACGCGCGATCGATGCGCGCAACGCGTTCATCATGACTAACATCATGCAGGACGTCGTGAAAATGGGCACCGCGGCGCGCGCGATGCGGCTCGGGCGCACCGATCTTGCCGGCAAAACCGGGACCACCAATGATTTTGTCGACGCTTGGTTCTGCGGTTTCGGCACGGGTCTGGTTGCAGTGACGTGGATCGGATTTGACAACCCACACACGCTCGGCCACAACGAAACAGGTGCGCAGGCGGCGCTGCCGATATGGATGGCCTATATGGGCAAGGTCATGACGGGCGTTGAGGAGCAGCCCCGCACCGTGCCGGAAGGCGTGGTCCAGGCGCGCATCAATCCCGAAACTGGTCTGCGCGATCCCCAAGGCAGTGGCATCGTCGATTATTTTTACCAGGAATTCCTGCCGGCTGAACGCGACAGCGGGGCGCCACCTCTGCAATGGCCGGGTGGAGCGAAACCACCGGAAGAAGTTAAAAACCAATTGTTCTGATTGCGGGCAAGCCCATGGCACGTGATCCCGGCCGCAATTTTACGCGTGAGCGCATTGCACATCTTGCGGCGCGCCTGATGGCGGTAGACGGCATCGAGGATTACGCTCTGGCGAAGCGCAAAGCGGCGTGCCAGGCCGGCGTCTCCGATACATGCCAGCTGCCCAATAACGATGAGATTGAGGCCGCATTAAGACTGTATCGCAAACTGTATCAACAGGAACACCCGGCGCAGCTGCGGGAGTTGCGGCAGCTGGCGCTGGAGGTGATGGATGAGTTCGCGCGATTCAATCCACATCTGACCGGCTCGGTATTAAGGGGTAACGCCGGCAAATATGCCGCTATCAACCTGCAGCTCTTCACCGACAACATCAAGAGCGTCGAGCATTATCTGCTCGACCGCGACATCGATTTCCGCAGCGGCGAGACACGGCTTTATGCGGGCGACATGCCGCTCGCTGCACCGGTGCTGTCTTTCAATCGCGACGGCATTGACATTCGTCTGACGCTGCTGCTGCCGCGCGAGTTGCGGTGTCAGCTCAAGGCGAGCGTCGAGGGCAAGCCGATCGAGCGTGCCAGGCGCGAGGCGGTCGAGGCGTTGCTGGCGGCGGATTGAGCGGACGGTCAGCCGCGCTGTTTGAGCCAGGTTGCGGCGGCGACGGCAAAATAGGTGAGTATTGCGTCCGCGCCGGCGCGCTTGAACGCGGTAAGCGCCTCCAGCATGCAGCCCTGCTCTTCGAGCCAGCCGTTTTGCGCCGCGGCCTTCAGCATCGAATACTCGCCGCTGACCTGATATGCGATCGTCGGCGCCTTGAACTCGTCTTTGACGCGGCGAATGATGTCAAGGTAGAGCATGCCCGGTTTCACCATCACCATGTCGGCGCCTTCGGCGAGATCGAGTCCGACTTCCCACAGGGCTTCATCGCTGTTGGCCGGATCCATCTGGTAGTTGTACTTGTTGCCACGGCCGAGGCTTGACGCAGAGTTGACCGCGTCGCGAAACGGGCCGTAGAAGCCCGATGCGTATTTCGCCGCATACGCAAGGATGCGCGTGTGAATAAATCCCTTGCTGTCGAGCGCGTCGCGGATTGCGCGGATGCGGCCGTCCATCATGTCGGACGGCGCGACGATATCGACCCCAGCCGCGGCATTGATCAGCGCCTGGCGCTGCAGCACGGCCACGGTCGCGTCGTTCAGCACATAACCCGACTTGTCGATCACGCCGTCCTGGCCATGCGTAGTGTAGGGATCGAGCGCGGCATCGGTGATCACGCCCAATTCGGGAAAGCGTTTTTTCAGCGCGGCGACGGTGCGCGGCACCAGGCCCTTCGGGTTGGTCGCTTCGCGGCCATCGGCGGTTTTGAGGCTGTGCTCGATCACCGGAAAAACCGCCAGCGCCGGGATACCGAGCTTCAAACATTCCTCGGCGTGCGGCAGTAGCTTGTCGATGGTATAGCGCTGGATTCCCGGCATCGATGTAATGCGTTCGGCGCGGCGCTTGCCGTCGATCACAAACACCGGATAAATCAAATCGTCAGTCGTCAAACGATGTTCGCGCATCAGCCGCCGGGAGAACTCGTCACGCCGGTTGCGGCGCATCCTACGCTGCGGAAAGCTACCTAGGATATCCATAATGGGTAATCCAACTTATTGAAATAGCGAGCATATCCTTTTTTGCGCCGTGGAGGGAACTAATCAGATGCAGATTCGTCTTAGTTTCAGACGGTGTTTCATCGTCTCCCGCTTCTCCTCCCTGAGCGGGCGCCTTAATCTTTATTAAGGCTTCGCCCCCGGTTTTACTCCCCTTTAACCGGGGGTTTTTTATTTCTGCCGTCGCCCAGCCATGCCTGAACCTTGGCGGCGGCCTCTACGATACCGATTTTGTGCGTGCTCGAAAAGAGCTGCACACCGCAATTCACGTAATCGCGCTGCAGCGCCGCTTCGATACTGCGCAGCGTGGCGCCCGCTGCTTGCCGGCTCAACTTGTCGGACTTGCTTAGCAGCACATGCACCGGCCTGCCGGTGGGCTTGAGCCAAGCGAGAAGTTGCCGGTCGAGTTCGGTGAGCGGATGTCGCGCATCCATGATCAGCACCACGCCGCGCAAACAGGAGCGCGTCTGCAGGTAGCCGCCGATCAGTTCGTTCCAGTGCGCGCGCGCGGCGGCCGGCACCGCGGCATAGCCGTAGCCCGGCAGATCGACCAGATAACGGTCATCTCCGACGCGGAAGAAATTGATGTGCTGCGTGCGGCCGGGCGTCTTGCTGACGAAGGCGATGCGCTTGCGTTGTGCCAGCGCGTTGAGCGCGCTCGATTTACCGGCATTGGAGCGCCCGACGAACGCAACCTCTGCACCATGTGCAGGCGGCAGCGCGTGCGTGTCGGCGACGGTGGTGACGAACTCGATATTGCGGAGAATGGACATTGCTGCGATAACCAATCTAGCCTGTCGATGGGGATTTCGATAGAATACGGCGTTTTCCTCAGGTTGCAACGTTATTACCGGGCTTTACGCAAATTCCGGAATATTGAGTAGGAGACCGCATGAGATTCCGTTTGGCGCTGGTGGCTGCGATATGTGCCGTGACCGCCCCGCTCGTAATTGCGCAGCCGGCGGCCAAGGCCGATCCGGCGCAGGCGCAGCCGATTGTCACGAAAGTCTGCGCTGCCTGCCATGCGACCGACGGCAATAGCGCGAGTCCCGCCAACCCGGTGCTCGCCGGGCAACACGCCGACTATACCGCCAAGCAGCTTGCAAATTTCAAGTCGGGCGAGCGCAAGAACCCGGTGATGCTGGGCATGGCAGCGGCGCTATCGCCGCAGGACATGAAAAATCTGGGTGCCTATTTCGAGGGCCAGAATCCCAAAACACGTGCCGCCAAAAACCTCGAGCTGGTCAAGCTTGGCCGGCAGATCTACCGCGGCGGCATCATGGCCAAGGGCGTTGCGGCATGCGCTTCCTGCCATGGTCCGAGCGGTGCCGGCGTCCCGGCGCAGTTTCCGCGCGTTGCCGGCCAGTTCGCGGAGTATACGCTGGCGCAGCTGCAAGCATTCCGGCTTGGCGAGCGCGCCAACGACCCGAATCAAATGATGCGCGCGATTTCCGTCAGATTGTCGGATCAGGAAATCAAGGCGGTGTCTGAATACATGGCTGGCCTGCGCTGACAGACGGCCACGCCGCCATTCAATTCATGGCCGCGAAGCAACGCCGTGCCGCGGCGAGCGTTTGCTCGATCTCGGCGGTGCCATGCGCCGCCGACACGAATCCTGCCTCAAAGGCGGAGGGGGCGAAGTAGACGCCTTGAGCGAGCATGGCGTGGAAAAAACGATTGAACGCCGCGACATCACATTGCATTACTTCAGCGTAACTCTGCGGCGGAGTCGCGCGGAAGTAAATCCCGAACATGCCGCCCACCGACTGCGCTGAGAACGAGACGCCATTTTCATGCGCAGCCGCGGTCAGGCCCGCGGTCACCGCGCGCGTGGCTGCTGCAAGCCGGTCGAAGAATCCGGGGGCTGCGATCAGCTTAAGCGTCGCGAGGCCGGCTGCCACCGCGACCGGATTGCCGGACAGGGTACCCGCCTGATACACCGGGCCGAGCGGCGCAATGCTCGCCATCACGTCGCGGCGGCCGCCGAAAGCGCCGAGCGGCATGCCGCCGCCGACGACTTTGCCGAGCGTCACCACGTCCGCGGTAATGCCGTAGAGGCCTTGTGCGCCCTGCGGGCCAACGCGGAATCCCGTCATCACTTCGTCGAAAATCAGCAGTGCGCCATCTGCCTTCGTGATCTCGCTCAAAAGTTCCAGATAGCCCGGCTTCGGCAAATACAAGCCCGCGTTGCCCGGCACCGG
>PLYS01000195.1 GCA_003153455.1 Betaproteobacteria bacterium | reverse complement strand
CACGCGATGGCGTATCCGCAGCGCTATGTGCTCGACCCGTCGATCATCGGCACGCCCGAAGCCGAAAAAGCCAAGGCGGCATGCAAGTACAGCGCAATCGATCTCGACATGAAAGAGCAAACGATTCAGATCAGGGCTGGCGCGGTGATCTGGGCGACCGGCTGGAAACCGTACGACGCGGCGAAAATCCAACCCTACGGCTACGACCGCTTTGCCAACGTCATCACCAGCGTCGAGTTCGAGCGCCTCGCCGATCCGCATGGGCCCACCGGCGGCAAGATCCTGCGTCCGTCCGACGGCAAGGAAGCGAAGAATGTCGCTTTCATCCAGTGCGCCGGCTCGCGCGACGAAAACCATTTGCGGCATTGCTCGCGCATCTGCTGCATGGCCTCGCTCAAGCAGACCAGCTACGTGCGCGAAAGCTTCGGCACTGAGGGCAAATCGACGATCTATTACATCGACATTCGCGCGATCGACCGCTTCGAGGAATTTTACGCGATGGTCAAGAGCGACCCTCGCGTAAAATTCATTAAGTCAAAAGTTGCGAACGTTACCGAGGACGGAAAGACCAAGGACGTGATTCTGCACGGGGTTGATACCGAGGGTTACCATCGTTACGCCAATACGCACGACCTGTGCGTATTGGCGATCGGCATGGAGCCGACGGTCAACGCCGCCAACATTCCCGCCGAAATCATCGCCGACTCGAGCGGCTTCATCGAAGCATCGCCCGAAGGCAGCGGTCTGTTCGGCGCCGGCTGCGCAACCAATGCGCTCGACGTCAACCGCGCGGTGCAAAGTGCGACCGCCGCCGCGCTGCGCGCGATCCAGGTCGTGAACAAAGTTGCACGGGCGGAAGCATGAGCGAAATAAAAACAGCTGCCTACATCTGCAAAGGCTGCGGCATCGGCGAACGCGTCAATACGACGCAGATGGCCCGCATCGCGACCAAGGAAGGCAAGATGAGCCTGGTGCGCGAGCATGAATTCCTGTGCAACGCCGCCGGCGTGCAGACGATCCGAGACGATATCGAAAAGGAAAGCGTCACGCACGTGATGATCGCTGCCTGTTCGCACCGCGCCAAGACCGAGGCGTTCCAATTCCCGAGCGTCGCGATGGCGCGCGCCAACATCCGCGAAGGCGTGATCTGGAGCCAGCCCGATACACCTGAGGCCAGGGAAACGACGCAGGAGATGGCGGATGACTACGTGCGCATGGGCTGTGCCGAAGTCAAGAAGATGCAATTGCCCGCAGGCAATCCCAGCGTCGGCCACAACAAGCGCATTCTGGTCGTCGGCGGCGGCATCTCCGGCATGACCGCCGCGCTCGAAGCAGCCAAAACCGGCTACGACGTGGTGCTGGTGGAAAAGGAAAAGCAACTCGGCGGCTGGGCGGCGAAGCTGCACAAACGTGTTCCCTATCGTGAGCCGTATAAGGATCCCGCCGATACCGGCATCGACAAAATGATCGCCGCGGTCAACGCCGAGAAATGCATCCAGGTTTATCTCAATTCGACCGTCACCGCGACCAGCGGCGCGCCGGGGCGATTCAGCATACAAATCGCAACCGAGTCAGGCAGCACCGCGACCGAGGAAGTCGGCGCCATCGTGCAGGCATCGGGCTTCTCGCTCTACGACGCGAACAAGCTCACCGAATTCTCCTACGGCAAGAGCCCCAACATCGTCGATCAGGCCGGGCTGGAAAAGCTCGCGCAGGAAGCCGCGGCCACGCGGCAGCCGATCCGGCGCCTGTCCGATGGTGGCGAAGTGAGATCGGTTGCGTTCGTGCAATGCGCGGGGCAGCGCGACCACGGTAATAAAACTGCGGGCAAACACCTGCCCTATTGCTCCGGCTTCTGCTGTAACGCCAGCATCAAGCAGGCGATGTATTTCAAGGACGCCAATCCCGATATCGACACCGTCGTTATTTATACCGATCTGCGCACGCCGGGCAACAGCGAGGATTTCTACCGCAGCGCGCAGGCGAAAGGCGTGATTTTCACCAAGGGCAAAGTCGGTTCGGTCGAACCGACCGGTAATACTTGTAAGGTCAACTTTCACGACCTGATTCTCGATGAAGACACTGCGATCACCGACGTGGATATCGTCGTACTTGCTACCGGCCAGGTGCCGAACTCCGGCGTCAATATTGATCTGACTCCCGAGCAGCAGGAAAAAGCCGAGGTCAAGCCGATTTCGATCCTCAACCTCAACTACCGCCAGGGCAAAGATCTGCCGCAGCTGAAATGGGGCTTCTCCGATTCGCACTTCATCTGTTTCCCGTACGAGACGCGGCGCACCGGCATTTACACCGCCGGCCCGGTGCGGCGGCCGATGGACATCGCGCAGGCGATCGAAGATGCGACCGGCGCGACGCTGAAAGCGATCCAGGCCACGGAAAATGCCGGGCTTGGGCGCGCCGCGCATCCGCGCTCGGGCGACCTGTCGTTCCCGATAGTACGGCTCGAAGGCTGCACGCAATGCAAGCGCTGCACCGTCGAGTGCCCGTTCGGCGCGATCGACGAGGACGAGAAGAGCTACCCGGTGTTCAATGAATCGCGCTGCCGCCGCTGCGGCACCTGCATGGGCGCCTGTCCGGTGCGCGTGATTTCGTTCGAGAATTATTCGGTGGATACGGTGGGCGCCCAGATCAAGGCGGTGGACATTCCCGACGAGTTTTCCGAGAAGCCGCGCATCCTGGTGCTGGCGTGCGAGAACGACGCTTATCCGGCGCTCGACATGGCCGGCATGCAGCGCAAGGTGTACAGCGCTTTCGTGCGGACTATCCCGGTGCGCTGCCTGGGCTCGGTCAATACCATCTGGATCACCGATGCCATTAACGCCGGTTACGACGGCGTGATGTTGATGGGCTGCAAGCACGGCGACGATTACGAGTGCCATTTCGTCAAGGGCTCTGAACTCGCGGCCTACCGCATGAGCAAGATCGACGACACGTTGAAGCAGATGGCGCTCGAGACCGAGCGCGTCGCAACTTACGAGGTCGCGATCACCGACAGCGCGCGCGTGCCGCAGCTGATCAACGACTATGCCAAGGTGATCGGGAAGATCGGCATGAGCCCGATGAAGGGCTTCGCCTAAGAGCGGTGAACGGGTGAACGAGTGAACGCGTGAACCCCCTCACCCCGTCCCTCTCCCCGGTAGCAGGGGAGAGGGCGTCTTTACTCGTTCACTTGTTCACCCGTTCACCCGTTCACTTGCGGAGCAAATGAAATGAGCGAAGTACTGAACCAGCAGGCGCTGGCCCAATACACCAACAACTTCCTCAAGGAAGTCGAGGCGCACGTCGAGGAAGGCGAGTGGGTCAAGATGTGCATGCAATGCGGCGTGTGCGCCGGCTCGTGCACGTTCGGCGCGCACTGGGAGCACTCGCCGCAGAAGATCTTCATGATGATCCGCGCGGGCAAACGCGAAGAGGTGCTCACCTCGGATTCGATGTGGATGTGCACCTCGTGCTACAACTGCGTGGTGCGCTGCCCGCGCAAGCTGCCGATCACGCAGATCATGCACGGGCTTGCGACTTACGCGCACCGCCTGGGGCTCGCACCCAAGGACCAGCCGACGCGCCATTTCTCGGCGCTGTTCTGGAACAACTGCACTCAGACCGGCCGCGTCAACGAGTTGAAGCTCACGCTCGGGCTTTATTTCAAGAATGGCCTGATTGCCGGCATCAAGCAGGCGTGGACGCTGCGCCACATCGGCCTTGGCATGCTGCTCGCCAAGCGCCTGAATCCGTTTGAGCTGCTGAAAGGCCATGAATGTGAGGACAAGGCCGGCATCCAGCGCATGCTGAAGAAAGCCCACGAGCTGGAACACAAACGCCGTCGGCTGGGCTGACGCCAGTGAGGAGTGAACGGGTGAACGAGTGAACGAGTGAAAACGTGAACCCCCTCTCCCCCGCTCTCCGGGGGAGAGGGTTGGGGTGAGGGGGTTTCACTCGTTCACTCGTTCACTCCTTCACCGCATGACGAAGCAGGTAGTGCCTGCTGAGGAGTAAGTAACATGGCAAAGAAAGAATACGCATTTTACCCCGGCTGCTCGTCGCAATTGCGCGGCTCGGCGTCGAACTATCTGACCTCGGTCAACTCGATGTGCAAAACGCTCGACATCAAGCTCACGCAGATCCCGGACTGGAACTGCTGTGGCGCATCGATCGGCTATGCCGAATCGGGCGAGCTGCCGCGCCACGTGATGAACGCGCGCAATTTCGCCCTCGCCGAGAAACACCTGCCGGGACAGGACGTGGTCGCTACCTGTGCCGCGTGCTGGTTGAACGGCAAGGAAAGCAAGGAAAAACTCGCCTCCAACCAGACTCTCAGAAACGACGCCAACGAAGCGCTGAAGGAAGTCGGCCTGCATTACGAAGGCAAAACCGAGATGCGCCACATGGTCGAAGTGCTGATCGAGGACTTCGGCTACGACGAGTTGAAGAAGCCGGTGGTGAAGCCGCTCGAAGGCATCAAGTTCGCCGGCTACGTCGGTTGTCAGACCAACCGCCCGTTCGGCATCAACGGCGAATCGTTCGAAAACCCGGTCTATCTCGACAAGCTGGTCGAGTCCGTCGGCGGCGAGGCAGTTACCGACTACGACCAGAAAGTGACCTGCTGCGGCGGCGCGCTCGCGTTCTCCGAGCCCGACAAGAGCCAGAAACAGATCCGGGACATCGTCGAATCGGCCTACGACCACGGTGCCGAGATGATCGTCACGCCGTGCCCGCTATGCCAGGCCAATGTCGAGATTTACCAGAGCGAAATCAACCGCAAACAGGGCACTAGGTTCAACATGCCAGTGCTTTACTACAGCCAGCTGATGACGGTCGCCTATGGCGGCAGCGCCAAGCAAGCTGGCCTCGACGGTCAGGTGATTCGGGCGAAGAAGCTGGAAGAAATCGCAGTTAAGGTGGTGAAGAAGTAGCACGCGCGGAGCGCGGAACAGGGGCCCCGTTTGCGGGAATGTGACCGCGGAGGCGGGCCCGGTGGCCGACACCTACCAGTTCAATCCCGCGATGCCGGTTCGGAGGCCACGTGCGAGGATCAAATCATGAATACTAATGCATCAGCAATCACTAACGAGCCGATCGTGCTTCGCAGCGATGACGGCGGCGTCACCACGCTGACGCTGAACCGGCCCAAGCAGTTCAATGCGCTGTCGATGGAAATGCTGGATGCGCTGCAAGCCGCGCTCGACGCCATCGCCGGCGACCCGTCGGTGCGGGTGGTGGTGATAGGCGCCCACGGCAAAGCGTTCTGTCCGGGACACGACCTCAAAGAGATGCTCGCGAACCGCACCCAGGAATTCATCGGCGGGCTGTTTGACCGCTGCTGCGAGGTAATGATGAGCATCACGCGCATGCCGCAGCTTGTGATCGCCAGGGTGCACGGTATCGCCACCGCTGCCGGCTGCCAGCTCGTTGCCAGCTGCGATCTCGCGGTGGCGTCTACCGAAGCACGCTTTGCCACATCGGGAATCAATTTTGGATTGTTCTGCGCCACTCCGGGAGTCGCGGTATCGCGCAACGTCGCGCGCAAGCAGGCGCTGGAGATGCTGATGCTCGGCGAGTTCATCGATGCCCCGACCGCGCTCGGGTGGGGTCTCGTTAACCGCGTGGTGCCGCCGGAACAGCTCGACAGCGCGGTGCGCGAACTCGCGGAGCTGCTGCTCTCCAAGCCGCAGGCCGTGGTCACCGCCGGCAAGAAGTTTTTCTACCGGCAGATCGAAATGGACATGGAGCCGGCTTACCGGCTCGCCAGTGAAGTCATCACCAGCAACATGCTCGGTCCCGACGCGCTCGAAGGCGTCAGCGCCTTTGTCGAGAAACGCAAACCGAATTGGCACGTCAAATAACGGGGGATCTCTGAGCGGAGAGCGCTGAACAATCATCGCTCCCGCGAAGGCGGGAGCCCAGCGGACGTAGGGTGGATGGAGCGGAGCGCAATCCACCGATCCGGATTGCGGTGGATTCCGGCCGAAACAGCCCGGTCTCCATCCACCCTACGGTCCCGCAATGGGAGAGCAGCGGCCAGATCACCGAATACAAGACCTCCGGCGGGCCCTGCGGCCTCGCGCTCGACAAGGCAGGCAACGTCTGGTTCTGCCGCATGAGCGACGACAAGCTCGGTAAGCTCGACCCAAAAAGCGGGCGCATGAGCGAACTCAGCACTGGTCGACGCTCGCAACCGCGCCGCATCGCGACCGCGCCGGACGGCATGCTGTGGGTCACGCTCTACGGCAACGGCAAGCTCGCCAAAGTCGATCCCGCCGCGATGAAAGTGGTCAAGGAATATCAACTGCCGGCTGGGGATGGTCGAATAACTCGTATGCCCGTCACCATTGCCCAATTGCGCAGCAACTGGGCACTATTACGGCAGGATAATGCGCGACCCGCCGCCGGCGATCTCGACCAGCAACTGGTTGAGCCGCTTGACGAAGCCGGCCGGATCTTCGAGCTGTCCGCCTTCGGACAGCAGCGCCTGATCGAACAATACATGGCTCCAGTCGCTGAAGCGCTGGGAATCGGCCTCGGTTGTGAGGCGTTGCAGCAGCGGATGACGCGGGTTGATCTCGAGTATCGGCTTCGACGCCGGCACTTTCTGTCCCGCTTCCTTCAATAGCCGCTCGAGGTTGGCGCCGAGGTCGTGCTGTCCTGCGACCAGACACGCCGGTGAATCAGTGAGCCGCAGCGTCACGCGCACGTCCTTGACCCGCTCGCCGAGCGCCTGCCTGATTTTATCGGTGAACTCCTTGAGCTCGCCCGCTTCTTTCTCCTGTTCCTTCTTCTCGGCCTCGTCTTCGAGCTTGCCGAGATCGAGCTCGCCTTTGGCGACTGATTGCAGCGGCTTGCCGTCGAACTCGTGCAGATGGCTGATCACCCATTCGTCGACGCGCTCGGATAGCAGCAGCACCTCGATGCCCTTCTTGCGGAACACCTCGAGATGCGGGCTGTTTTTCGCCGCGGCAAAGGTATCGGCGGTGACGTAGTAAATCTTCTCCTGCTCCGGCTTCATGCGCGCAACGTAGTCGGCGAGCGCCACGTCCTGCGCGTCGGTGTCGGCGTGCGTGGACGCGAAACGCAGCAGTTTTCCGATGCGTTCGCGGTTGGCGTGATCCTCACCGACGCCTTCCTTGAACGCACGGCCGAACTCTTTCCAGAACGTTGCGAATTTGTCCTTGTCGTTGGCGGCCAGGTCCTCGATCATGCCGAGCACGCGTCGCACCGAGCCGGCGCGGATCGCCTCGATGTCTTTCGATTCCTGCAGGATTTCGCGCGACACATTGAGCGGCAGGTCGTTGGAATCGATCACGCCGCGCACGAAACGCAGGTAATACGGTATCAGCTGTTCGGCGTCGTCCATGATGAATACGCGCCGCACGTAGAGCTTGACGCCGCGGCGGTGCTCGCGGTCCCACAGATCGAACGGCGCGTGTGCCGGGAGGTAAAGCAGTTGGGTGTATTCCTTGTTGCCCTCGACCCTGGCATGGGCGTGGGCGAGCGGCGCCTCGAAATCGTGCGCGACGTGCTTGTAGAACTCGTCGTACTGCTCCTGGGTGATCTCGGACTTGGGCCGCGCCCACAGGGCGCTGGCCTGGTTGACGGTCTCGTCTTCAGCGGTAAGCCGGTGCTCTGACTTGTCCTTGTCCCATTCCTCTTTCTTCATCACGATCGGCAGCACGATGTGATCGGAGTACTTGCGGATAATGGCGCGCAGCCGGGCGCCGGACAAAAGATCGTCTTCGCCTTCGCGCAGATGCAGCGTCACCTCGGTGCCGCGGCCCGCTTGGCTCACGGGTTCGATCGTATACTCGCCGCTGCCGGTCGATTCCCAGCGCACGCCGTGCTCAGCGCCGAGTCCGGCGCGGCGCGTGACCAGCGTTATCTTGTCAGCCGCAATGAACGACGAATAGAAGCCGACGCCGAATTGGCCGATCAGGTGCGCGTCCTTCGCCTGGTCGCCGGTGAGCGCCTTGAAGAACTCGCGCGTGCCGGATTTGGCGATGGTGCCGATGTTGGCAATCACCTCGTCGCGCGACATGCCGATGCCGTTGTCGGCGACCGTGATGGTGCGCGCCGCCTTATCGAAGCTGACGCGAATTTTGAGCTCGGCATCGTTTTCAAACAGATCCTTGCTGGTCAGCGCCTCGAAGCGCAGCTTGTCGCAGGCGTCGGACGCATTGGAGATCAACTCGCGCAGGAAGATCTCCTTGTTGCTGTACAACGAGTGGATCATGAGGTCGAGCAGTTGCTTGACCTCGGCCTGAAATCCGAGTGTTTCCTTGCTGGTCGTGGTTTCCACTGCAGAATCTCCCATGTCGAAACTTATTCAAATCTGGGGGTCGTTTGCGCTATATCAAGGCCCGCAATTGCGTAAACCGAGGCTTGATATAGAATTTTACGGACGCGACATCGACATGAGCCGATAATGCGTCGAACAGAGGAGAACATCCATGCGTACAATCTCAGTGCTGAACATCCTGCGGTTAGCGTGCGCGGCACTCGCGGCAGCCTACGCTGTGCCAGTGCTGGCGCAGCAACAGGTCGTGGTCGTCACTTCGTTCCCCAAAGAACTCACCGAAGCCTACAAGAAGGCGTTCGAGGCCAAGAACCCCGGCATCAAGGTCGAGATCCTCAACAAGCCGACCCCCGCGGGCGTCTCCTACATCCGCGAAGCGCCGGCAACCAACAAGCCCGACGTGTTCTGGGTTTCGGCGCCCGACGCATTCGAAGTGCTGTCCAACGAGAAGCTGCTCGCCAGGATTGAGTCACCCGCCAAGGAAGTGCCGGCCAAAATCGGCAACTATCCGATCAACGATCCGAAGGGCTATTACCTCGGCCAGGCGCTCGCCGGCTACGGCATCATGTGGAACACGCGCTACACGAAAGCCAACAAGCTGCCCGACCCCAAAGAGTGGGCCGATCTCGCCAAACCGGTCTATTTCAGCCACGTTGCAATGTCGTCGCCGTCGCGCTCGGGCACCACGCACCTGACGGTCGAGACCATCCTGCAAGGCGAAGGCTGGGACAAAGGCTGGCGCCAGATGCTGATGATCGCCGGCAATTGCGCCGCCATCACCGAGCGCAGCTTCGGCGTGCCCGACGGCGTCAACAGCGGCCAGTACGGGCTGGGACTCGTGATCGATTTCTTCGGCCTCGCCGCGAAGGCTTCCGGCTTCCCGACCGAGTTCGTCTATCCGTCGGTGACCGCGATCGTTCCCGCCAATATCGGGATGGTCGCCGGCGCCAAGAATGCCGAGAACGCGAAGAAGTTCATCAACTACACGCTTTCGCCCGAAGGCCAGGAATTGCTGTTCGATCGGCAGATCAGCCGCCTGCCGGTGCTGCCGAGCGTCTACAAGAAGGCCCCGCCGGGGTTCCCCAACCCGTTCACCGGCAAGATCAAGCCCAAGGTGAATTTCGATTCGGACCTCTCGGAATCGCGCTACTACGTGGTGAGCTCGATTTTCGACCAGACTATCACGTTCCGGCACAAGGAACTCACGCACGCGGCCAGGGCCATCAACAACGCGGCCGCAAAGCTCGCCGGCAAGAGCAATCCACACGCTTTGAAACTGCTCGACGAAGCGCGGGACCTTGCTTATTCTCCGGTCGTCAGCGAGGAGAAGTCGAAAGACAAGGAGTTCCTCGCGCTCTACCGCAGCACCAAGCGCGACGCCGAGAAAACCAAGCAGGTGACCGCGCTCGAGGAATACTGGGGCAACACCGCGCGCAGGAACTACGCAAGAGCGATCGAGCTCGCGAACCAGGCCACGGCGCTGGCAAAATAAGCCGTCGACACACCGAACGGCATGCCCATCCCTGCCGACCACGCGCAACGACTCGTCCTCAACGACGAGGTTCACGCGCGGCCCTACGCGCAGGTCGAGGCCCCGGAGCGAATCTCGTTCCTCGCGCTGTTTGCCGCGGACAGCGGCGCTGGCGCGACCATCGCGCTCACCCACCTGTTCGAGCAGATGGGCCGGCCGATACCGCCGCTCGATGCGCCCCACGTGAGCGCCGACCTCGGGGCGTTTCGCCTGAAGTGGGAGCGTCACACCGAATTCACGAGCTACACCTTCTTCCAGCGCGGCGAATTCGGCGCCCCGTTTGCGGCGAGCGCGCTCGACGCGGTGCCCGCAGACTGGCTCGCGACGCTGCCCGGGAAAACCATCGTCGCCACCCAGGTCGCCGTCGCCAAGGCGCCCGAGCAGCTTCCTATTGCGCGGGAGATCGCCCACAACTTTGCGGAAAATTCCATCGTCGGCTCGGCAGTCGCATCGGGCGCGGCCTATGTATTCACCGATTTCCGCGTCCATGCCGACCGCATGAGCCGCTTCCTGCTGCTCGACCGCGGCCTCGGCCGCTACCAGACGGGGCGTGTGGTGCAACGACTGCTCGAGATCGAGACCTACCGCATGATGGCTCTGCTCGCTCTCCCGGTCGCGCGCCGCGTCGGCGGCGAGATCACCGCCGCCGAGCGCGACCTGTCGGCGCTCACGGAGCGCATGGCGGGCGCCGGCGCGGAGGACGAGCCGCAGCTGCTCAACGAGCTCACGCGCCTTGCCGCGGCGGTGGAAAGCTCCGTGTCCGCGAGCAAGTACCGCTTCGGTGCGGCGCATGCCTATTACGAACTCACCCGCAATCGCATCCGCGAATTGCGCGAGGAGCGCATTCCCGGGCTGCAGACCATCGGCCAGTTCATGGAGCGGCGGCTCGCGCCCGCGATGAACACCTGCGAGTCGGTGGCCAAGCGCCAGGACGAGCTCTCCGCGCGCATCGCACGCTCCAGCAACCTGCTTCGCACGCGCGTAGACATCGAGCGTGAACAACAGAACCTGCAGGTGCTGGCACAGATGAACCGGCGCGCCAAGCTCCAGCTGCGGCTGCAGCAAACCGTCGAGGGTCTGTCGGTCGCGGCGATCACCTATTACGCAGTGGGGCTCATCGGCTACGTCGCCAAGGCCGCGAAGAGTCTCGGTCTTCACATTGACCCCGATCTGGCGGTCGGCGTGTCCATCCCGGTCGTCGCGCTGCTGGTCGCGCTCGGCGTGCGCCATATCCGCAAAACCGTGACGCGCTCGGCGTGAAGCGAACCGCGCGCGGAAGGCGCATCTAACAGTTTGTTGAAAATCGCCGCAGCAGCCATGATTTCGTCATGCCGGAGAAAGCCGGCATCCAGTAAGGCTTTGATTCGCTTGAGGCGCGTTCTCTTGTCCTGAGGAACATCCGATGAGCCATCCGATCTACCGCATCGTGTCGTTCAACACCGTTGGCGACTATACGCTGCGCATTGCCTTCGACGACGGCACCGAGCGAACGGTAAATTTTTTGCCGGTTCTTTCCGGAGAGCTTTACGCGCCGCTACGAGATTTGGCGCTATTCAACGCAGTCAAGATTGATCCCGAGGTTCACACTTTGGTGTGGCCCAACGGCGCNNCGCGTAAGAGGTGCATTACGCCGTGCTTACGATCACGAATCTGGCGTACCCGCTTCCCGGAAAGCGCTATGACCCCTGTTGTTCGGGTCGGGTTGGGCCGATCACACGACTGTCTCTGAGCGGCCAACTGCGGAAGTTGAAGCATGTGCGGTCCAATGCCAGCTCAAGACTGATAGCGGCCGTTCAGTTTTCGCGATTGGCTGGCCGTACCCGAACCGAACCAGCCGTTGCCTCAAGTAAAACCATTAACCCTAATATCAACATGGGCGATGCTGACACTTTGGGGACAAACGTTCGCCGAACACGCGAGATACGGTATACTCGCGGTCGGTGATCCAAGCTTCCCGGATGGGATTTTTCTGTGGCAAGTAGCGCATTTTCCATGTGGCTTTACTCTTCATCCGCCCGGCTGAAGAACGAGGTAATCCTGTCGCCACTGCACCCCCCGTCTCCCTGACGCCTTCGCGGACGCGTGTCGTCCGCAGGCCCTGATCCAAAGATCGCTCGGATCATTCTTCAGTAGTGTTTTTTCGCCCGTGGTTGAAGGCGTATTTCGATTCAACCGCTCCGTACCGCGCACACAGGAATATCTGGAATCGACATGAATGCCGAAGGCATCGTACACGATGACGAGTGGGACGCAGGCGACCTCGGTTGCGGCGAACTAGTGATACATCTGCGCAACAGATTGCGCGCGATGCCGGGGAAGGTGCTGAAACTTTTGGCGCGAGACCCGGGGGCACATGCCGACATTCCCGCGTACTGCCGGATGACCGGGCACCAATTGCTTTGGGAAGAACCTGCAGCTTTCTCTTACTGGATCCGGGCGAGAGTGCAACCGAAATAAACTCGTACCAGATTATCCATCCGTCAAACCAACCAATCACCAGGAGCCAACATGTCAGGAAAATTTTGCGTAAGTCTCACGTGCGGCAAAGACAATACCGATAAGGCAACCGTGGCGTTTGTCGTCGCCAATGCCGCTGTCGCGTCCGATAAGGATACTTTGGTCTTCCTCAATATTGAAGGCGTGCATCTGTCCCAGAGGGGCTATGCGGATTCGATTCACGAGGAGGGATTCGCGCCGCTCAAGGAACTGATCGAGAATTTCGTTAAAGCGGGCGGCAAGATCTATGTTTGTGCACCCTGCTTCAAAAAGCGCAAGCTGGACGAAGGCAAACTCATCGCGGGCGCGGCAATAGTCGGCGGTGCCAAGCTGGTCGAGTTCATGAGCGACAACTGCCCCAGCGTGAGTTACTAATCCGGCTAACGATCAGCAGAGGAGACACCAAGATGAAATCGACACGACGGGAATTTATCAAGCGCACTGCCGGCATAGCGACGGCGACGGCCGTATTGGGAATGGCCGGCATAGCGCGGGCGCAGGTTAAGAGGCTGCACTTCGGCGTAGGGCCACTGCTACCAAGCCCGGAAGACACCAAAAAGGCTTACATGCCGCTCTTCACTTACCTCGCCAAACAGCTCGGCGTGGATTTCGACCTCGTCGCGACGACCGACTGGGCCGGGATGGCGGTAGCGATGGGATCGGGACAACTGGACCTCGCGTGGATGGGCCCTTGGGGGTACATCATCGCCAACAACAGCACCGGCTGCAAAGCAGTTGCGACCATCAAGTATGACGAGAAGCCGACCTACCTCGCGATCGTGATTGCGCGGCCCAGTCTCAAGGTTGATAAATTTCCCAACGACACTAAAGGTATGTCGATTTCCTTTGCCGACGTCGGCTCGACTTCCGGCTGGCTGATTCCGTCGTACTATGCCAAGGAGGTATGGAAAATCGATCCAAAAGCGTTCTGGAAGTACACCGAAGGGGCGACGCACGCGGCAAACGAAGTCGCCGTATCCGCGGGTCAGGTCGACCTGGCGACCGACTTCGACCGCAATCGCACTGCCATGATCGAGAGCGGCAAGGTGAAAGCCGGCAGCAACAAGATCGTGTGGACATCGGCGCCGCTGCCCAACGACGCAATCGTATTGCCGAAGGACGCACCTGCAGATTTGGGCGCGCGGGTACAGAAGATTCTGACGTCCATCACCCAGGAGCAGGCGAAAACCTTGCTGCCCAACCACTACACCGGCTTTATCGCGTCGTCGCATGATTATTATGCCCCGATCGAGAAAGCAGGTCTTGCGGTCGGCAAGATCAAACCTAAGACCTGACACCGCGGGCAACGTTGATGTTCCTGTATTGAAGTGCGGATGAAGGAGAGCCCCGCGGCGGAGACGGCGCTCGCCGCCATCGAAGCGCAACAACGACGATGGGGCGTCGCTCGTCTGCGCACATGGACGGTGGCGGCAGCGGTCGTCGCCTTCTACATCGTAAGCTGGCGGCTGGCGCAAGTCGATCCCGCCAAGCTCGCCTCTGGACTGCCCAAGCTCGCGCATTGGCTCGCGCAGGCCTGGCCACCCAATGTTGCGGAGTTGCCGCTTTTCCTGCAACGCACGGCTGAAACCGTGGCGATGGCCGCCATCGGTACCACGCTGGCAACGCTGCTCGCAATTCCGATGGCCGTGCTCGCAAGCCGGAACATCACACCGTTCCCCATGCTGTATTACCCCGCGCGCTGGTTTCTCAACGCCTTGCGCGGAATCGATTCATTTGTGTTCGCGCTATTGTTCGTCGCCGCGGTGGGCCTGGGGCCGTTCGCGGGCGTAATCGGTATCGCTCTCCACACCTGGGGCAGCGCGGCGAAACTTTTCGCGGATCATATCGAGAACACTCCGCTCGGTCCGCTTGAAGCGGTCGAAACCACCGGCGCGGGACGGCTGACCGCGATTGCCTATGCGCTGGTTCCCGACGTGGCGCCAGTGATGTTGTCGACGACGTTGTTCTGGTGGGAGTTCAACGTGCGCGCATCCACGGTGCTCGGCGTCGTGGGCGCCGGCGGCATCGGCCAGGAATTGAAGAACAGCATGGACCTGCTCGATTTTTCCCGTCTGTTCACGATCATCGCGGTGATCCTCATCGTCGTTACGGCGCTCGACCAGTTAAGCGGCTGGCTGCGCAGGAAGCTCGTATGAATGCGCCATCTGGCGGTGAAACCGTCCAGCGCAGCGCCGCAGCGGGCATGGCGCAGAAGAGGGACGCAGGGAACGTGCATCTGGACGTGGCCGGGCTTACCAAGGCCTACAAAGGAAAATTCGCCATCGAGGGCGTCGGCTTCAAGGTGCGCGCGGGTGAATTCGTCGCGGTGCTTGGTCCCAGTGGCGCGGGCAAGACCACGCTGTTCCGATGCATGACCGGTTTGCTGACGCCGGACCGCGGCACCGTGAAGCTTGCCGACCTCGACGTCATGCAATTGCATGGGCGCGAGCGCAGGCACGTGGCGGTGGTGTTCCAGCAGTTCAACCTGGTGAGCAGGCTCTCCGCGCTCGGCAACGTGCTTGCTGGCCGGCTCGGTTACGTGCCGGCCTGGCGCGGCTGGGCGCGACGCTTCGAGCGCGGAGATCGATTGCTCGCGCTGGATTGTCTCGATCGGGTCGGCTTGCTCGACAAGGCCGGGCAGCGTGCTGATACACTCTCCGGAGGGGAGCAGCAACGTGTCGCGATCGCACGCGCGCTCGCGCAACAGCCGGACGCCATCGTCGCGGACGAACCGGTGGCGAGCCTCGACCCGAAGATCGGCTCGGGCATACTCGATCTGCTGCGCGGCATCTGCCATCGTGACGGGGTCGCGGTCGTCTGCAGCCTGCATCAGATGCAATTTGCGCAAACGTACGCGGACCGCATAGTCGGCCTGGCCAATGGACGTCTCGTTGTCGATATGCCCGCCGGGGCCTTCGACACCGCGACAGCGGCTCAGCTTTATGGCGGCGCAGAATTGCGCAGCATGCTGGATTGACGCTGCTTCGGTATCAACATGCAATGTAAAGGAACACCATGGAACCCGTGACAAATCATCCCTACCGCGCTGATGTGAGCTTCGATGGCGGCGACCTCGATTGCGGCAATGGCCTGCTGCTCATGATCCGCAAGCACATTGATCCACTCGACCGCGGAGGCTTGCTGGAGATACTCTCCACGGACACCTCGGTCAAGGAAGACCTGCCGGCGTGGTGCCGCCTGACCAAAAACGAACTCGTCTCGATGGTCGAGAACGGGCGGCAGCGTAGTTATCTGGTGTGCAAGGGCGACATGGCCGAGCGCAAGCAAGCCGCGCCCGGAAAAGCAGCGTTGACGCCGGAGTTTCAGGCGATGCGCGCGGTTGTCATTCCGGACAAGTTGCCCCAGCCGGCGCCCGCGCCGGATATCCCGCCCTTTTCCGTGATGGGTATCGGCAGTTGGCCGCGGCCGCGCTGGATGCTGGGTGCGATGCACGACCACATGGAAGGGCGGCTTTCCGATGCCGATTTCCAGGCCACCGCGGACGACGCCGTGCGTCTCGTGGTCGAGGCGCAATTGCGCGCCGGCGTGGACGTCGTGACCGATGGCGAGCAACGCCGCGACAGCTATGCGAGCTTCGTCGCTGGCATACTCGACAACTGCCAGTTGATACCGCTTACCGATTTACTGCCGCTGGTCGACGATCCCGAGGAATTCGAGCGTGAACTGCGTGCTCTCGATGTGCCGGCGGGAGAAGTCCGGCATCCGGCCGTGTTCGGACCGCTCGGCAGGTCGAAGCCTCTCGCAGTGCACGAACTGACGTTTGTCAAAACGCTTACGCAAAAACCCGTGAAGATCGCCCTGCCCGGGCCGTACCTGCTCGCGCGCACCATGTGGATGGAATGCATCTCCGACCGCGCATATGCAACGCGTGAAGCCCTTGCAACCGATGTTGTGCGCGTGTTGCGGGAAGAACTCGCGTTCCTGCTGGCTGCCGGTGCGGCACTGGTGCAATTCGACGAGCCGGTCCTCACCGAAGTCGTATTCACCGGCGCCAAAACGCAACGCTCGTTCATGTGCGGAGCGTTGTCGGAAAAAGGCGATCCGCTGGTCGAGCTCGCCTTCGCCCGCGATCTGCTGAACGCCGTGGTTGCGGATTTTCCGAGGCATCGCACGGCTATTCATATATGCAGAGGGAACTGGACCACGGATGAGTCGGCTTGTCTCTCCGGCAATTATCAGCCGTTGCTGGAAACCCTGCGTTCGCTCAATGTCGGCACGTACTTTCTCGAACTGTGCACGCCGCGTGCAGGCGAGCTGGAGGTACTCAGAACGCTGCCCGGCGATCGCCGCGTCGGAGTGGGCGTCGTAAACCAGAAGCTGGATCGTGTAGAGTCGGTTGACGAGATCGTAGCGAAGCTCGAAGCGGCAGTCTCGGTGTTTGGTCCGCAACGGGTGCTGATCAACCCTGACTGCGGTTTTGCGACCTTCGCCGATAACCCAGTGACCTCCGCAGCGGTGGCCGAAGCGAAGCTAACCAACATGGTGCGCGCCTCTGAAAAAATGAGGGCACGCTACGCCGTAGCGGTATCGGGATGAGGGACGGCTTGCCTACTCTTAGACTGACTTCCTGCCAGGCAGAGAACTCAGAGTTTCTGTGCCGGGCGATAACCCGCTATGTCGGGGACAAGCTCGGGATAGCAACCGAGTTCGTCGTGGACCTTCGCTGGCAGCGGCGGGAACGCCTGCTGGACGATGGAAGTATCCATGCGGGATGGATTTGCGGCCTGCCGTACGTATTGAAAACCGAGCGGTCCTGCCCCCGCATCGAGCTGCTAGCGGCACCGGTGATGGCAGAAGCACGCTATGCGAACTGTCCTGTGTACTTTTCTGACATCGTGGTAAGGCACGACAACCGCGCGCGCTCATTTGAAGAGTTGCGCGGCATGCGCTGGGCTTTCAACGAGCCGCATTCGCATTCTGGATACAACATCGTGCGATACAAGCTGGGGAGGCTGGGCGAGCGGGCGGGATTCTTTGGCAAGGTCGTTGAAAGCGGGGCGCATCAGGCAACGCTTCGAATGATCGTGAGCGGTGAGATCGATGCATCGGCAATCGACAGCATGGTGCTGGAAACAGAATTCTGGCGCCGTCCAGCCCTGAGGCACCATCTGCGGATCGTCGAAACTTGGGGCCCGAGCCCCGCACCACCATGGGTCGTTTCGCGTCGTCTTTCCAAGGCGTTACGGAAACAGTTGCGGCGTATCATGTTGAGCATGCATCGTGAACCCAGGGGCCGCGCGATTCTGAGAGAAGCAAAGATGCTGCGTTTTGTCAGTGTTACGGATAGCGATTACGATCCGATACGCCGCATGGCAAGCATTGCAAAAATCGTCACCCTCTAAGCCGAACCGGATGGTTTAGTGTAATAGTGCCTCGCTACCAGTGTCCGCTGTGGCCGACGTCAGACCGCCATGGAACTATACCCCAATGACCGGTATCGCTGCGAAGCCGTCATTCGGGACCGAGGCTGTGAGTGACGGGTCAGGGTCGACTCCGGCCGCTCACATTTTCCGAAAACAGCCGTTCACTGAGCAACATTGATGGGTCGTTTCCATTCGTTCGCGGAGGATCATAACCCGACACTATCTGTTGGGCTAAGCCGCGACTACTGCAAGTTAGCCGTAATCGGTGAATTGCCTTTCCTGTTCCGCTCACGGCTTACGGCTCACTTTCTCTGTGATCTCTGTGGCCATCGGAATTTGACGTGATCAGCGTTTCTCTGCGTTCATCGGCGGTTGCGGCAATGGCCGGGCGCTTCACCCTCGCCCAGGCCGCGCTCGCGCTCGTCATTGCACTGTTCCTGTTCGTCTTCCTGGTGGTCCCGGTGTTTACCGTCATCTACGCCGCATTCACCAGCAATGGCAGCTTCACGCTGTCGCACTTCCAGTCGTTCTTCCACCTCACGCTGATGCGAGAGGCGTTCTATAACAGCCTGTACGTCGGCAGCATGAGTGTGGTGATCTCCTCGATCCTCGCGCTGCCGCTCGCCTATTTCATCACGCGCTTCCAGTTTCGCGGCGCACTGCTGGTCCAGACGCTCGGCGTGCTGCCGCTGATCATGCCGCCGTTCGTCGGCGCCACCGCGATGCAGCTGCTGTTCGGCCGCAGCGGCTCGCTCAATCTGATCCTGGGCAACTGGTTCGGCATCAACCTGCCGATCATGCAGGGGCTGAACGCGGTCATCTTCGTCGAGGCGCTGCACTACTTCCCGTTCATCCTCCTGAACCTCACGGTCGCGCTCAACAACATCGACAGCGCGATGGAGGAATCGGCGCAAAACCTCGGCGCCAGCGGATTTAGGCTGTTCCGCCGCATCGTGTTTCCGCTGGCGATGCCCGGCTACGTGGCCGGCGCCGCGCTGGTGTTCCTCAAGGTGTTCGATGACGTCGCGACGCCGCTGGTGCTCAACGTCACCAGCATCCTCGCCGCGCAGGCCTACCTGCGCATCACCTCGATCGGGATCGACGACCCGATCGGCTACGTCGCGAGCGTGATCATGGTCGTGGCGTCGATGGCGGCGCTGTGGGGCTCGACCTGGGCGATGCGCGGCAAAGAGTATGCGACGCTGCAGCGCGGCGGCAGTTCGCTCGCCACCAGGAAGCTCAAGCCGTGGCAGGCGGTGCTCGCCTACGGCTGGATCGTGTTCGTGCTGCTGCTGGTGCTGTCGCCGCATATCGGCATCCTGCTCTTGTCGTTCAGCAAGCTGTGGAGTTTCTCGGTGATTCCGGAGGCCTACACGCTCGACAACTATGCGACGGTGTTCCGCGACTCGCCGTTCATGCTGTGGAATTCCCTGCTCTACTGCGGCATCGCCGCCGGGCTCGACGTCCTGATCGGCACGGCAATCGCCTACCTGATGCTGCGCACCAGGCTGCCGGGCCGTCAGGTGCTCGATTTCATCGCCACCGGCGCGGTGGCGATTCCCGGCGTGGTGCTCGGCATCGGCTATCTGCGCACCTTCCGCGATTTCAATATGCCCTTCACCGGCCTGCCGTTCGTTTCGTTCTGGCTGATCCTCGCGTTTGCCTACACCGTGCGGCGCCTGCCCTATGCACTGCGCTCGTGCGTGGCGGGTCTGCAGCAGGTGCACGTCTCGATGGAGCAAGCGGCGCAGAACCTCGGCGCCAACAACCGTCGCACCATCTGGCGCGTCGTCGTGCCGCTGATGGCGGGCGGCATCCTGGCCGGATTCGTCACCAGCTTCCTGACCGCGGCGGTCGAAATCTCGGCGACCATCATGCTCGTCGCCGCGACCTCCGACGCGCCGGTGTCGTACGGGATCTACCTTTATATGCAATCGATCGTCGGGCGCGGGCCCGGCGCCGCGCTCAGCGTGATCGCGGTGACGCTGGTCGGGCTCGGCACTTATCTCTCGCACCGCATCATGCACGCGCGCAGCATGCGGTTTGAAATGCTGCAGGCACTAAAATAGCGGCCTATGGCCAAAGTCAAAGTCGAATTCCGGAATATCGCACTCGCCTACGGTAAAACGCAGGTGCTGCGCGACATCGATCTCGTCATCGAGCCGGGCGAGTTTTTCGCGCTGCTCGGGCCGTCGGGCTCCGGCAAGTCCACGCTGTTGCGCGTACTCGCCGGCTTCGCCCGGCCACAGGCGGGCCGCGTGCTGGTCGACGGCGCCGACATCAGCGGCGTGCCGCCGTGGCAGCGCGACATCGGCATGGTGTTCCAGAACTATGCGCTGTGGCCGCACATGACAGTCGCGCAGAACGTCGCGTTCGGCCTCGAAGAGCGCCGCCTGCCGAAAAACGTAATCGAGCAGAAAGTCGCCGCCGTGCTCGAGTTGGTGGGACTAAAGGAGTTAAGTTCGCGCCGGCCGAGCCAGCTCTCCGGCGGCCAGCAGCAGCGGGTCGCGCTCGCGCGCACCATCGCGATCGAACCCAAGGTGCTGCTCCTGGACGAGCCGCTGTCCAACCTCGACGCCAAGCTGCGCGTGCACATGCGTGTGGAACTCCTCGCGCTGCAGCGCAAGCTCGGCGTGACGACCATTTTCGTCACCCACGACCAGGAGGAGGCGCTGTCGATCTCCGACCGCGTCGCAGTGCTGGAAGCGGGCGTGATCCAGCAGGTCGGCACGCCGGTGGAGTTGTTCGATCACCCGGTGAACCGCTTCATCGCCAACTTCGTCGGCACCGCCAATATGTTCGCGGGCACGCTCAGGCCGGGCGCTGACGGGATGGTATTCGAGTCGGCGGCGCTCGGAACGCTGCTACTGCGCGGCGCGCCGGCGGCGCCGGCGGGCGCGGTCGAAATCGCTTTCCGGCCGCACGTGGTGACGCTCGTCGAGGCGGGGGCGGCGCCCGACGGCGGCCTCATCTGGCTCAAGGGCACGGTCGCCGCGCGTGAATTCCTCGGCGAGTTCATCCGCTACGTCGTAACAGTCGGAACAAATGAAATCGTCGCCGATCAGGCGCATTACACCGACGCGCGCAAATTCGCGCCCGGCGAAGCAGTCAATCTCGGCATCCAGCCGGAACAAATCAGACTGCTGCCGGCGTAAATCGCGCGTCCGCAATGAGCGTCTGACCACCGCTCACAGCGTCGGAATTTCGCCGTGAATCCAGTATTCATACGGTTCTTGAGGTAATGATGGGTGTCGTTGATATTGCGACCCCATCTATTTTCCGCGAACGCCAGCACTGTGCCGCGTGAACACACCGCCAGACCCCAGCATCAGCGCGTTGAGCCAGAACACGGCGGGCAGCCCGACCGCAGAGGCGATCGAGCCGAACAGGATGGGGCCCACCAGGCGCATGAGGTTGTCGGCGGTCAGCCGCAGGCCCATCGCCTCGCCCGAACGACCCGCCGCAGAATGGGTGAACATGAGCATCATGGTAATCGGCGCGGTGCAGCCCATCCCGAGCCCGAACACGAACGAGATCAGCGCGAGTATCACGGCGCTCTCGCCGAACGGTACGAGCACGAAAGCGAATGCGCTGAGACCGAACGCATACGCGAGCACTTTTTCCTCGTTCGACTTCGCGATCAGGCGCGGCAGCTGGAAGCGCACCACGAATGCCGCCGCGGCATACACGGCGAGCACGATTCCGATGGCGGACGGCGACAGCCCTGCCGCATGCGCGTACACCGGCATGTAGAATTGATACAGATCGGCGCCGGTCTGCGCCACGCTGCTCGCGGCCAGCACTCTCCACACCCCCGGCGCCGCCAGCGCGTGCCGGACGCTGCCCAACGGCGCAGCCGAGCCGCTGCCGCCGGGCAGCGCACTGCCGCGCAACACCAGCATCGAAATCGGCGCCAAGGCCAGCGCCACGACATAGAGACAAGCGTTGGCGTAGCCAGCATGATCGATCGAAAATCCCGCGATCAGCGGGCCGACGAAACTGCTTAGCGCCGCCGCCAGGCTGTAGTTGCTGAAATTCTTCGCGCGCTTGTCCGCCGCGCTCAGGAGCCCGACCAGGTTCTGCAGCGACACGTTGCAGAACGTCATTGACAGACCGCTCAGCACGCCCGCGATGAAAATAGTTGTCACGCTGGGCATGAAATGCGGCAGCAGCATGCCACCCGCGCTGCCCGCGATGCCGAACAACAGCAGCCAGCGCGAGCCGAAGCGATCGGACAGTCGCCCGCTCTGCCATGAAAGCAGGACCGGGAACACGCTGAACGCCGCGGCCAGCATGCCGATGGCGATGGGCTCGGCGCCCAGCTTGATCGCATACAGCGTAAGCAGCACGCGCGCAGCGCGCACGCTGGTCATGTTGAACAATGCAAGGGCAATAACGAACCTGATGGACATCGTTTTTGGCCGATCGACGGGCGGGAATAAGAAAATACCCCGCGAGTTTAGCAGCAAGCCAGACTATCGCCGGTGGCACCTCGCACATCGGCAATGAACATCCAACCATTGCTCAATACTTCAGAAAATCTCCGGAGAGCCAATATCCATACGCCACTTGAGGCGACGGCCTATGCGCCCAACCGCATCGAGCGCACTAATCGCGCAGCCGTGCAAGAAGCGCTTTTCGGTGCGGAGCTAATGTTTGCCCCTCTAATTCGCTATAAGACTTGAGACTGCAGTTAGACATTGAATCTGCAATTCCCCGTGGCTTGCCGCGGGGAATTGCAAGTTCAACAGGGGTAACGCCGCGGTCCGGAGCGAACCGCAGCCGAAGGATTTGCGCTAGCTTTGCCGCTGCGTGCCGCGCGCAACGAGCATGACCGGAATTCCCGCGCACAGCACACCGATGCCGACGATCGCACCGATGCTGCCGGGGTCGAGGCTCATCGCGTAATTGACGCTCGAGTACAACATGTAAGCGCACATCGCGCAGAACACGAGCGGCGTAACCGGATACAACGGCACGCGGAACGGCTCGGCATTGACCGGCTGCTGCCGGCGCAGCACGAACAACGAGATTCCGGTCAGCAGGAAAAATAGCCAGAACGCCGGCGCGGTGTAAGCGACCATGGTCTGAAAACCGTCGGACGTGAACGACGCGAGCAGCACCAGCACCAATGCGATTGCGCCCTGCAGCAGCAGCGCATTGACCGGCGCGCCGCTGCGCTCGTGCCATTTGCCCAGAAAACCGAACAGCGCGAAATCGCGGCCCAGCGCGTAATTGGTGCGCGCGCCGGTAAATATCGTCGCGTTCAGCGTCGATAACGCAGCCGTCACCACCGCCGCGCCGAGCACCAGCGCGCCGGCGGCACCCCATGTCACCTTCATCAAGTCGGTTGCGACCGCTTTCGATTCGCGCATCCCGGCCAGGCCGAGCGCGTTGAGATAGGCGTAATTGAGCAGCAGATAGAGCGTGGTGATGATCAGGATGCCGATGATGAGCGCGCGCACGATGCCGCGCTTGGTATCGCGCATTTCGGCGGTCAGGTAGGCGGCCTCGTTCCAGCCGCCGTAAGTCAGTAGGATAAAAATCAGCGCCAGTCCCGAGAATAGCGGCGCGGCCTTATCGGCCACCGCCGGGGCTGCCGCCGCGGCAGGCGGCGTTGCCGAGAGCCCCGCCACCACCACGCCGAGGATGGAAAGCGCCAGCACAATGGTGAGGATGTTCTGCAGCCATTTGCTCTCGGTCGTG
Source organism: Betaproteobacteria bacterium (assembly GCA_003153455.1). Classification (GTDB taxonomy): domain Bacteria; phylum Pseudomonadota; class Gammaproteobacteria; order Burkholderiales; family SG8-41; genus PALSA-1004. Next base: position 13,666 of record PLYS01000195.1, on the reverse strand, counting down.
CCGACGATATTGAGCCACGTGATCAGCACCACCGCGAGCGCAGCGTAGATGGCCGCGCTTTTTGCGCCCAACGGCAGTATCTGCGTAGCATAATCGCCGACCACAAAAGCGATGGCGGCAATGGCGCCGGTCTGGATCACCGTCATGCGCGCCCACGCGAAGAGGAAGCCGAGCCAGTCGCCATACGCGCGGCGCAGGAAGAAATACTCGCCGCCGGCGCTGGGATAGGCGCTGCCGAGTTCGGCATAACACAGCGCGCCAATCAGCGATATCACTCCGCCGGCAACCCACAACGCAAGAAAGACACCTTCGCTGCTGACATTGCCGGCGACTATCGATGGCGCCCGGAAGATGCCGACACCGATCACGATGCCGACGATCATCGCCACGGCATCGCCGAGCAACAGCGACGGCCGCGGCTGCGCAGTCTGCGTTTGTTCAGAGGCCAACGATGTCATTGCGGACTCGCCGCGCGCTGCGTGAGCTTCGCGCTCCACGGCATCTGTTTCTGCCCGGCGCCATCGCCCAACCGCAACGTGCCCTCGATGAGGTCGCCTTTGACCGTGCCTTTGAACTCCTGGCGCGTGGCGCTATCACCGGGCTTGGTGAAGAACATGAAGCTCAACTGGTCGCCTTCGAGTTTCGGCACACGCAGCGTGATCTTCTGGCTGCCACTTTTGGCGACGCCGTCGAACATCTGGAAGCGTTGCTCGAATTCGAATTCCCAGTTTGCAGGCTGTGCGCCAGACGCGGCTTGCGATTGCCAGCGCCCGGCGATTTTGGCCGGCACGGTCCAGCGATATATATAGCTCTTGCCGGGGTTGCCCACTTTCTTCTCCGGCACGTCGAGCGTGCGCATTTCGTCGGCATGCCATTCGCCCATGTGGTAGTCGTGTGCGACCACGCGCGTGCCGGGCTTAAGGTCGAGTATTTTCGGCCGCAGCTTTTCGTTCATCTCCGGCAGCAGATAGCTCGTGATTACCGTCGCCTGGCTCAAGTCTGTCTCGAACAGGTTCTGCTCGATGAACCTGGCGCGGTCGGCGACGCCTTCGCGTTGCGCGTTTTCATTGCTCAGCTTGAGCAGCACGGTGTCGAGATCGACGCCGAAGCCGCGCGCCCCAAAGTTCTTTGCAGCGGTGATTACCATGCGCCCATCGCCCGAGCCGAGGTCGATGACGAAATCCTTGGGCCCCACTTTCGCCATGCGCAGCATTTCATCCACCACGATCTGTGGCGTCGGCACATAGACCACGTCGCCGACGCCTTCCTGCGCCTGCAGCCGCAACGGCAACACCAGCGCCAGCAACGCGCACCCTACTATCCACTTCCAGCTTTTCATCACACTCTCCGCTTTACGTTTATTCGATGGTCATCTTGCCGTCGATTTCGACCCCCATGCCGCACGCATCATACGGTCAGGACGCGGGCGCAATTCGGGCAGCGCGCCACTTGATCTCTTTCTGGTCGCTGCCAATGCCGCGCTTGATCACGCCTTCGATCGCGTCACCGCTGACGCGGCCGTCGAAATAAAGGTTAGTCTCGACCGGCCCGGTATCGTCAACGATCACGAAGTTGATGCGGTCGCCGGACAATTTGACGTTCCACAAACCGGCGGTCTTCTTGTCGTAACGCACAAAACCGTCGATTTCCTGGAACTTCTGCTTGATCTCGATTTCGTAGCTGCGCTCACCCGCGGGCAGCGCCACGGTGGCGCGCCAGCGGCCGCCGACCTGAGCCGGCACGATCCACAGGAACACGTTCTTGCGCACCGTGGACTTCCGATCAGGCTGCCAATCCTGCATATCGAAATCGTGCGACACGATGCGCGTGCCGGGCTTCAATTCCCTGAGCAGGCGCGGCCGCAACCTGATATTGACCGACGGCAGCAAGTACATCGTCACCACCGTCGCCTGGCCGATGTCGAACTTGAACAAATCCTGGCGCTGGAACTCGACACGGTCGGATACTCCGGCGAGCTGCGCGCCGTAAACGCTCTCATCGATGCGCTCGGGATCGAGGTCGACGCCGACGCCGCGCGCACCGAATTTTTTTGCCGCGGCGATCAGGATGCGGCCGTCGCCCGAGCCGAGGTCGATCACGAAATCCCCGGGCCCGACGTCGGCAAGCCGCAGCATTTCCTCGACCACCACCGGCGGCGTCGGCACGTATGGCACATCATAGCCGGGCTGGGCACCCGCCAGGGGCGACGCAAGCAGAGACGCGGCCATGACTACCCATGCGCGCCGCAAAGAATTGTAGCGGGCCATTTACTGCAGTTGCTGAAGGTCGCGCAATTCCGGCTTTTTTAGCAGTGCATGCGCGGGCGCGCCAAGCTCGGTGCGGGTGGCATCCCACTCGAGCTGGCGCTGTATCGATGCGCCGGTGACGCGCGCCGTGCCCGTGATGCCGTGACCGGCAATCCGTCCCGCAAACGCGTAGCGCGTCGCTGCGCGCGGGTCATTCGCGGTAAAGCTGACATCGACGCCGCTGAGCCGCGCATTTTCGAGCTTCCAGGCGTTGCCGCCAACCATCATGCTGCCGGTAATGGTCTGGAAGTTCTGCGACACCACCAACTCGAAGTCGGCGGGTTTGCCGTCAACCGGCAGTCTCCAGCGCCATTTGCCCGCCGCATTCGCCGGCACCACCCAGAAGAACACCTTGCTCTTCTTGTCGCGCCCGACCGGCTTGTCGGGCGCATCGAGCACCATTTGCTGATCGGGCGGCCAGTCCCCCATGTTGTAGTCGTGGGACACAATGCGTGTGCCGGGCTTGAGCGTTGCGAGCAGCTTCGGCCGCACCATCAGGTTGACTTCCGGCAGCAGGTAAATAGTAACCACGCTTGCCGCGCTGAGATCGGTGTCGTAGAGATCGCGCTCGTAGAACACCGCACGATCCGCAACCCCGGCGCGTGCCGCAAGGCGGTTGGCAAGCTGAACCAGCCGCCGGTCGAGATCGACGCCAAAACCGCGCGCGCCATACTTCCTGGCGGCGGTGATGACCATGCGCCCGTCGCCCGAGCCGAGATCGATCACGTAATCGCCGGGGCCGACGTTCGCGACCTGCAGCATGCGATCGACGACGTTCTGCGGCGTCTGCACGTACGGCGTGTCGCCGTAATCCTGTGCGCCGCCAGGTTGCGGCTGCATTACTGTCACCAACGCCAGCGCAATCATTCCAAGCATCGGCCAGCGCGAGCGCTGTGGCATTACCAAACACGCCATGTTATCGGCCTCTTTAGATTTGACCAGTCTTCGCGCCGCGTATGGCATTCCACTCGAGTTGCCGCTGGCTGCGGCTGCCCGCAATAGTTGCCATGCCTTCGATGGTATTGCCTGTCACGCGCCCGGAAAATCTATGCTCGAGCAGACTGCCGTTTACATCAGCACTGAAACTAAAGCTGATCTGATCGCCTCGCAGCCTAGCGTCCTGCAGCGTCACGCTGCTCGCGCCGACGCGCACGGTACCGGAGATCATCTGATACTTCTGCTCGAGCGTAACCTCGTACGCCAGCGGCTTGCCGCCGACCGTGAGCTGCCATTGCCACGAGCCGATGACTCTGGCAGGCACGATCCAGAAATAAATCGAGCTGTCGCCGCCCGCGTTACCGTACTTTTCCTTCACTTCCATCTCGACGAATGCGTCGGGCTTCCAGTCGTCCATCGAGAAATCGTGCGACACCACGCGTGTGCCCGGCTTCAGATCGAGCAGCTTCGGCCGCAATAGGAGATTCACGCGCGGCAGAAGATACATGGTGATGACGGTGGCATCGCTCAAATCGGCTTCGAACAGATTACGCTGATGGAATGCCACGCGGTCGCTGACGCCGGCCTTTGCCGCGTTCTCGACGCTCTCCTTGATTCGCACGGGATTGAGATCGACGCCGAAGCCGCGCGCGCCGAATTTCTTCGCCGCGGTCACCACGATGCGGCCATCGCCCGAGCCGAGGTCGATCAGGTAATCCTGCGGACCGACCTTGGCGATTTCGAGCATGCGCTCGACCACTTCCTGCGGTGTCGGCACGTACGGCACGCTCGGTTCGGCGGCGCCGGCGACAATAGCCACGCCCAGCACCATGGCTACGCCCAGCATGGCACGGCCACAAAATCGGTTCGGCAGCTTGAAACTTAACATAAACGCTCCCTCGGTCCTGACCTGTCGGTGCAACGCGGTTTGCGCGCGTTGCGGCAATCCCGCGCTCGCTTCGCTGTATGAACTCTGGTAAATTTGCGCGCTGACCGACTGGCACAAACGCGCCGTTATTATACCCGAGCGCCCCCAACGCATGCTGCTGCAGCTCATCATTTTCGTCACCGGCGGCGCGATCCTCGCGCTGGAACTGCTTGCCTCGCGCATCATGACGCCCTACTTCGGCGTCAGTCTCTACATCTGGAGCGGCATCCTCTCGATCACGCTAATGTCGCTTGCGCTCGGCTACTGGGCGGGCGGCAAGCTCGCCGGCGGCAAAAAGGGCCGCGCGCCGCAACCTGAAAAACTCGCCTTCCTGTTCACGTTGATGCCGGCACTCGCCGCGCTCGCCATCATCGCGGCCTGCCTGGTGTACCCGTATCTTTTCTACCATCTGGCGCGCCTCGATCTCGTGTTCGGCGCATTCAGCGCCTGCCTGATCCTGCTATGCGTGCCGCTGCTCGTGGCTTCAGCCATGAACCCGCTGCTGGTTGCGATCCGTCTGCGCCAGACGGCCGCGCGCGGCGATCTTGCCGACGCCGGCGCGGGCCGGGTATTTTTCGTCAGCACCATCGGCTCGGTCGCCGGCGTGCTGGTGACGGCGTTCGGTCTGATTCCCAACTTGAGCAACTTTGCCTCGGCGCTGCTGGTGGCGGCGATACTCGCCACGCTGCCGCTCATCCTGCTGTTTGGCACATCGGTCAGGATCGCCAATCGTAAACCGCTTGCCGCTACCGCTGCCGCCGCGCTGGCGGCGGCGTTGGGGCTGCTCGCCAGCGCCGATGCTTATACCGGTCGCATGTGGCCGGCGAGCTACGCCGGCATGATGTGGCAGCGCGAGGCGAGCTACCGCTCGCTGTTCGGCACCATCAAGGTATTGAAAAGCGATCCGCTTGAAAACGGACGCTTCCTGCGCATCTACTTTCAGGATGGCCTGATCCAGAACATGGTCGATTCCGACAACAAATCGATGTCGCTCTACACCTATGCGCTCGAAGCACTGTCGTTTGCGTACCGGCCCGGGCTGCGCTCGGCGCTGGTGCTCGGCATCGGCGCCGGCATGACGCCCATGCGGCTTGCCGGCCGCGGCATCGACGTCACTACCGTCGATATCGATCCCGCTTCGCTGCGCGCGGCGACCGAGGTGTTCGGCTTCGATCCCCGCAAGGTACGCGCACGGCAAGCCGACGCACGCACCTTCCTGCGCTCATGCCACAACGGCTACCAGGTGGTAATCATCGACCTGTTCCAAGGCGACGGCGTGCCCGACTACCTGATTACGCGTGACTTTTTTCACGACCTGAAACGCTGCCTCGGACCCGACGGCATTGCCGTGTTCAATACTTTCGCCGACCTCGAATATCCGCGGGCCTACGCGCATTTTCTGACCACGCTGCGCACCGAGCTGCCCTTTATCGTGCTTTATCGCCCCGACTACGGCCTGTCGCGGCACATCAACAGCTTTGTCGTCGCCGGCGGCAAACCGCTGCCGGCCCCCGCCGGCGTCGATTTAAGCCATGTGCCGCCCCCCCATCTCAGCACGTTATCGGAGATGCTGCGTAACCCGCGCCCGCTCGACCAACAGCTGCTCGAGCATGGACGGGTGATCACCGATGCCCGCAACACAGTGGCGGACGACATGGCGATGAGCCAGATCGTTCACCGCCGTGCTGTAGTAGAGGCTATGCCGGCGGCGTTTCTCGTGAATTGATCGACATTGCGCACGGGAATCCAATAAGCGCAGTTAGCTCGCGGCAGCATAGGTCTCGGCGAAAACTTTGATTTCGGCCGGATTGAGGTCTGAAATCGCCCAGAACGTCATGCCCGCATCGCGCCAATGCAATACATGGTAGCCCTGCTTGGACAATGTTTGCGTCGGCCTTTTCCGATCGGACTTCGTGTCCGGCCAGACAAAAAGATTGATCATATGCTGGTCCGAAGTCGCAACGTCGGCTAGGTGACCGGTCAATACCGAACGCGCATGGCCGGCGATTACCTGCTCCGCGATGAGCTCGTCCTGCGCCGGGCCGTTGAGCTGCAAAGCCGCAGTCCAAGTCACGGCGGCAGTAGCGGCCATCGCGGCCCCGAGTTGAAACCACCGGCCGAATGGCAGCCATTGCCAGCGCGGCCTTTCAGTTTTCGCGGAAGCACTACTGGCCGCCGGTTGCTCCAACTGGGCGCGAATGCGGTCCGCGAGCCCGGCAGGCGCCCCGTGATAGGCAGCGTGTTGTCTGACAACCGACCGCAGCGTGGCGTATTGATCGAAAATCGCTTTGCAGGCCGCGCATGATTGCAGGTGCTCATCGATCGCCATGGCACTCGCCAGATCAAGTTCCTGATCCAGTCTGCCGGGCAAGACGACGCGCCTGCGCCTGGTGCCGGACCAAACCGGGACTTTCACCTTTCTGTGCGACATATTCTGCGGCAGCGGGCACGAAGAGATGAATGGCGGGCTCACCGTGGTGGATTAGAACATCGTCCGTTTCCTGGCTGTGAGCGCAGAGGACGAGTTGGCGCTGTCAGTGGGAATCCTAAAATGCCCAGAACGGGAAACGAATTTTGCCCACCCAACTTCTTTCAAGATCAGGGCCGGCGAACGTTCCGATGCAGCAGTAGTCGGTTAGCCACACGCGGTTGCCCGCGTCTGGCTGCCCGACCGATACACGCATCATCGCGCGCGACATCGAGTGCGCGTGGAACGAGCGGAAACGATCAGGGCTCGCGGCGAATCCCGCTGCAAGCCGAGGAAGTCTCGCTCAACCCTTGCCTACACGACCCGGTAGCCGGTAGTCGACCATTTGCTCTTCGTATGGTCCGCTGCCGGTCTTCTCGCGCAGAATCACCTCGCGCTTCAGGTTCCGCGGTTTCTTTCCGCTCAGCGCATCCCGCAGCCAGTCGGCCACGCAAAGGTGAACATCCAGTCCCGCGAGATGTGGGAGGGCTACCGGCATATGGAAGTTGTTTTCGATGATCCAAAGTTCGCGTGGCCCAGGAATGGTCTGGTAGAGCGCGTAGGCCTCGTCCATATCCGAGAGGGGATCGTATTCCCCGTGAACCATCAGCGTGTAGCAATTCAGCCGCTTGAAGTACGAGTCGAGCACGTATTGATCGGCAAACCGGTCGAACGCTTCTTCGTCGTGGATTCCCGTCATGTACATGAATATCCGTTTGAAGCGGGGCGAATCGACGTCAAACAGCAGCCGCTTGCTGGTGTAGCATGCATAAGCGGTGGCGACCGCCTTGACTCTCGGATCGTATGCCGCCACTTGAGTGCCCCAGTGCGAGCCCATCGAGCAGCCAAAGACACCGATGCGCTCGGCATCGACCTCCGGCCGCGAACAGAGCCAATCGATCGCGGTCTTCCCAGCCCGCTCATAGTTATCCAGCGTCACGCGTATCTTGCGGATGTTGCTCATTCCCTGTCCCGGCCCGTCGATGGAGAGCACGTGCATGCCGCGCTTCATGAAGTGATTGTGAGCGGGGTTCGGATAGCCTTCCTTGGTCTGGTCCATGCCGGGGCAGTAGAGCACGGTGGGCGCCTTGGGCCGGCCCGGGAGCATGTGAAAGTTGGCCTGAATGCTCTTACCCTCGAAGGGAATCTCCACGCGCTCGATCGGATACTCGGCGTTGCGCATCGCGCCCTCGAAGCTCGCGAGCAGCCTGCTGTGCAGGTAGATCTTCTCCTCGTGGTCGTCCTCGTAGATGGAGTGCTGGCCGATGTGGTATGGGTGCATAGCTTTCGTGTAAAGCTCCAGCGCCGTCTCCCGATGTCCGGCCTTCTCGGCGGCGGCGGCCAGCTCCTCGGCGTGGCGGCCGTAGCGCTCCATGATTCTCGGAATCATCTTGTAGGACTTCACCTCGGGAGGAAGTTCCCGTCCATAAGCGAAGTTGTGCGTGCGGCCGGTCTCCTTGACCATTAAATCGAAGATCCAGCTCTGGTTGTCGCGTTGCCTCTCGAGCTTCATGCAGTACTCCTATGATTGATGTCCTGACATCGCGCGTCCGCTCGATTGAGCGAGCGATCCCTCGGCGAAGTTATCCAGGTCCGGAATTATCGCAGTTTCGGTCCGCGTCCGCTCAATCGAGCATGCGACTGAGCCATGGTTGACTGCGGTTGGCGATCCCGNNGGCGGCAGCGTGGACGTCGTCGGGCGGATCCTGGCTGCGAAGCTCTCTGAAAATCTCGGGCAGCAGGTGATCGTGGACAATCGCTCGGGCGCGTCCGGAATTATCGGCACGGAGCTCGTCGCCAAAGCGCCGCCCGATGGTTATACGCTGCTGATCAACACGCTGCCGCTCGTGACGAACCAGTTCCTGATGCCTCAGGTGCCGTACGATCCGATACGGGACTTCGAGCCCATCTCGATGGTTACCTCGTCGCCGTCGCTCGTCACGGTACATCCGTCGGTGCCGGCGCACTCGATCAAGGAGCTGATCGCGCTTGCGCGTTCCAGGCCGGGCCAGCTCAACTATTCCGCGGCCGGCGTCGGCACCAATCCGCACATCGCCGGCGAGCTCTTCAACCTGCTCGCCGGTGTAAACATCGTCGCCGTGCAGTTCAAGGGCGGCGGACCTGCGGACATTGCCGCGATCGCCGGCGAAGTCGCCGCCACGTTCGGCAACATCTCGCAGGAACTCGGCTACGTGAAGAACGGCCGGCTGCGTGCGCTCGCAGTGACGAGCACGACGCGCTCACCGACTCTGCCGGATCTGCCGACTGTCGCCGATGCCGGCGTGCCCGGGTATGAGTTTCTCACGTGGCACGGCATCCTCGCGCCGAAGGGAACGCCGAAGCCGGTCGTGAACCTGCTCAATGGGCAGTTGAAAAAAATCCTCACTGCGCCGGGCGAGGCGAAGCTGTGGCAGGATCGCGGCCTTGACGTGATCGCCAGCTCGCCTGAGGAATTCGCGACGCGTCTCGCGAGCGAACTGAAGAAATGGGGGGACGTGATCAAGAAGCGGGGGATCAAGTCCGAATAAGCGAAAGCGCAGTCGCCCCATCCGGACACTGCGGTCGCGACCTGTTGGAATATCTGGAAACCGTTTAACACAGAGGAGCTTCCCCATGGCAATCATCGATTCCCAAGTCCACGTCTATGAGGCGAATACGCCGAAACGGCCCTGGCACAGCGTGCCGAATTGGCCCGATCACGTCNNAACGGGCCCATCCCGGCCGGTTCGCTCTCGTCAAGCCGGTCGACCCGGATGATCCGGCGGTGGCGGATGTCATCGCCGACTGGAAGAAGACGCCGGGCACGGTCGGCATCCGCGTCATTGTGACGAACGATCCGGGACGCAACAGCGACCCGAACCACCCGGGCCTCGACCGGATCCTGCGCGCAGCGGTCCGGCACGACTTTCCGGTCAACATCCTGTGCTGGGGCAATCTGGACGCGGGCACGGCGCTGATCGACCGCTATCCCGACGTTCGATTCATCATCGACCATCTGGGCCTCATGCAGCCCCGCACGCCGCCCGCCCCGCCGCAGCCCTGGGCCGACCTGCCGAAGGTGCTGGACCTCGCCAAGCGCCCGAACGCGGTGATCAAGATCAGCGGCGCCTGCACGCTGTCCCAAAAACCGTATCCCTACCCGGACATCTGGGACCCGCTCGCCCGCGTGTTCGACGCCTGGGGTTTCGAGCGCTGCCTGTGGGGCACCGACTGGACTCGCGCCTTCGCGGTCGTCAATTTCGAACAGGCCGTCGAGCCCTTCCGCCAGACCGACCGCCTGAGCGACAGTGAACGCGCGATGCTGATGGGCGGTGCCTGCGCCAAGGCCTATGGCTGGTCGCCGAAGAAGGGCTAAATAATAATGGTATGCCCGATTCGAAAGTGCTCATCTTGATTGGTCGAATAAACGATAGATGCTATGGAAGGGCGCGAACTTCTCGGGCATGTTGCCGACCGGCCTGGTTTGACCGGTCCCAGGTGCAGTGATAACGTCCAGCCAGGCAAAGAGAATCATTGAATATTGTAAGCCGGAGGCCCCATGTTCGCCAGAGTCGATTTCTCCAAACTCACGCTGATGGACGCGCTGGATCTCGCCAGTCTGATCGAGGTTGAGGCATTTCAGCGCTACACGTTATTCGCCGCGCAGCTCGGACGCCGCGATCCCAGCGACGCCGCGTCGGTGTTCCGGTCGATGGCCGCCAATGAGAAGAAGCACGGTGACAAGCTCGCCAGGCGCCGGCAGACACTGTTTGGTGATACACCCGCCAAAGTGAAGTTTGACGACCTCTTCGATGTCGAGGCCCCTGACGTCGGATCGTCTCGCTGGAACATGTCTCCGCGCCAGGCATTCGAGGTGGCGTTGGCCGCTGAAAAGAAAGCCTTCGCGTTTTACGACGAAGCTCTTCCCAGTGTACAACAACGGGATGTCAAAGCACTGTTCGAAGAGCTGCGAGACGAAGAAATCGAGCACATTCAAATGGTCGAGGCGATCATCGCGAAGTTGCCGCCGTCGGCTTCAATCATGCTTGAAGACCAGGACGTCGACTAGTGGCCGCTATGGGCAGGAACGCCGACCGAGTCGTCGTCGCCCAATAGGTTCCAGCCAAGTCAATCCGGTCCAAGCCCCTTGGCTGCGTAGATCGGCGCTGCGGATGGCGCGGAGATAAAGCGGATGAACGCTTTCGTCGCTTCCGCCTCTGTGGCATTCGCGGTGATGCGGCCGCCGGCCGGCGCGGTGTGGGCGACCGCCTTGGCGTTCAACAGCGCGCGCCTGAGCGCTTCGGGCGACGCGATGTCCGGCTTGGGCGCGCCCTTGCGGACTGCGACGCGATGCCGGTGCGCGCGAAATCGGTCCGGCCGGGGACAACCGTGCCCTGTTTTGTCAGTTCGTCGAGCCCGGTGTCGGCGAGGATGATGAGGTCGGCGGCCTCGCCGCCGTGCTCACGCGCCTTCAGCCGCCTGCGGATTAAACTGCCCCTTGTTCATGCGCGTGATCGTAACGCCGGTGAACATGCCGGCCTTCGTGAATGGATCGCCGTCTACAAAAGCTTGCGCTTCGGCGCGGGTCTTTACGTTCACGATTAACAGGCTGCCGACGAACTGCTTGCCGTCGTCACTCGTAGTCGCGCCCGAAATTACCAGGATGTCTTTGGATTTGATAAATAGGGGCAATGTGCCCCTATTTGTTTTACCCAGGGGCAGCCCGGGAGCTGGTAGCTTTCTTTTGTGCGGCCAAAAGAAACTTACGAACGAAAAGGCCGCCCCGGTTCACCGCCACTGCGTGGTGTCCCTGTGCTGCTCGCCGGGAAAGGCGGTCGCGGAACTCACCCTCGTCATAAAGAACAAGGCGAGACCTCAAACAGTCCTTGCTGAAATCCCCTTCCCCGGCTGCGACTGCTCGGCGGCTCTCAGGGGTTCCAGTTTCATACGGTGTCGTGGCGCAAGCGCCAAGTGATGGCTGCACGGCTAAACGATACTCCCCGTCGAAAATTCACAACCCGCTTTGTCGTGCATCGAGAACCGCAAGTTGATGCTGACAAGAGAATCGATATTGAGGTGAGTGCTCGCGGATTCAAAGTCTGCATAGAGATTAAGCCGGTCGATAAAAAGAGATACACCACTAAGAGTCTGACCGACACATTAAGAACGCAGCTTGTCGGAAAATACTTAAAAGGTGGGCAAAACAGTTGAAACGGGGTGCTTGTGCTGTTTCGGCTGGACACGAAGAAGTGGAAGATCCCGGGAAGAGGTGCTCGGGCATCGTTTCCTGCGTTAGTCGATTGCTTGAAACTACAGGCGACGAAGATTCGCGCTGACGTGCCCCTTGTCGAAACGCTGGATGTTGTAGGTATCGACTGCGTTGAGCTTTAATCCGCAAGCCCGAGTGCGGGAGTCAGGTTTTGAAATATCAGTTTTCGAGAAACGCCAAGGCCAGAATTGTAATGCCAGCACAAAAACCACCCGCAACGCGCCGTAAATCGGCCCTCTCCGGAAATGAATTCGGCGAAATTAGAGGATTTCCTGGCTTCGCTTAACGCGGCAGTCAATCGAGTTTGACGTTTGCTTCGCGGGCGACTTTCGCGAGGCGCGCCATGTTTTCCTGCAGAAATGTTGCGAACTCCTCGGGTGTGTTGCCGACGGGGAACTGGTTCAACTGTTCGAGCTTGGCTTTGATGTCCGGCGTCTGCACCGCGCCTGCAAAAGCCGCGTGCAGGCGCTGTATGACAGGCCTTGGTGTTCCTGCCGGCGCCACCAAACCGGCAAAGGTCTGAACGCTCACCTGCGGGAAGCCGAGCTCCGCAAAGGTCGGCACGGCGGGCAGGTGGTCGGCAACGAGGAACGCTATCGGGCGCGGGCCCAAGACCATCATGCCCAGCGAATGGATACGCTGGGTGTGGGATCATGAGACGCCGCGATGCAATTCGGCTTTGTCGAGAACGCCTCTGTTCACCAGATTGTTTGGTACGGCGCCCTTCGCGATCGCAATGACCGCCTCGGCAATGTTCATGCTATACCTCACGCCCGCCTCGCGGCTCAACCCACCGACGTGCGGCGCCACGATCACGTTCTTCAGTTTGATGAGCTCGCTGTTCGGGTCCGGCGGCTCCTTCTCATAGACGTCCGTCGCATACCCGCCGATCTTGCCCTCTTTCAGGGCTCGGAGCAGGGCTTTTTCGTTCACCACCTGGCCCCTCGACTGGTTGATCAGGATGGCAGTCCTTTTCATGGCCTCGAACTGCGGCGTGTCAAAGAGATTTCTCGTCTCATCCGTAAGCGGCGTGTGAATACTGATCGTGTCGGACTCCCGGATGAGTTTGTCGAACGGCGCGTATTCCACGCCGAGCAATCGCTCAAAATGCGCGTTCCGGGTTCTCCTAAAGTAAAGAACCTTCATTCCGAGGGCCTTGCACACCGCAGCGACCCGGCTCCCTATCTCTCCCATGCCGACGACGCCGTGCGTCTTTCCGCAAAGCTCGATATTGCCGTAGGTCGCTCGCTGCTTTCCGGCAACCCACTGGCCTTCCTTGACGGCTCGGTCGCCCGAGGGGATGTTTTTCGCGAGCCCCAAAAGGAGCGCCACGGTAAACTCCGACACGGTATCCGCCGTCGAAGCAGGATTGTTCGTTACAAACACGCCGCGTTCCGTGGCCGCCTGAAGATCGATGCGGTCCACGCCCACGCCGATCCGTGCAATGAGTTTCAGGCAGGCAGCCGAATCAATGACGTGCCTGTCCACGAAGGTGCCGGGCCCCACCGCAATTGCGTCCGCGTCGGCAACTTCCGCCAGAAGCGCCTCCCGGGAATCGTTGTGCATTATCGTCACCGTCGCCACCTCCTGCATCGCGGCAAGGGCTTCGTCGAAGAAAAACACGTCATGCAATATAACGACTTTCATAACCTACCTCGCAGGTTGATTTTCGCTCGAACACTTTTCTGTCGAGCCCCGGGTCGGACCATGCTACATGCTTGTCTTTCCAAGAGGCCGACTAGCGACCGTCGGCCAGATGTCGGAAACCGACCCGTAGCCGA
>PLYS01000375.1 GCA_003153455.1 Betaproteobacteria bacterium | reverse complement strand
TCTGAGGACCTACGTGTTCGACGTCGAGAGCCATGCCGATTACGTGGAGCGGTTCGTCCCCCGGGAATTGCAGCGGCCGGCCAGGGCCGCCTGATGGGCGTCGTTCGACGACGGTTGGCGGCGACATGATCTACTACTGCGCGCGGCGTACCGTGGTGTTTCGCACCGAGCACACCCGGCGTTCGCTGGTGGAGCGCGTCGACTTCATCTCGGCCGCCGGCAGCTCGCCGGCCAACGTGCTGCGGCTTGGGAATCCCAGCAAGCTGATTACGCCCAAGGCAAACTTCCGCTTCGACAAGGACGAGGCCCGCCTGCGGCTCGATTCGATCCATCCCTCGTACACGGTGGGTGAGATTCGAGAGAACACCGGCTTCGATCTGAGCGTGACGGAACCGGTTGTAACTACGCCGGCGCCCACTGCCGAGGAGTTGCGCGTGCTGACATCGGTCGTGCGCTCGACGCCTTACTCAGCCTGCTGCAGACCAACTCGCCGCCCGACTCGCCTATGCCGGGGATGCGCTCCCGGTCTATATCGAGGAAACCGACTAATCTCCGAATCCTATCGCCCGCTCGATCCAACGCTATAATATATCGTTAGTTCCCCGTGCCTGGACGGGGGAGCGTTCATAATCAGAGCGGTCACAACTCGGTCTGGGATTAGAATCTCCAACGATGATCATCCCCGCCCGATCCGTCAGATTGCGGTTTTTCATTGCGTTTGGCCTCGTTGCCATTGTGCTGTGGGCGGCGATCGCCTTTGCGTTACATACCTGGTATCGCCAGGAAATTGACAGGGCACGCACCGAGGGACGCAACCTGGCGCGCGGCCTTGCAACGCAGGTGGAGTCATCGGTCAGGGTAATCGACCGTTCGCTGCTGTTCCTCCGCGATGAATGGGAAAAAGGTCCCGGACCCTTAGCTGCCGCTGTTGCGCGGCATCGGCAGCTCCTCATTGACGAGTCGGTCTCTCAGGTTAGCGTAATTGACGCAGACGGCTGGGTTGCCTACAGCAATCTGCCTGACTGGCAGCGTGTCGACCTCGGGGATCGGGAGCACTTCAGGGTCCATAAGGAGCGCGGCACCGACGAGCTGTATATCAGCGCGCCTGTGCTTGGCCGGGTGTCGAAGCAATGGACGGTCCAATTCACGCGCCCAATCTACAACCGCCACAAACAATTCGCCGGCGTGCTGGTGTTTTCTGTGCCGCCCCCGCCGCTGAAAAGTGTCTACGACGACATCGATCTGGGCGAGAGAGGAATTGTTTACCTGGGGCGTCTTGACGGACAAATACTGGCACACACGCAGGACCTCGCCAAGGCAGTCACCTTTTCACTGGCTGATGTCCCGGGATTCGGCCCCGGCAGCCCGCCTTCCGGTGACGTCCGTCGTCGGAGCAGGATAGACGGTGTGGACCGCTTATTCTCTTACCAGAAACTGCGCAGCTATCCGTTGATCGTGGGCGTCGGCCAAACCGCAGACACGGTATTGGCCTCCTACTATGTCCGACGCACAACCTATATTGTCTCTGGCGTCTTGGTTACGGCGTTGTTTTTGGTAGCCACACTGTTGCTCATTTCGCGACGCCTTAACGAAGAGACTGTCGGCTGGGACCGTACCAGGCTCGCCACGATAGTCGAGAACTCGAATGATGCCGTCGTCGGCCGCGATCTGGATCGCAAGATCGTGATTTGGAATGCCGCGGCTGAGCGACTGCTGGGTTGGACTGCGGCGGAAGCGATTGGACAAGATCTGACGCAGATGTTTCCGCCCGAAGAACAGCCGGCGATCGCGGCCAATCGCAAGCGAGTCACTCAGGGCGGCACCGTGACCCACGAGGCCGTGCGCATTGCCAAGGACGGGCGCCGGATCGAAGTTTCGCTCGGCGTGTCCCCGATCAAGGACGATCGCGGCAATATTATCGGCAGCGCCGCTGTTTTCCGCGACATCACCGAGCGTAAGCAGGCCGAGGAGCGCATCCAACATCTGGCGCATTACGACAGCCTCACGGATATTCCCAACCGGCGACTTTTCTACGACCGTTTAAGTCACGCAATCACCCTGACCCGACGCGACCGTCGCGAGTTGGCGCTGCTCTACATCGATCTCGATAAGTTCAAGGCCGTAAACGACACTCTTGGGCACAATGCCGGCGACGAGCTATTGAAATGCGTTGCCGACAGGATCCGGCGCGCGTTGCGTGAATCCGACACGCTCGCCCGCATGGGGGGCGACGAATTCGCCGTGATTCTGCCCGCAATCACCAACCGCGAAGACGTCGCAACGGTCGCCGCGAAAATCATCGGCGCGCTGTCGATGAGCTTCATATTGAGCGGCCACGCGCAGGAGGTCACAATCGGGGCGAGCATGGGCATCGCGATTTATCCCGCCGACGCTCAAGACATCGACGCGCTCATCAAGGCAGCGGATGCCGCCATGTATAACGCCAAACAGGTCGGCAACAGCTTTCGGTTTTACGAGCTTCCTCGATCACCATAGCCAGGCCGCTCCGCGCACACCGGAGGCGTCGCCGTGGCGGTTCTTCAGGAGCCGGGTCGCAACTTGATCGGAGAATATATGCGCGCCCCAGAGTTTCGGCACGTTCTCGTAAAGGCGGCCGAGGTTCGAGAGC
This sequence comes from Betaproteobacteria bacterium, assembly GCA_003153455.1. GTDB lineage: Bacteria > Pseudomonadota > Gammaproteobacteria > Burkholderiales > SG8-41 > PALSA-1004. Next base: position 3,679 of record PLYS01000375.1, on the reverse strand, counting down.
CCGCCGCCGAGCACGATGGCATCCGGGTCGAGGATATTGACGACTTCCGCGAGGGCGCGGGCAAGCCTTGTCTCGTAGCGGCATAGCGTAGCTTCGCAGGCTGCGTTGCCCGTCGCGGCGCGTGCGGCGATCTCGACGGGATCGACGATTTCGCCGGTCGTTTCCGCATGGTCGCGCTTCATGCCGGGGCCGGAGAGAAAGGTCTCGACACAGCCACTGCGGCCGCAGTAGCAGGCGGGCCAATCGGGCTCCTCGCCCGGCAGGCGGTTATGACCCCACTCTCCCGCAATCGCATTCGCGCCAGTGAGGACTTTCCCATGCGCAACGATACCGCCGCCGACGCCCGTGCCGAGGATCACGCCGAACACCACTTCCGCGCCTGCCGCTGCGCCGTCGGTGGCCTCGGAAAGCGCGAAGCAGTTGGCATCGTTGGCGAGCCGCACGTCGCGCTGCAAGAGCGCTTGCAGGTCGAACCGCAGAGGCTGGCCGATCAGCCAGGTCGAGTTCGAATTCTTGATCAGGCCTGTCGCACGCGATTCCGCGCCGGGAATGCCGATGCCGACCGAACCCCGTTGCCCCAGTTCGTTTTCGGCTGCGTCGACGAGGCCGGCCACCGCCTTCACCGTGCCCCGGTAGTCGCCCCGGGGCGTCGGCACACGGCGGCGCAGCAGTTCCGCACTGTCGTTCGCCAGCGCGACGATCTCGATCTTGGTGCCACCCAAATCGATGCCAAGACGCATGCTGTTCATCAATCCACTTTGATCCCGCCGCTGTCAATCACTCTTCGATTGCGTTCGAGCTCCGAACGAATTGCGGTGGCGAATTCCTGCGGCGAGGAACCCACGACCTGGAACCCTGCTGCCGCAAAGGCATTCCTGACTTCGGCGCTGCGCAATGCGGTGAGCAACGCATTTTGCAGTTTTTCCGCCGCATCCGGCGGAACTCCAGCGGCAGCGGCGTAACCGAGCCACGCGCGGTAGAGCGGGTTTTTGAGTTCCAGGATGCCGGATTCGGCCGCGGCCGGAACACTGGGCAACTGGTCCCATCGTTTCGCGCCGTCGACTGCGAGCGCCGCGACGCGCCCCGTGTCCACGAACGGTTTGGCCACGCCCGCCACGGGCATCATCATGTCGATCTGGCCGGCGAGCAGATCGTTGAACGCCGGTGGATCGCCCTTGTAAGGGACGTGTACCGCCTTGACGCCGAGCCGCTGCAGCAGGTCGACCGTGGTGAAATGGATGCGCGTGCCTCTGCCGCCGTCGCCATAGGTGAGTTTGCCGGGATGCGCCCTACCGTAAGCCGCAAGTTCGCGCAGCGACCGCACCGGCACTGATGGGTGCACGACGAGCACGGAAAAAGTTTCCACCGCGGAGGTGAGGAGGATGAAATCCTTGAGCGGGTCATAGCCGATATCGAGTTCGAGCAACGGGTTGATCGTCATCGAAGCCGCCGAAACCACGGAAAACGTGTAACCGTCTTTGGGCGCGCGCAGCAGCGCCTGAATGCCGATCTTCTGGGACGCGCCCGGCCGGTTTTCGACAACGATCTGCTGGCCGAGTATCTTCGACAACGGCGGCGCAATGACGCGGGCAGTGAGATCCACGGGGCCGCCGGGCGAACTCGGCGCGATAATGGTGATGGGTTTGTTCGGATAGGATTGCGCGCCCGCCGTGATGGCCAGTGTGAGGCAGCCGGCAAGAGTTAACGCGCGCGTATGGCTATTTGCGCCAGGCATGATGATAAACTCCATCGTTGACGCGGAATCTTACCAGACGCATTCCCTCATATGCCGGACGAATCCAACCAAAAACACCACGCGCAGCCGCATGGGGGCACGCGGCCCCGGCTCGATTTTCAGGAGCACCTCGCCGACCTCGAAGCGCAAGGCCTTCTCGTGCGTGTCGACAGGCCTATCAACAAGGACACCGAACTGCAGCCGCTCGTGCGCTGGCAGTTCGTCGGCGGCATCCCGGAGGACGAGCGCCGCGCGTTCCTGTTCACCCATGTCGTCGATGCGAAGGGCCGGCGCTACGATATGCCGGTGGCGGTTGGCGCGCTCGCGGCTTCGCCGCGGATCTACGCAATCGGCATGGGCAAGCCGGTTGAGGAAATTGGCGCGACTTGGTTGCGCGCGATCGCGAATCCGATCACGCCGGTTACCGTGGATTCGCCGACGTGCCAGCAAGTCGTGATTACCGGCGAAGCGTTGCGCGGGCCGGGGGGCGGCCTTGCGCGCCTGCCGGTGCCGATTTCAACGCCGGGTTTCGACTCCGCGCCTTATCTGACGGCAACGCTGTGCGTCACGCGCGATCCGGAGAACGGCATCCAGAACATGGGTACTTATCGCGCGGCGCTGAAGGCGACCGATCGGCTCGGCGTGCGGATGGTCGCGCGTGTCGGCGGCGCCGGCGGTTATTTGCATTGGCTCAAGTATCGCGCACGCAAGGAGCCTATGCCGATCGCGATTGTCGTCGGTTGCGCGCCGGTCGTGTTTTTTACCGGTCCGCAAAAGCTCGCCATCGACTCTGACGAGCTCGCGGTGGCGGGCGGGCTTGCCGGCGCGCCGATCCGCAAAGCGAAATGCGTCACCATCGATCTTGAGGTGCCGGCGGACGCGGAAATCGTCATCGAAGGTGTGATCGATACGGCAACGCTCGAACCCGAGGCGCCGTTCGGCGAAAGCAACGGCTACGTGGCGCTCGAAGCGTTCAACATGCCGATGCGCGTCACGGCGATCACGCACAAGCGCTCACCCGTATTCACGGCCATCATCAGCCAGGTCACGCCGAGCGAGTCAAGCGTGGTGAAGAAGGTTGCGTACGAGCCGCTTTTCCTCACACACTTGCGCGACAACCTGTCGATCAGGAGCGTGAAACGCGTGGTGATGCACGAACCGCTCACCAATCTGCGCCCGGTCCTGTTCGTGCAGTTCGCGCGCGACACGCCGCGCACTGAGGTGTGGCGTGGCCTGCAGGGCGCGGCAACTTTGCGCCCCGAATGCGGCAAGATCGTGATCGCGGTGAGCGAGGATATCAATCCCGAGAGCACCGATGCGGTATTCTGGTCGCTCGCTTATCGCTCGAATCCCATCGAGGACGTGCACATAGCGCCGTACCGCCGCGGCGTGCAGGGTTCGCAATACGGCTCCCAGCAATCTGAATCGACGATGCTGATCGACGCCACGCAAAAGCGTGCGATGGCGCCGCTCGCGTTGCCGACGCGCGAGTACATGGAGGGCGCGCGTCTGATCTGGGAGACACTCGGCTTGCCCACGCTCAGCGCCAAGGCTCCATGGCACGGCTATACGCTCGGTGACTGGACCAACACCTGGGAGCGCTTCGCGCAACGCGCGACCGCCGGCGACTGGGAGCAAAATGGCATCGAGACTTTGGCGCGGCAGCGTGGCGACGTTATGCCGGAGACGCCCGTGCGAAAAATCGAGACGCTGGACTGAGCCCGCGTAACCCCGTTTTGCGTGAGGCCGCTGGCAACCAACCCGCCGCGTTTCCAATTTTTCATTCAGCAAGACTCCCGCTATGAAACCCGCGCCGTTCATCTACCACGATCCGTGCACGCTCGCCGATGCGACTCACCTGCTTGCAACGCATGAGAACGCGCGCGTGCTTGCCGGCGGCCAGTCATTGATGCCGATGATGAATTTTCGTTACGTGATGCCGGA
>PLYS01000003.1 GCA_003153455.1 Betaproteobacteria bacterium | reverse complement strand
CGCCTTGTAGCCGGCGGCCTTGGCGCGATTGACCAGCTCGTGGGACAACGAGCGGTCGGGCCACATGTAAAGCTGGAACCACAGTTCGCCGCCCGCCTCTGCAGCGACGCGTTCCATCGCAGTCATCGAGCCGGTCGCGAGCGTGAATGGAATGCCCGCCGCGCGCGCCGCGCGAGCTAATGCGAGTTCGCCCTCGTACCACATGAGCCCCGCGGTGCCGGTCGGCGCGATCACGAGCGGCATCTTGTGTTTGACGCCGAAGAGCGTCGTGTCCTGGTTGCGCTTCGAAACGTCGACCATGGTGCGCGTCCGAAAGCGCAGACGGTCGAACACCGCGCGGTTGTTCTTCAGCGACACCTCGTCCTCGGTGCCGCGGTCCATGAATTCGAACAGCCCCTTGGGCACGCGCTTCAACGCGATGTCGCGCAAGTCGAAAATATTGTAGGCGTTCAGGTCTGTCTTGCTCATGTCCGGTTTCCCCTGGGGTGCGTCAACGATTCATGTCGATGGTGATGACGGCAAGCGCATGAGTGCGGCCGCCTTTTGGCAACCGCCCGTTTTCGGCGGCGCCTCCACAAGTCATAATGATAAACGATTGCCCTCCTCTCCGGAGTTTTGCCGTGAACCGCTATTGCCGTCCGCTGCACTGCCTTGTGATAGTCGCGCTGTGCCTGTCCACGACTGGCGCCGGGGCCCAGCCGTTCGAAGGCGAACCGGGCAAGGACGTGGTGTGGATAGCGTCCCCGCACGACATGGTCGAGAAAATGCTCAATATGGCGCGCGTGACGCCGCAGGACTACGTGATCGATCTGGGTTCGGGCGATGGACGCAACGTGATCGCCGCCGCTAAACGCGGCGCGCGTGCGCTGGGCGTCGAATTCAACCCGGCGCTGGTCGAAGTGTCGCGCCGTGCCGCGGCCGCGGCCGGTGTTGCCGACCGCGCGACTTTCGTGCGGGGCGACATGTTCGAAGCCGACATTTCGCAGGCGACGGTGCTGATCCTGTTTCTGATCCCCGACAACCTGCGCAAACTCGCGCCGACGTTTCGCGCATTGAAACCGGGCACCAGGATCGTGTCCAATACCTACGAGATCGCGGGCTGGTATGCGGAGGAAACCGGCCGGACCACGCCGTGCCCGAGCTGGTGTGTTGCGACCTTGTATACCGTGCCTGCCGACGTTGCCGGCGTGTGGCGCCTGCCCGACGCCGAGTTGACGCTCGAGCAGGACCTGCAACTCGTATTCGGCAACTATGAAACCGGCGGCCTGACAGTGCGCATCGAAGGCGGCCGCCTGCACGGCAATAACATCAACTTCACGGTCAACGACGTCGCGTACGAAGGCCGCGTGAACGGCGACACGATGGAAGGCGTCGCGACAGGCCGCGCAACGCACGCATGGAGCGCAACGCGCGTGCCCTAGCCGATCTTTAACATGCCCAAAAATATTTGTCTATAAATCAGTGTCTTATGAGACCGACAAAAACGTTATGGCACTACATGCGCGTGATGGCGGTCAGGTGATCAGCTTTTTGATGCCTGCGGGCTTGGGGTCAAGACCGAGGACGGAATAGATTTTTTGCAGCTCGGGCTCGGGCGCGCTGCTCTTGCGGACGTGCAGCGTACGGCCGTCGCGTTGGCGGAAACTGGTCGTGGTGCGCCGCTGAATGGTCAGCGTCTCGCGCAGCGTGCTCCAGCTGTCGTGAATGTCGCGCGCTTTTAATTGGGTACGCAGGAACTGCACGAACTGATAGGCCAGCACGCTGATGAACAAGTGGCCATCGGTGCGCTTTTCCTTGGAGTGAAAGATCGGGCGCAAGCCCAGCTCCGACTTCAAACTCCTGAACACGGCCTCGAGGTCGGTGAGCATAATGTAGGTTCGCCATAGCTTCTCGGCGTCCCACGTGAGTTCGTTGGTGCGCAGGCAGTAGACGCCCGGATCGGTGAGCATGGAGCCAGGCTTGGGGGTCTTGCACCACGTAATGGAGCTGACCTTCTTGCCTGATTCATCGGGCTGGACGGTGATCTGGTAATGCTGGCCGACGCCGTGGCTCTTCTCTTTAAGCCGCCCGATGCGCTCCATGATTTTGTCATAGCGCTTCTCGCCACGGGGCTTGGTCAGCCCGAGGGTAAGCTTGACGAGACCCTTTTCGAAGTGTTCAACAAAGCGCCCAACGATGGCCACCTCTTTCTTCTCGCGCCCCGTGGAGTGGCAGTAGAGGCGCACCTCCTGGCCATCGTCGCTGAGCACCTTGTGAACACGGATCGTCTCGCCTGCTGCGCTCTCAAGAGCGGTGGCCTGCTCGGCATCGAACTGGCGGTGCTGCTCCCGGCTCACCGCCAGATAGCGGTAGCCGTTGCCGATCAACCACGCGAGGTTATCTGCCGTGGAGATGCCCGCATCACAAATCACCAGCGCGTTTGCCGGCGCCCCGAGGTCCGCCAGCATCTTCTCCAGGGTGCGCGCTTCGGTTGCGTTGCCCTCGAACAGTCGCGATCGGCGCACAAAGCCACTGCCATCGAGCACCAGCCCCAAGGTCACCAGCGGACAGTCGCTGCGCTTCTCCTTCGAGCGCCCACGGGCCGCTTTCGGGTTGCCTGCGCATTGCCCCTCGAAATACGTGTTTGTGAGGTCATACAGGGTGACCGTCTCTTCCAGCGCGAACAGCGTGCGCAGCCGCGCAAACAAATGATCCTCGATGTCCGCACGGTGCTTCACCAGTGCATCCGATGCACGGTAGAGGCGCATCAACGACATCGCCTGGAAGTTCACGTCGATCAGTTCACCGAGGCCGCTTTCCCTTTGCAGCCACTTCCAGGTTGCAAGCTCCGAAGCCGGTTTGGCCATGCGCGCAATCACGTTGCCGATCACCGCTGCAAGACTCACCCCATTGAGCCCGAGCGCCTTGAGCTTCTCCACAAACCCGAGTTTACTCATCGCCGCCAAACCCACATGCTCCACACCCACCGAGCGTGGCTGCCGATCCTCCACCGAGTTCACATCGACTTCGCGGAAATCCGGCGCCGTTGCAGCCGCCTCCTTCTTGGGCGCACGCATCACCAGTTGCCCGGCATAGGTCTGCGCAGCCGCTTCGATGCGCTCCGCACATTGGGCAGCCAGCAAAGTGTCCTGAGCGCTGATGATTTGTTCGATGCGCAAGCACAACACCGGCCAGTCCTGCTCGGACATGGCGAATTCGCGCCCGAGGTTGAGCAGTGTGATCTGGCGCACCTTGCCGCCGACGCGCTCGGTGCGCACGAGCCGGTAGGTGAAGTAGGACTCGCCGGTGGCGGTATTGCGCGTGGCGGTGCGCCGGATAAACATATGCGCACAGCGTAGCAGGAAGCGGGCTCAATTCATGGTCGCGCGAAAATATTATGGCACTACATTTCGCTTTGAGAATGCACCTTCAAATAAATCATATGCTTATGTCATAAGCACCGCTGAAAACCACCAAAACCTGTTAAACCTCGG
>PLYS01000034.1:340-2887 GCA_003153455.1 Betaproteobacteria bacterium | reverse complement strand
CTTCTCGGTGAGATTTGCGCCCATCGTTCGTGCCACCATGTCCGTTGAACCGCCAGCCGGAAACGGGACGATCATGGTCACTGGCTTTTCGGGATACGCGGCGTGCCCGGCTACAGTCGTCGCGAGGGTGAGCAGTATCGACGCTAGTGCTTTTTTCACGGCGATGCCCCTTATTCATGTCTTGGGTTCACTGCAGCCCGTGGCGATTGACGGCAGCGCGCAACAGCCACGCCAGCCACGAGAATAGCAGGATTAATCGTACGAGGACCGGACGGTACGGTAGCGCTACCATCCAAGCCTGTCAAACAGGCAGTTCCGGCGCCGGCGCGGTCAGGCGCTTGCGCGTTCTACGATTGAGTAACCGATGTCAAGGATGCGGTCGGCGACGGGCTTGCCCTGCGCGCGCTGGACGATGAAGTGGGCCGCCTCCCGCCCTATGCGCGCGCCGTCTATCCGCACGGTGGTGAGCGGAGGATGAACTTCCGCCGCGAAGGCGAGATCGCCGAATCCAACCACTGCGATGCGCCCGGGTACATCGATGCCTCTCGCAAGGGCCTCGGTCAGCACGCCGAGCGCGAGCAGGTCCGAGCTGCAGAAAATCGAATCGATGTCGGGGTGCTTTCCGAGGATCCGCGCCATGCCGTAACGGCCCTGTTTCAGCGTGGTCGGCGACGGCACCCATTCGACTATGGCTTCCTCCATGCCCGCCAGCTTCCGCGCCGCTTTCACATACGCCCGTACACGCCGCCGCGCGCGCGGGTCGTCGGCGCTGATAATCGCCGGGCGGCGGGAACCACGGCCATGAAGAAAGCGCGCGACTGCGACGCCGGTTTTTTCATGCGAGAAGCCCACCAGCATGTCGATCGGACTGTGCGTTAGGTCCCAGGTTTCAACGACCGGAATGCCGGAGGCTGCGAGACGTTTTCGCGCATACGCAGAGTGCATCACGCCGGTGATCACGATGCCGTCCGGACGACGGCCTATAATCGCGTCGATGAGCGCGTCTTCACGCGCAATGTCGTAACCGCTCTGCCCGAGCATTAGCTGATAGCCCGCAGCTGCGAGGGTATCCGTGAGCGACTGCATCATGTCGAGAAAAACCGAACCAGCTATGATTGGCACGACTGCCGCCACCAGCCGGCTGCGGCTTGAGGCAAGACCCCCGGCGAGCATGTTCGGCACGTAACCCGTCTGCGTCACGGCTTCGCGCACACGGGCGAGCGTTTCGGAGGCGACCTTGCCGGGTGTATTGAGCGCACGCGATGCGGTAATCGGTGACACGCGCGCAATGCGCGCCACATCCATCAGCGTAGTAATGCCAGTACTCCGACGGGCGCGGCGCGGCGTTTGCGATTCGGTGCCCCGCTGCGTAATGCGCCGTTTTTTTGTTTGCATATTTGTTCCTGCGCTGCACACGTGAGTGTGCGGCACCAGAATGTCTTTTCCAGAAGCGGATGCCTGCAAAGAATAGCATGCGAAAGATACTATTTCCGCGAGATCGATGCATTCCGCAAATCATGCGTACCGCGAAGCGTGAACGGCCGCAATGGGTCGATACCGGGCATGCGCCGTTCCCAAAAGGCGGCCAATCGCGATTCCCGAAACCGGACACTAGATCGGGTTGGGCCAGTGTCGTGACACGTCGCAGCGGCCAGACGCAGACACCTTTTAGCCGGCTAAAAATTTGGCGTCTAACACTACGTTACGATTCACACGTAACATTGTGTAAGCACGACTCGCCCTGAGGGCTCAGTTACCAGGCTAGGGTGCAGTGTATGTGCATGAAGTGTCGGTCTTTCCGGCTTGCGCATGACTCGACCGCCGGTAACAAACACTTACGTGTTCTCCGGGATACTCGCGAACTAAGAGGAGTCCTATATCACAAGGAGAACGCGAATATGAAAATTATCAAAGTGACGTTTGTTGTATCGGTGCTGGCTGTGTTGGCAGCGCTGAGCGGATGCGTATTCGTTCCGGTCGGACCGGGCTACTACTCGGGTTCGCACGGTCACTATGGATCGTCCGGGAACTATGATGGTAGGGGTGGCCGCGGGTATCGTTGAACCGGTAGCCATTAATCGTTAATGGAAGGGATTGCTTCGTTGGAGGAATACACCATGAAAAAATCAACAGTCATTGCTCTTTTCATCGCCGCTTTCGCAGCCTCGAGCGCCTATGCGCAACCGGAGCAATACGACCAACCGGGTCAATACGGCCAACCGAATCAATACGCGCAGCAGAATCAATACGGCCAATCGGTTCAATATGGTCAACCGGTTCAATATGCTCAGCCGGTTTGTGGATACCCAGCGCATTGGGTCTGGCGTGGGTTCTGNNGGTCACGGTGGCCATAGGTAATGGCGGAAATTTTCGGATCAACCCCCGACAATCATTCCTTGCATGCTGACTCAACCTGGACAGCGCGTAAGCACAGATCAGCCGTGAGGCGGGCTAGTGATCAACATAAAAACCGCCAAAGCGTTGGGACTCACGATCCCGCAATCGCTCCCGACAAGCGCCACCAAGTTGATCGAGTAAGACCGCGAA
>PLYS01000034.1:0-293 GCA_003153455.1 Betaproteobacteria bacterium | reverse complement strand
ACTGCGAATCAATGTGGCGAGCGTTGGAAGGCATTGCGGTTCCGGTTTACCTCTTTGTTGTAGTCGATCGGGAGTGTTTAGAACGTTGGTGTTCGCGGGGTCTTAATCCCGGTGGTGGATGATTTTCTCGTGCTGTTTATCTTCGCGGCGCAGATTTTTCCGTCCGGCAAGCCCAATCAGAACGGCGTAGGATTAGCGGTGCAGTCTGGCGCGTTGATTGTGCTCGGGGGTCTTGATGAAACGCGGGGCAGGGTGGCGAGTAGTGCGTTGCCGTTCTTGCCGCGTTGGTTGTG
>PLYS01000256.1 GCA_003153455.1 Betaproteobacteria bacterium | reverse complement strand
TTCAAAACTGTTCGCTGCCCGGTCAGCCCGCACCGACTTGGCAGCCTTCCGGTGCTCGCTCGGATCAACGCCACCGGCAAGCAGCTTGCGGGCTTCGTCGCGCCGCTCCCGTGCATCCTTCAAGCTGACATCGGGATACACGCCCACCGACAGCCGCTTCTCCTTGCCGTCGAATCGGTATTTGAGCCGCCACCATTTCCCGCCAGTCGGCGAGACTTCCATATACAATCCGCCACCAGCAAACAGGCGGATGGGCTTGTCGGCGGGCTTGGCCTTGCGAATCGCGGTATCGGTCAACATGGGGGCAACTCCTTTTGATGGTCTGTCAGTTGCCCCCAATATTGCCCCCAGTTGCCCCCGGATGTCAATGGACAGTGTTGCCCCCGCCTGGACAAACTACAGAGAGAAAAGCCCGCATTTGCGCGGGCTTCAGGATGCTGCTGGATTTCTCTGGATGCTCAATTGGTGGCGAGTCAGGGATTTGAACCCCGGACCAACGGATTATGATTCCGCTGCTCTAACCGCTGAGCTAACTCGCCGAGTAAGAGGCGCGGCAGTCTAAATTTCGACCCGGATTTTGTCAAGGTTTGCAAACAGTTAGGTATGGCCCCCGCGCACCGTTCAACGCCCTACAGTGACCGCCAGGCGGAGCTTTTTGCGGCGGTGACGGGACGCGATTACGCGATTACACTCGCAATTTCGCTTCAAATGCTGATGATATATGGATTTTGACGTCGTAGTGGTTGGTAGCGGACTGGTCGGCGCGAGCCTGGCGCTGGCGCTCAAGACTGCCGGGCTCAAACTCGCGGTAGTCGAAGCGCAGCCGCCGCAGCCGGTTGCTGGCGCCGCCGATTGGGACAACCGCGTCTACGCGATCAGCCCCGGCAGCGCGGCGTTTCTCGAGCGCTGCGGCGTGTGGCGTGAACTTGACATGGCGCGTGTAAGCCAGGTCGAGGCAATGCGCATTGTTGGCGACGACGATAGATCGGAGCTTCATTTCAGCGCTTATGACGCCGGCTTGCGCGAGCTTGCCTTCATCGTTGAAAACCGCGAGCTGCAGCGTGTGCTGTGGGATGCGCTCAAGCGTGCGCAGCACGTCGAAGTGATAGCGCCCGCGGCATGCAAGGCATTGACGCTCGCGGCGGAAGCGGCGCAACTGGAGCTGGGAGGGGGCCGCATGCTGCATGCGCGTTTGCTGATCGGCGCCGATGGCGCCGATTCATGGGTACGCGCGCAAGCTGCGATTGAAGTCGAAATGCGCCGCTATCACCAGACGGCGGTGGTTGCCAATTTCGCCACGACGAAGCCGCATCGCGGCACAGCGTACCAATGGTTCCGGCGCGACGGCGTACTGGCGTTGCTGCCATTGCCGGACGCGCGGGTGTCGTTGGTATGGTCGACCACGGAGGAACATGCGGCACAGCTGCTCGAGCTCGCACGCGAGGAACTCGCCGCGCAGGTCGTGGCAGCCAGCCACGGCATGCTCGGGGATCTGACGATGATTACGCCGGCGGCGGCGTTCCCGCTGCGGCTGCAGCGCGTACGGCAACTGGTGATGCCGCGCCTTGCCCTGGCCGGAGACGCCGCGCATAATGTGCACCCACTTGCCGGACAAGGCGTTAATCTCGGTTTCCGCGACGCACGCGAACTGGCCCGGGTGCTGCTGCAGCGCGGCGCCCAGACCGACTGCGGCGACTATCACCTGCTGCGTCGTTACGAGCGCGCGCGGCGGGAAGATATTGTCGCCACGCAATTCACCACCGACTTGCTGCAGAGATTGTTTAATAATGAAATCAGTTGGCTGGCAGAATTGCGCAATTTCGGCCTGCGGCTGACCAACCGCCGGTCGCAACTGAAGAACCTTTTGGTGCAACACGCGGTCGGATAGGCTGATCGAACCAAGATAACCACTTGTTAAGGATCATCATGCAAAAAATCATAGCGGTAATCACCGTGCTGTTGCTGGCGTGTGTCAGCACCATTGCCGGCGCCAGTGAAGCCACGGTCAGGGCCGCGATGCAGAAAAAATATCCGGATATCGCGGTTGAAAGCGTGACCAAGACGCCGCTGGCCGGTATTTACGAAGTGTTCGCCAATGGACAGTTGATTTATACCGACGAGAAGGCCGCCTATCTTTTCCTCGATGCCCACCTGATCGACACCGAAAAAAAGACGAACCTCACCGAGGAGCGCATGAATCGGCTCACGGCGATCAAGTTCGACCAGCTGCCGCTCGATCTCGCGTTCAAGAAAATCAAAGGCAAGGGCACTCGCCAGCTCGCATACTTTGGCGATCCCAATTGCGGTTACTGTAAGAGGTTCGAGCAGGATCTCGCCAAAGTCAACGACGTGACGGTCTACGTGTTCCTGTATCCGGTGCTGGGGCCCGACTCAATGACAAAAGCGAAATCCATCTGGTGCTCGAAAGACCGCGTCAAGGCGTGGGATGATCAGTTGGTCAATGGCATTGCGCCGACGGCACCCGGCAGCTGCGATACGCCGATCGAGAAAATTCTCGCCTTCGGCCGGCAAAAGAACATCACCGGAACACCGACGATGTTCTTTGCCGACGGCCAACGTGTTCCCGGCGCAATTCCGATTGATCAGATCGAACAACACCTGCTGATAGCCGCTAAGTCAACCAATTAGCGTTGGCGGCAAGCCGCCCTATGCGGCATCGCTGTAATTTACAATAATGGCGGCGCTTGTTCCGGCTCGATCAGACGCCGTTTATGGCTACCCTTGCCGCAATCCCGGATTCCGCCTTGAAGCAGGATTGGTCAAGGCTGCTCGTCGCGTGCTCACTGTCATTGCTGCTGCATCTGGCGTTGCTGCTGGGTGTACCGGTGAATCCGACCGGCGGCGTGTCGAACGCGGCTGCCACTATCTACGCGCGGCTCGAGCCGGCCGCGAACAGCGAGCCGCAGGAAGCCGCGCTGACCCCGACAGAAAGGACGGGCGCACCGGCGAGCGAGGATGCCCAGCCCAAACCGGCTGCAACCAAAGTCGAATCGAAACGTGAGTCCAAGCCGGCTGCGACCGAGCTGCCGGCTTCGCCCAGCGGCAATACAGAGTCGCGGTTAACCCGTGACCCGACCTATTACCCGGCGAAGCAGCTCGACGTTTATCCGCAGCCGCTGACGCCGATCAAACTCAATTACCCAGACACTGCCGCGGCTCAACGCATTGACGGGCGTTTGCTGCTGCTGTTGTTGATAGACGAGTTCGGCGTTGTCAACGAAGTATCGGTGGTTGAAGCTCAGCCGGAGGGCCACTTCGAAGAGGCCGCGCTGTCGGTATTTCGCGCAACGCGGTTTTTCCCGGCGCAGAAACAGGGGCACCCGGTGAAAAGCCGGGTCGTGCTGCAGGTCAATTATATTTACGGCGACAGCGAGGGCACTGTTCGCTGAGGCGGGAGGCGGAAAATCTGTTCACCCGTTCACTTTTGCGTGTCTCCATGGTGCGACCGGCAAGCTAGTTCTGCAGCGGATAGTCCTTCGGCAATAGCACCCACATTTTGCCGGTCTGGCGCATGCCGCCGGCAAGCGCCGCGGCTTCGTCGCCGAATCCCCAGAAGAAATCGGCGCGCACCGCACCGCGGATCGCGCCTCCCGTGTCTTGCGCCAGCATCAGGCGTTGCAGCGGCTGGCGTGAATTTGGCATGGTAGTGGCGAGGAACACCGGCGCGCCGAGCGGAATGTGGCGCGCATCGACCGCGATGCTGCGGCGCGCGGTAAGCGGCACGCCAAGCGCACCCAGCGGGCCGGGCAGGTCAGGGGACAGCTCGCGGAAAAATACATAGCTCGCGTTGTAATTGAGCAGATCCTGCAGCTTCGCGGGATTCTGCCTCGCCCACGCCTTGATGCCTTGCATCGACGCTCGTTCGAGCGGCAGATCGCCGCGGTCAACCAGCAACCTGCCGATCGAGCGGTAGGGATAACCGTTCTGGTCGGCGTAACCGAGCAGGATGGTCTCGCCGCTGTCGAGCTTGACGCGGCCCGAGCCCTGGATCTGCAGGAAAAACAGCTCGACGGCATCTTCGACCCACACGATTTCCTTGCCCGCGACCGCGGCTGAACCCTCGTCGATCTGAGCGCGGTTGAAATACGGCACCACGCGCCGACCCTCGAGCCGGCCGCGCAGCCGCATGTTCTTGAGCTCGGGATAGAGCTCGCCCACATCGATCACCAGCAGGTCTTCGGGCACGCCATATACCGGGTAGCGATAGCGTGTGCTGCGGGTGCGGCTGCCGTGCAACAGCGGCTCGTAGTAGCCGGTAACGAGACCGCTGTCGCTGCCGTCGGGGTTGACGAGCTGGTAGGGCGTGAAGTTGAGCTCGAAAAAACGGTAAAGCGTGTCGCGCGCGGGCTCGTTGAACGCTGCCGCGACACTGCAGACGGACTGCCACGCCGACTGGTTCTTAAGCGCGCTGCAACTCGTCACAAACGCGCTCCAGGCGAGCTGCGGGTTGTCGTCGCGCCAGCCGGGAATGGCGTCCCAACTGCTGGCGCGCAGCGGACTGATGGGCGCCGGCGGTACTTCAACCGTTGGCGGGGGCGCTACGGGGACCGGCGTTGATGTTAGTGCCGCTGCTGGTGGCGGCCCGCTGACCAGCTTGTCCGGCGGCAGCGTCTCGCACGCGGCGAGCGTAACCACCGCGATCAGCGCGGCGCAGCGGCGTATCATTGCAGAGCGGAACACAATGCGCGGCAGTATATAACACTGAAAGTCAGGCAGAAGAGCCGCTATGTTTTGGTTGCTACTTGAGGCAGGAGTTGCGCTCGCGATACTGCTACTCATCGTCTGGTGGACGTGGCCGCGCAGGCCCAAACCACCTGACGATCGCGACCCCGGGCGAGGTTGAACGACATGCTCAATTCGCAATCCGTTATTCGCAACTCGAAACCGCCTAGTGCAACACCCTCGGCATCGACAGCGTAAACTCGGGGATCGGCGCATCGAACTGCAGGCCGTCCTCGGCCACCATCTGATAGCTGCCACGCATGGTGCCGACCGGCGTCGCGATCGCGGTGCCGCTCGTGTAGTCGAAGCTCTCGCCAGACTTGAGCAGCGGCTGCTCGCCGACCACGCCGAGCCCGCGCACTTCCTGCACCTGATTGTTGGCGTCGGTGATGATCCAATGCCGGCTGATGAGTTGCGCGGCGACACTGCCCGTATTCTTGAGCGTGATGGTATAGGCAAATACGTAACGGCCGCTTTCCGGATCCGACTGCTCCGGGATGTAAGTGGTGCGCGTAGTCACCGTGATTTCGTGCTTTTTTGCTGTGGCCATGGGGTACGGGTTGGATTGTGTGGGGCGCGAGGTGCGGCGCAGTCGATCATTCCACACTATTTTGACCGGTGTGGCAATCACAACTTTGATGCGGCCATAGCTAGGTGCAGCACTGAGATTGCGGGTAGAATGACCGCGGTCATCGGTCGAATTCAACGTCATGTATCGCATCGCACCCAGCATCCTGTCCGCCGACTTCACGCGTCTCGGCGATGAAGTGAAGAGCGTCATCGCGGCCGGCGCGGATCTAATCCATTTCGACGTGATGGATAACCATTACGTGCCGAACCTGACGGTCGGCCCGCTGGTATGCGCAGCGATCCGGCCGCTGACCGCGGCGCTGATCGACGTGCACTTGATGGTAAAACCGGTCGATCGCATCGTTCCCGATTTCGCCAAGGCCGGAGCCAATCTCATTTCATTTCATCCCGAGGCGTCCGAGCACATCGACCGCACCATCGGGCTCATCAAGGAACACGGCTGCAAGGCGGGCCTGGTGTTCAATCCGGCAACCCCGCTCGATTATCTCGACTATGTGCTCGACAAGCTCGACCTGGTGCTGATCATGTCGGTGAACCCGGGATTCGGCGGCCAGAAGTTCATTGCCGGCGCGCTCGCCAAGCTGCGCGCGGCGCGCGAACGCATCGCCAAATCCGGCAAGGACATCTGGCTCGANNGCGACCATCCAGCAGATGCGCGGCGAACTCGCGAAGGTCTAGCCGTATTCTGCCGCCGCATTGTCGCGAGCCCATGTCGAAGAGTAATTTCCCGCTGCCCGTCAAAGCCGTGACTATCGACCTTGACGGCACCTTGCTCGACACCGTCAAGGACCTCGCGGTCGCGGTTAACTTGATGCTGCAGCAACTCGGCCGGCCGCCGCTTGATGAGGCGCTGGTACGCACTTTCGTCGGCAAGGGCATCCCGAATCTGGTCAAGCGCGCGTTGGCCGGCGCGTTGAGCGGCGAGCCCGACGCGGCGTTGTTCGAACGCGCGCTGCCGCTTTACCTGGATTGCTATGAAAGCGTGAACGGCAAATACACCACGCTGTATCCAGGCGTGCCGGAAGGACTGGGGGCGCTGGAAAGCGCCGGCTTTCTGCTCGCCTGCGTGACCAACAAGTCGGAGCGCTTCACGTTGCCGCTGCTCGCGCAAATGCGCATCGACCATTATTTTTCGCTTGTAATCGCCGGCGACACGTTGCCGCAGAAGAAGCCCGACCCGCTGCCGCTCACGCATACGTGCCGTCATTTTGGCATCACGCCCGCGCAGATGCTGATGATCGGCGACTCGTTGAACGACGCGCAAGCGGCGCGCGCGGCGGGCTGTCCCGTAATCTGCGTCACCTACGGTTACAACGAGGGTGCCGATGTGCGGGAACTCGACGTTGATGCTATAGTAGCAACGTTATTTGAGGCCACCAAGCTCATAACCAAATCATGATCCACACGAATGACAGAGTCACAATTCAACCAGCTTGCGGCCGAGGGTTATAACCGCATCCCTCTGGTGCTGGAAACCTTCGCCGACCTCGATACCCCGCTGTCGCTCTACCTCAAGCTCGCCAACCAGCCTTACACCTACCTGCTCGAATCGGTGGTCGGCGGCGAGCGTTTCGGTCGCTATTCGTTCATCGGGCTTGCTGCCGAATCACGGCTCGAGGTGCGCGGCAACGAGTGCAGCGAATTCGAGCGCGGCGAACTCAAGAGCCGCCCGCGGGCCGACGATCCGCTGCAATTCATCCGGCAGTATCAGGCGCGCTTCAAAGTGGCGGCGCAGCCTGGCCTGCCGCGCTTTTGCGGCGGGCTGGTCGGCTATTTCGGCTACGACACCATTCGTTATATCGAGAAGAAGCTCGGAGCGTTTGCCAAGCCCGATCCGCTCAACACGCCCGATATTCTGCTGCTGCTCTCGGAGCAGCTTGCGGTGGTCGACAATCTGTCGGGCAAGATCTTTCTCGTCGTCTATGTCGATCCGCGCGAAGCCGGCGCTTATCAGCGCGGTCGGCGGCGCCTGAAAGAGCTGCTGGAAGCTTTGCGCCGTCCGGTAACGATCCCCGCTGCGCCGCCCGCCGCGCCGCAACAGGCGCGCTCGGAATTCGGCGAGGCGTCCTATATCAAAGTAGTCGAGCGCGCCAAGCGCTACATTTTCGACGGTGACATCATGCAGGTGGTGCTGTCGCAGCGCATGAGCCAGCTGTTCGGCGCGTCCCCGCTGGCGCTGTATCGCGCGTTGCGCGCGCTCAATCCCTCGCCTTACATGTTTTTCTACAACTTCGGCGATTTCCATGTCGTCGGCGCATCGCCGGAAATCCTGGTGCGTCTCGAAAACGGCAACGTCACGCTGCGCCCGATCGCCGGCACGCGGCCGCGCGGCAAGACGCCGGACGAAGACGCAGCGCTGGCGCGGGAGCTGCTGGCGGACCCGAAAGAGCGCGCCGAGCACGTGATGCTNNCCGAAAGTGCGCGCGATGGAAATCATCGACGAGCTCGAGCCGACCAAGCGCGGCATTTACGCCGGCGCGGTCGGTTACCTCGGCTTCAACGGCGACATGGACCTCGCCATCGCCATCCGTACTGCGGTGCTAAAAGACGGCGTGCTCTACGTGCAAGCCGGCGGCGGCATCGTCGCCGACTCGGTGCCGCAGAACGAATGGCAGGAGACGCAGAACAAGGCGCGCGCGGTGCTGCGCGCAGCCGAGATGGCGCTCGCCGGCCTCGATACCACGCTCGAGTAGGCGGACATCATGCTATTGATGATCGACAACGCAACAGCCGTTAGGAATAAATTCGATCTGTTAGGTGTTTGTTCACAGTCGCGTTAAGGAGGACGCCAGCGCCGTCCCTGGATTAACTGTTTGCGTAAGTGGAGAAACAACTCAGGTGAGTAATCATTTGCCAGTGCCTCACCCCCGACCGTTCAATCTGACGCGCTGGTTCTCGGTTCTGAGCTTGCTGTGCGTCGCTTCGATCAGTGCCGTGCTGGCGCTGCTGCTGTCGAATTTCCTTACCGACAAGATGCTGCGCCGGGACGCGGTGCTCACCATGGAGTTCGTGCAAAGCGTGGTGCTCGGCGACAAGGCCACCACCTATTTTCTTGCGGGAGAATCGGGCGGAACCTCCAAGGACCTGGAAGATACGTTCAGCTACTTCGCGCACATGCCCGACGTGCTGAGGGCGAATGTGTATGCACGCGATCGCAGTATCGCCTGGTCAAGCGACACGAGCCTCATCGGCAGGAAGTTCGGAGCGAACGACGAACTCGACGAAGCGCTGGCCGGCGAGCTTGTCGTCAACAGCGGAGTCGTCAGCAAAGAGGAGCACGTCAGCGCCGAGCACCCGTTTTCCGAGAAAGGTGTGAAATATTTCATAGAAACCTACGTCCCGCTATGGGACCACGCACGAAAAAGCGTGATCGGCGTCGTCGAGATCTACCGGACGCCAGACGCGTTGTTCGAAACGATTCGCGCCGGGCAGAGGTTGATCTGGGCGAGTACCGCGCTCGGCGGACTGTTTCTTTATGCAGTGCTGTTCTGGATCGTGCGGCGCGCGGACGGCATCATGCGCGAGCAGCAGCAACGGCTGGTGGAGACAGAGAAGCTAGCGGCAGTCGGCGAAATGGCGTCCGCGGTGGCGCACGGCATTCGTAATCCGCTGGCGTCAATCCGCTCGTCGGCGGAACTGGCGCTCGACGGTGAAACGGGGCCGTCGCGTGATTCCGCGCAGGACATCATCGAAGCGGCGGATCGCCTGGAGAAATTAGTGCGCAACCTGCTCAGTTATTCGCACCCGCTGAGCGGAAGTCTGCGAAATATCGGGATCAACGCGCTGCTGCGGGAATCCCTGGGCAACTTCGCTCGCGACATGGAAAGACGCAACATTGCGCTTAGCCTCGATTTGCAGGAGCCGCTGCCGTTCACTGAGGGAGATGCCGCATTGCTTGCGCAAGTCATCAACAGCCTGATTGCCAATGCGCTCGAGGCAATGAGCGAGAACGGCCGGGTGACCGTGACCAGCCGCGTGGCGAAAGATCGCAAGCACGTGCTGGTCACCATTACCGATACCGGGCCCGGCATCGACCCTGCCGAGATGGGTAAGATATTCAAGCCGTTTTTCACCACCAAGGCCAAGGGGCTAGGCATCGGTCTGCCGCTGGCGAGGCGCGTCATCGAGCGCTGTGGAGGTGCAATCGCCATCGAAAGTTCCCCCGGACAGGGCGCCTCAGTGCACCTGCGGTTTCCGGTTTCCACTTGAAGGCGTGACAGAATGCCGTGTGCCGTGCTGATCATCGAAGACGAGGCAACGCTCGCCAAGAACATGGCAAGTTACCTCAGCCGCCATGGCCACGAGGTGCGTGTGGCCGCCACCGGCGAAGATGGCTTGGCACAGCTCGATGAGTTCAAACCCGATGTCGTGCTGACCGATAATCACCTGCCCGGCATGCGGGGATTGGAACTGCTGAGCCGCATTCGCCAGCACGACGCCCAGATCAAGCTCATCATGATCACCGGCCATGGCAACGTGCAAACGGCGGTCGACGCGATGAAGGCCGGCGCTTACGACTTTCTCAGCAAGCCGGTGGTTTTGAGCGAGCTGAAGTTGCTGTTGGACAAGGCGGTGGGGCAGGAGCGCATCGAAGAAGTGCTGTCGTACTACCAGCAGAAACAGGGCGGCTTTTCAAAACTCATCGGTGAATCTGCGCCGATGCTGGCGCTGAAAGCCACCATCCGGCAAGTGCTGGATGCGGAACAGGCAATGAAGGACACCGATCCGCCGGCGGTGCTGATCACCGGTGAAACCGGCACGGGCAAGGAGCTGGTTGCGCGCGCACTGCACTTCGAAGGCAT
This sequence comes from Betaproteobacteria bacterium, assembly GCA_003153455.1. Lineage (GTDB taxonomy): Bacteria > Pseudomonadota > Gammaproteobacteria > Burkholderiales > SG8-41 > PALSA-1004. The sequence goes on along the minus strand of PLYS01000256.1, from coordinate 3,453 downwards.
GCGCCGTTCGCGCCCGTTCGTCGATCTGAATTGCGCGGCGATTCCCGCGCAATTGCTCGAGGCGGAACTGTTCGGCCACGAGCGCGGGGCATTTACCGACGCTCGCGAGCGCAAGATCGGACTCGCGGAAGCGGCCGAAGGCGGCACCTTGTTCCTGGACGAGATCGGCGATATCGACTTGAGCTTGCAGGGCAAGCTGCTGAAGCTGCTGGAAGAGAAGACCGTGCGCCGCCTGGGCAGCGTGCGCGACCACAAGGTCAACGTGCGCATCGTGACGGCAACCAACCGGCCGCTGGAGCAACTGGTGCGCGAGGGCAAGTTCCGTTCGGATCTGTATTTTCGGCTGCGCATCATTCAGCTCACGCTTGCGCCGCTGCGCGACCGCGGCGATGACATTGTGCTGCTCGCGCGGCATTATCTCAGCCTGCACGCCGCACGCTATGGCAAAGAGAAGCTTCGTTTCAGTCCACAGGCCGAGCGCACTTTACTCAACTATGTCTGGCCCGGCAATGTCCGGGAGTTGCGCAATATTATCGAGCAGACGGTGCTGCTGGCGAGCGGCGAGGTCATCGAGCCGGCGCATCTAACCCTGTGCGCGACACTCGGCGCACCCTTGGGCCAGAGATCGGCGGCAGCACAGTGCGGCGTGTGCGAGCCCGCGGACTGCGAAGGACGCAAGCTCGAAGACATGGAACGCGGCGCGGTATTGGAGGCGTTGGAGAAGTCCGCGTGGAATGTCACGCGCGCCGCCAAGCTGCTCGGAGTGTCGCGCGACACGCTGCGTTACCGCATCGAGAAATACAACCTCAGCGCGCCGCAAGAATAGACTTCATGCCGGCCAAGCCGGTTTGGGACTTCCTTACTTCCTGCCGCCCAACTTACGTCAGTAACCTAAGGATCTGATCAGCTAGTCCAACCCGCCAGCGTCGCTGGCATGGTAATACTCGATCGCTTCACACAGCCGGCCTTCGCCGACGAGCTTGTCGAGCACGCGCTTCAAGTCGGCAAGCACGACCGGCTTGGCGATGAAGTCGACGGTGCCGGCTTTCATCGCATCCACCACGAGCCGGACGTTGGCTTGCCCGGTCAGCATCACAACCCGTGCCTGCGGGTCGCGCTGCCTGATGAGGACCAGCGCGGCCAGTCCGTTCATGCCGGGCAGACGGAAATCGAGCACGATGATGTCAGGACTGACCGCCGGAATGCGTTCCAGCCCTTCCTCCGCCGTCGCGGCGATTTCGACGTCCCAGCCGTGACGCTCGAGGTAGCGGCCGATGTTCTTTGCAAGCGTGGCTTCGTCTTCGATCAAAAACAATGTAGGCATGGTCAGGCTGAAGAAAGCTCTTTCGTTATTGCGGGTCGGAGCCTGCACGCACTTGGGTCGCAAACAGGCGACCCGAACGCAGTCCATTGGACACCGGCGTTACAGCACGATTGGCCAAAAAGTGTGCACAATCGCACACTTTTCAAAGCAACTTGCGTGCCAGCCTCCCCACTATCGCATGCCACCACTTCTCGATCGGCGAAGTTCTCGATTTGAATTAAGGAAGTAAAGAAAAATCGCAGTGCGGTGGCGGTCTCCCGCGTCGGGAGGGATGCCGGATGTCTGATCTATTTATTGGGGCTTTGCAGTAACCGATTGGGCATATCCCCCAAAATGTGGGGGATATGCCCCAGCTCGATGTTCGGCGGTAAGATTGATCTGCCCTCGCCCCGTCGAACCGGAAACTGAAATAAGCGGGGTTGCATTGCGTCGCGAAAGTACTTCCGTTGTTTTCGTAACAACGCGCAAGGGTGCCCTCAGGGATGGGCGATAACCATGAGCGTCCGCGCCCGGGTGAACGAGCAATTCAGGCAATTTTCCAGAGTTTGCGGATCCAGTGCGGCGAAGTTCTCATCCAGGATCGTCAATTGCGCATTCTGCAGCAACGCTCTGGCAAGAAAAATACGGCTGCGTTCGCCGTGCGAAAAGTAAAAGGGACCAGGCTCGAATATCTTTCCGCCGCGAATCTGACGTGGTGCGAATATATCCGCAACAACAGAAAACTATTCGAACCCTGGCCCTCATGGCACTACCTTAAGCCCTTGCCCCCACCCAAGCCCTCTCGCGCGCATTTCATGCGCAGGGGAGGGAGCCAAAGTGTGGCGCTTTTCCCACGGTCCCCTCCCCTGCGACAGCGAGGGAAGGACAAGATGGGGGCGAAATTTCGAGGGTGGGGACGTCTTGTACGTTGCATCGTCGCCGCGATATATACCTTGCAAATCAACTCCCACTATACGTTCAAGTAAGCCGCTTCGCGGCAGCGTCGGTGACTCACCAGCGTAGTTCCATGTTCCTTTTCAGAGGCATTTCCCATACCGTAGATGAAAAAACGTACACCGGGCTTCTTGAACATCGAATTGAAACGACCCTGCGGGTCGTCTTAATCATTATGGGTTAGGACCCTCCAATCAACTATTCGCTGTATAACACTTCGAACTGCTGTAGCGTCGTTGTTCCACCAGTCACTCCTTTGCGATTACTGATCAGCAGTTGCACTTGGTGCTCCACATAGAAAGTGTTGGTCCCGGCGAACAGCGGTGCCGAGACTAGCCCGGCTGTATTGTTTGCCACGACTACTTGTGGCCCGAGGGCTGGATTGTTTGCGCAAGCAACAAAGGGCGCTGACGCGATGCAAATATCCACAACCGTAAGCGATGGGTCCGCAACAAAGCCCGGTAAAGGGCTAGCTTGCGTGAAGAAATAAACGGCTGCTTGACCCACGGCAGTAGCGTTCATCGATTGCGCGATGGTATTCAACTGGCCGGCGGTGTCGGTGAGGGTATATAGGACGTTGAGCACTATCTCGTGCGGTCCGCCATTTGGGCTCTGCGAAAACGGCGCAACAAACCGAAGACCGGTCTGCTGCTTGCCTGTGTCGGGGTCAATCACAACGATCCCTTGCACATCGATGCCGCTCGGACCAGCACCGACGAAGCTTGGCGCGGCAAAATTGGAAAATACTAAATTGCCGACCGCGAGACTCTTGCCGATAAGCTTGTCCAATGGCGTTGCCTGCGCTTGCGACATCGCTGCGCCCCAGAACAGGGCTGCTGCCGCCAATGCGCCGAAGAATTTCGATTGCGCTATCCTAGTCATGGTGCTTCTCCTTGGTTAATGGTTAATGTAATTTTGGGGCCAGGGTCAAATCATTCTTGCTGTCGGCAAATAATCCGTGCCTGGTCCCCTTGATCGCAATTTATTGCGGCAACGGCGTGAGAAGGACCGCGTGGGATTGTCCATTGAGAACGCCCACGCCGACCATCTGGTCGAGGTTATTGGTGCCGTAGAGTGAATTGATTGTCCAAGCCGCGCCAGTGGCGGGGTCGAGCGCGGTCTGGAGTTCAAACACACCGCCGTCGCGCCACACCACCGGGCGATACGCGGGGTTAGCCCATCTTTAACATGATTCA
>PLYS01000371.1:4644-4796 GCA_003153455.1 Betaproteobacteria bacterium | reverse complement strand
TAGATTTGCGGGGAGGCGCCGAGCGCTCCGACAGCGACTGGAATATCGTAGCGCCGCCCGGATCCATCGACCACGTTGGTGAACACGAAGGCGCGGCGAGCGTCCTCGCGCAGTCCGCCCTGGAACTGCCAGCGCACCAGCGGATGCAGCTC
>PLYS01000371.1:0-4607 GCA_003153455.1 Betaproteobacteria bacterium | reverse complement strand
TACAACAATGCACCGTTGTGTCCCACCATCTAACGTGTATCGTTGCCGTGCTGATCGCCCGCTGCGGAAACCAATTCGCTCCATGAAGCCATCAGCGCGCTGACCATCGTCGTCCGCTGGACAACCGCCCTGCTGCTTATCGCTCCGCTTTGGATCGGCATGTATCTCTTGTTCAATAGTCTACTGCATGGCCATCCGGGAAGCCGCTCCAGGCCCGGTCCCTTAAGCCGGGCCGACACCCGGAATAATATTGCCCAAACTTAGGAAGCTAAGCAGAATAATAGTGCTTACATCGTTGCTTGGTCATTTAGGAAATTTCCGTTGGATACCCAGGTTCTCATCGTCGGCGCCGGACCCGTTGGCTTGACGCTCGCAATCGCTCTTGGGCGGCGTGGCGTGCGCTGCATTCTGCTTGAGCAAAAGGAAGCACCGCAATTTCTGCCAAAGATGGAGCGGTGCAACGCACGCACCATGGAGATTTATCGCCGTCTAGGTATCGCGCAGAAAATCCGCGATGCGGGCTTTCCACGCGATTACCCGATGGACGTATTCATCGTGACGTCGCTGGTCGAGCCGCCACTTCTGCATCTGCCCTACCCATCGGTTGCACAGGCACAGGCCGAGATCGCGGCTTGCAACGACGGGACACTGCCGCTCGAAGCCTACCAGCTCATCTCGCAATATACGCTCGAGCCGCTGCTCAAGTCGGTTGCGGAAAGCATGCAGAATGTGGACGTGCGCTACTCTTGCGAGTTCCTCTCCTGCGAGCAAGACGCCGGCTCCGTCCATGCACGGGTCAAGACCGGCGATGGCTCAATCTCGGAGTTGAAGGCGCATTATCTTGTCGGCTGCGACGGCGGAACAAGCGTCGTCCGCCGGCAACTTGGCATCAAGCTGCAAGGCGAAGCCANNCGTTTTTGATCGTTCAGGATTCGACGCGCCATTTCACTCTGCATTCGGTCGTCGACAACGACAGTGATATGACATCGATGTTTGAAAAGACCGTCGCGATGCCGGTCAACTATGAAATGCTATCGGTCGGACAATGGAAGCAGAACTTGCTGCTGGCGGACAGCTATTATCAGAATCGCGTATTTCTCGCCGGCGATGCGGTGCATCTTGTCATCCCAACCGGCGGACTTGGAATGAATAGCGGTGTTGGCGATGCCGTCGATTTATCGTGGAAGCTAGCAGCAACGCTGCAAGGTTGGGGCGGGCCTGGTCTGCTTGCTTCTTACGAAACCGAACGCCGGCAGATCGGCGCGCGCAATGTGGAGGCCTCACGTCATGCTTCGCGAGGACGGCGGAGTTGGCGGGCGGCCTATCGGCCGAATATTCGTGACCAAACGCCCGAGGGGGCTGAAACCCGGGCGAACTTGTCCCGTATCGCCGACGTGGAACAGCGCAAAAGCAATGAGATGATCGGGGCCGAGCTCGGATACCGATATGTTGGCTCGCCCGTCATCTGGCCGGAATCCGGCGACGGACCTGAGCACAATTTCATGAAATANNGGCGCTACATGATCGCATTGGCGACGGCTATACGCTGCTCCGTCTCGCCGGAACGAATGCCGATGCATCGCCGCTCGCTCAGGCGTTTGCCTCGCTAGCCGCTCCGTTTACCGTGCTCGATATTGACGAACAGCGGCCGCGCGATATCTATGGGTTTGATTTGCTGCTGCTGCGGCCGGACCTGCACGTCGTCTGGCGAGGCGACCGTCTGCCTTATGATCCCATCAAACTTGCGGCCATGGCGACGGGGCATTAGAGCGTTCGTGCCTGCGCATTGATCTGAAACATTCAGGAAATTAGGGGCAACCGCATGGCAAAAAATATTTCACTTACCCTTGCCTGCGGCGATTATGAGATTGTCCGCCCGTTACTCGAAGGCAAGGTCAAGGCTGATGGAATCGATCTCACCATTCTGACGAGCATGGATTCAGCGACACGTCATTGGCGCTTTCTGCGCAATGGCGAATTCGATATCGCTGAAGTCTCAAGCTCATCCTACCTGGCGGCGCGCGACCATGGCTTGCCCTTTCGTGCGCTTCCGGTCTTTCTTCACCGCCGCTTCCGACACGGTTTTATCTTTATCAACACGAAAAAGGGCATCGGCAAACCGGCCGATCTGATTGGCCGCAAGATCGGAGTAAAGACGCTGATGACCAGCGCGGTGCTCTGGATGCGCGGCATCCTCGAGCATGAATACGGCGTGCCGCTCAAGTCGATCGAGTGGTTCGCCGAACTCGATGATGACATCGATGTCGCAATGCCCGCAGATCTCAGGCTCACGCGGCTGCCGCACGCCAAATCGGTCGAAACCATGTTGGCTGAGGGCGAGCTGGACGCGGTGCTGCATTCAGACCTGATCAAGCCGTTCCTCGCCAAGGATGCACGTGTTGCCCGCCTGTTCCCCGACCACAAGAACGAAGAAATCACCTATTATCAAAAAACCGGGATCTTTCCGATCATGCACGTCCTCGGTCTTCGTCAATCGGTCGTCGAGCAATATCCCTGGGCGGCCATCAACCTGTTCAACGCGTTCACCGAGGCGAAGGCCATCGCGATGCAGCGCATGCAGAACCCGCGCATTGTTCCGCTCGCGTGGTATCGCGATGTCTTGGAGGAGCAGGAGACAATCCTCGGGCGCGATCCGTGGGAATACGGCCTCACCGACAAGAACCGAAAGACACTGGAGACATTGATCGGATATTCCCATGAGCAGGGCCTGATCCGGCAAAAGCCCACGCTCGAGCAGCTCTTTCTTAATATCTCGCAAGGCCGAAAACGGGGCGATGAATTCCGCATCTAGAAGTTTTCGATAGTCGCGCTAGAATGAGTTCAATGTCCAATGCGAGGCAACGCTCATGTTCGCCCAATCAAGATCATTCATCTTCGCCGCCGCCGTGTTTTTCGCCTGCGGTCTGTCGGCTGTAAACGCGCAAGAGAAGGTCTGGAAGCACGGCATTCTCGAAGCCAAGAGCGATTCCGGGTTCATCGCCATGGTCAACAAAGGCGGCTTTGACGCCAAGTGGGGATTGAAGGTCGAGCTTCTGCAGATCAAAGCCGGCGCCACGCTGATGAAAGCGCTGATCGCCGGTGAGATCGATAGCGTCGATATGGGTGCGGCGGAGGCCATTGTGGCGGGCGTACGCGGCACGGGCGTCAAGATCGTCGGCTGCACCTGGCCCGGCGTGCCACAGGTCGTTCTGGCCAAAGCCGAGATCAAAACGCTGGCAGACCTCAAGGGCAAGATCATAGCCATTTCCTCGCCCGGCTCATTGCCCGATATGCTTATGCGCGGCATGTTGGATGCCGAGAATATCCCCGTTTCGGATGTTAGCTTCGCGACTCAAGGCGCCGATCTCGACCGTTACAAATCGCTTGTCGCCGGGATCGTCGATGCTGCCGTTGTGTCGAACGAGTTCGAGGCGATTATGCCGCCGAACATCAAAGTGCTGATGAAGGGGAGCACCGCCGTTCCAAAATTTATCCGCCTATGCGTAGCCACGAGTAGCAAGGTCCTGGCCGAGCGCCGCGATGACCTCGTGCATTTTGTCGCGGCGGAAATGGATGCCTACAAATATGCCGCAACGCACCGCGATGAAACCGTCAAGCTGGCGCGAGAGATGACGCACGCCAAGCCGGACGACAAACGGGCTGAATTCATTACCGACCAGGCGATCAGGGACAAGCAGATCGATCCGACGCTGGCGATTCCCATCGACCGGATCGACTGGATGCAGAACCTGTTCCTCAAAGCGGGCGTGATTCCGAAAACGGTGCCGGCGTCGTCGTTCATCGACACCAGCGTGCATGACGACGCAGCGAAGCTGCCACGGCAATAGCGCAGGCGGTCGTCGCCGGAGAAACAACGGTAGGCCACAGTCAATATGCGCCTACGGCTTTTTTTAATGTCGCGTCGTGTTGACAGCCTGAGGCGCGGCGGGGATCATTTAGTGCATGCGTGTCGCAATTCTTGACGATATTCACAATGCTTACGAAGGGACGGCCGGTGTTCGCCGATTGCGAGACCGCGCCGAGGTGCAAATCTTCATCCACCCGTTCGGCGATCCCTCAGTGCTTCGGGGCTTCGACGCGCTGGTGGCAAACCGCGAGAGAACGCGATTCACCCGCGCGCTGCTGGAACAACTTCCCGATCTGCGCATCATCGCGCAAACCGGTAATCACGTGTACCACATCGATTTAGCCGCGGCCGAAGAGCGCCAAATTATCGTTGCCAAGGCCACCGGTGGCTTCAGTACGAGCGCGGCCGAACTCGCGATCGGATTGATGATTGCCGTGATGCGGCAAATCCCATCCGTCGACCGCGAGGTTAAACTCGGCAGATGGCCGACGCCGATGACCCATGCCCTCCGCGGCAAGACGCTCGGTATTGTTGGTTTGGGACACGTCGGCCGGCACATTGTCAAGATTGCCAGGGCATTCGAGATGAAAGTGCTGGCCTGGGGTCCGCGATTGACCCGTGAGGCGGCGGCGTCGGTCGGGGCCGAAAGTCGCGAGCTTGATGATCTTCTGAGCTGTTCAGATATCGTCTCTGTCCACGCAACGCTGAGTCCCGAATCGCGCGGGCTCATTGATGCCAG
>PLYS01000070.1 GCA_003153455.1 Betaproteobacteria bacterium | reverse complement strand
GTTCTGCGAATGTCATCGGGAGCTATCCGACAGTGAGGGCATCGGCAGCCCGTTGATGACCCGCCAGTGTCCCACTGCGCTGCGCGTGCTTGCGGTCAGGGCTTTACTTTATAGTCCTCGATGATTTCCTTCAGCCTGCGGTCGAGGGGCTCTCGCTCGATTTCGGTTTGAATCTGCGATACGCGTCCCGGAGAAATTCCGCAANNCAACGACTGGGCCCTCCGACAAATCCGGTACGATTCACTTGAAGAACAACCTTCGTTAATCCCGCGCGAGAGCTCGCGTTTCTTCACGACCTGCTGTCCGCGGCCGATCGCCTGGATGAGGGTGGCGCTCGCGAGGAACGTTTCATGATGTTGGCAAGAAACCTCGTTTGACAGGCGGCGGCGGCAGGAGCAGCATTGCGCCATCGCAGGAGGCCCACATAATGCGCGCAAGAATACTACTCACAATCTCTGCTGCCCTGGTGCTGGTCCCGCTTGCGTTCATCGGTGAGCTCACGATCGGCACGAAAGCACAAGGCCAGCAGCTACAACCCCAGAAGCCGGTCCAAAAGGTTGATATGGGCGACTACGAGCCGGTTGTCCCCTGGCCCAAGCCGTTGCCCGACACCGATCTCTCGCATGACGGCTGGACATGGGGATCGGGCGCGGGCGTTTGGGCCGAGAGCGCGGACAAGGTCTGGGTCATGCAGCGCAGCGAGATCGAGCTGCCGCCGGGCGCTGAGCCGTGGTCATGTGCTTGCCTTCTCAACCCCCGCCGGACGAATACCGGCAGGCGCGACTACTCCGGCAAGCCCTACCCGTACAAGCAGCGCCGGCACCACCTGGTGTTCGCGGTCGATCGCGACGGCAACACGATCGAGGAGTGGCTGCAGTACGACCGCTATCTGGCGCCGCCGCGCGGCACGGGACTCGGCGAGCTGGGCCGCGGGCCACACAAGATCCTGATGAACCCGTACGACCCGGAAAAGCGCATCTGGATCGTCGATGACGACATGCACGAGATCAACATCTTCAGCTACGACGGCAAGCTCTTAAAGACGATGGGCGAACGGGGCGTTCCGGGGCGGGGGCCGAACAACTTCAACCGCCCGACGGACATCGCCTTCCTGCCCGACGGCACGTTCTTCGTGGCCGATGGCTATGCCGGCGTGCGCGTGGCGAAGTTCGACCCGAACGGCAAGTTCATCAAGGACTGGGGACAGACGCCGGTGGATCCCGCCAACCCCAAGGCGTACGAGTTCTGGTCGGTGCACAGCATTGGCATCAGCCGCGACCGGCGGCTCTTCGTGGCCGACCGCGAGCACCACCGGATGCAGGTGTTCGACGAGGACGGCAAGTTTCTGGCGATGTGGCCGACCGGCTATAACTCATCCGTGCTCGCCCATACCGTGACGAACGATGATCACGTCTGGGTGGCGGACTGGACCACCGGCCGGCTCGTGAAGTACGACCTCGAGGGGCACTACATCCTCGACATCGGCGGGTACGGCGCGCTGCCCGGCCAGTTCGACGGGGTGCACCAGATTCACGTCGATTCGGAGCGGAACCTCTACGTGACCGAGGTGGCAAACAGCCGGTCGCAGAAATTCCGGCCTAAGCCCAACGCCGATCCGAACAGGATCATCGGGCCGACGGCCATCGTGAATCCGGTACGTACACTCAAATAGCTTAGAGTGCCTAACATAATGAAACACACGTGCGTTGCTGCCAGAATTGGTGATGGCAAGGCGCTCGATGCGGGTAATAGTCATTCTATTGCCAAGTCGAGCAACGCGGCCAGCGCCGATTCTGGCAGCAACCCTTCGGGCTGGCACGAGTTTTGGCCCAGCACATTGTCGCAAGCCACTTGCTTAGAATGACTAAGCCGCGTGTCTTGCTTCGCGTTCTGAGCCAAAATCGTGACAGCGCACGCGCGTTTCATTATGTTAGGCACTCTTAAGGCAGGCGTATGAAGCGCATCCCCATCAGGACGATATTCTCTGTCGCGGCCATCGCGCTGGTGCTTGCGGGTATCGCTCCCGGCCAGGCGGGAGCACAAGGCCAGCCCCAGAGAGGCGGACAGGGCCAGGCGGTGCAAGCACCCGCCGATGCGAAGGTGCTGGCACAGGTCCGCGTGCCGACGAGTCACGCCAACATCCACTCCGGTCCGAACACGGGGAACGAGGTGCTCGTGCTCGCGGCTAAGGGCACAGTCATGCCCATGGTCGGACGTCGCGGCGAGTGGATTCAGGTGCAGCTCTCTCCCGAAATGCGGAAGACGGGCATTCTGATGCGCTGGTACAACAATGAGACCAGCGGCTGGATGCACGACTCGACGGTGGAGTTCCTTACGCCGGAAGCGAAGTAATGTACCGGGAAGCTGCGCTTGCCGATCTTTATTTTTCCGGGTGGCAGACCCGGGGCTGGTCACTTTCCGTCTGTGTTACTCGGCGTCTCACAAGGGGTCCCGAATTCGATGGGTGTCGCGGCGCATGTGACGGATAATGTGGATAGGCGCGAACAACGAACAACGAATCACGATCAACGATTCACGATTCACGATTCACGATCCACGAACCACGAACCACGAATCACGACCACCGTCTTGCGCAGGAGAAAGCATGAAGATGTCCGTTTCAGGTTTCGTGAGGTCCTGGCTCGTTCCATTGAGTGTGGTCTGGTTTGCGCTGCAGGTCAGCAGCGTTCATGCGCAGCAGCCGGGAGGCACGCCTCAGACGGACAAAGTTCAGCCCGTGAACAGCGGCCCCAATCCCTATCGCGTTATTCGTGATTGGGCACAGCTCAATATAGAGGCGAGACCGTGGGGTGGCTCCAATGGCGTGGCGATCGACCGGGACGGGAAGTCGGTGTGGGCGACCGACAGATGCTCGCCGGGCATCGCCCCAGGCTGCCTGGGTACCCAAGCGAACCCGGTCCACCATTTCGATGAGTCGGGCAAGGAGATCAGGAGTTTTGGCGGCGGGATGTTCGTGTGGCCGCATGGCATCCATGTCGACCGGGATGGGAACGTGTGGGTGACCGACGCACGCGCGGCGAGCCCGGACGAGCTCGTCAAGTTTCCCCGGGAAGGCAACAAGGGGAGCGTGGTTGTAAAGTTCAGCCCCGAAGGCAGCGTCCTGATGACGCTGGGCAAGCCGGGCGTGCGGGGCAATCCTCCCGACGCCCTGACCGACCCGACCGATGTCGTGACGGACCCGGAGAACGGGGACGTCTACGTCGCGGAAAGCCATACCAACGTGACCGATCCCAATCTGGTCGGACGCATCTCGGTGTTCGACAAGACTGGAAAGTTCAAGCGTGTCATCGGCAAAACCGGAACCGGGCCTGGCGAGTTCCGCACGCCGCACGCGCTTGAGTTCGACTCCCAGGGCCGGCTGATCGTCGCCGATCGGCACAACCATCGCATCGTGATCCTCACGAAGGAAGGAAACTTCATCGGCGAACACGACGACTTTGGCCGCAGCAGCGGCCTCGCCATCGACAGGAACGACATCATCTACACGGCCGACTCGGAGTCGAACGCGAAGGTTCATCCGGGCTGGCTGAGGGGGATCCGGATCGGGAGTCTCAAAGACGGGAAAGTGACGGTGTTCATTCCTCCCCACGCCACGCCGAACTCTCCGGATGGCGCCATGGGGGAAGGCATCGCCGTTGACGCCGCCGGCAACGTCTACTCAGCAGAAGCACAACTGAGGGGTGTGACAAAATTCGTGAGAGATTAACGCTCTCCCGAATTATTCTTTTCAATTTCCCCTCGAGAGGGACCGGGGGGCAGCCCCGGGGCTGGTCACTTTTCTTGCGCGGCCAAGCAAAGTTAATGTCGCCGAGCGTATCCGCTCGATCACTTCCGGGTCAAGGTGCGCCTTGAACAACGCGCGGTAGGCTTCCCGTCGCGCCTGCTCGTTGCGCGCGAGGCCCAGGTATTGCTCGTGCGGCACAACCATTGCGTCTTGCTTGCCGTCCCCATTAGCATGAAAGCTCGACCAGCGGTAGTCGCGCGGATGACGCACCATGCCCGGCGCGCACCGGGTTCGACTCGATATAGCGATAACAGGCGAGCACGTAGTCCTCGCTTTGCGTCAGACAAGAGCGAAAGCGCCCCTCCCACAGTGGTGGTCCCGGGTCGGACCAGCGCAATGCACTGATCCGGCGGGCTGGGCGGCGGCGTCCGGAATAGCTGCCGCGGCGAAGATTCCCGCGGCTGCGAACGCCGCGGGGATTCCTGCTATAGCTCTTTGACGAGTAATTTGCGGAATTTGATCGGACCTCCGTTGAATTGAAGTCCGATCCTTCCTTCTGGGAACCTGCTGTCCTGGGCACTAACGGTGACAACCCCGTTCAGCTTGACGGTAATCTGGGAGCCCTTGGCGTAGATCTCGTAGGTGTTCCACCGGCCGCCGGCTTTATATATGGGATTCACCACGGCAACATTCACGAGGCTGCCCGTGCTGTACGCCGGGTTCGGGTTCTTGTCCCAGATCTGCACCTCATAGGCGCCTGTTGAGGTACTGACGGCGGCGGGATTCATGGCGCGTAGATAGACGCCGCTGTTGGTGTCGTCGCCAGCCCAGAACTCCGCATAAAGCTCGAAGTCCTTGAAGGATTTCTTCGAGACCAGGACGCTCGCGCCCTGGGTGGTGCTCTTGTCCGCCTGGATAGCGCCCTCCGCGGCCCTCCAGTTGCCACCCCCGGTGATGTTCCAGTTCTCCATGCCGGCGTTGCCATCGATCAGCGTGACCCAGCCCTGGCTTGGCAGGTAGTGTCCGCAGCCGAAAATGGTCAACGCGACGACCAGCAGCCCCATGGCGCTTGCAAACTTTAGTTTCATGGTGATCTCCCCCTTGTTGATAACAAGCCGGCACAGAATGCGGCACCCGCTACCTAAATGTCAAGACCCGGCTTCAGTAAGCCTTCAGTGTTTATAATGCCTTCGGCCCCAAGCGCATGTTCCGGAGAAGCGACCTGAGCCGGCTGCGCGGACCCTATCGGGAATGCGTCACGATTTTCACGGAAGAGATGCCGTGGCTCACGCGGCGCAACCTCGAATTTCCCTTCTCCCCTTACGGGAGAAGGGTAGGGATGCGGGGAGCGAGCAAGACAATCTGACCGGAGGAAACATCATGGCAAGACTGACTTCCATCACCAGCAAGAACCAGGTGGCCACCGAGCACCATCCGATCGTGGACGCCATCGTGAAGAGCCGAGGCGCGGTGCAGGGGCCGTTCACGATGCTCCTGCATTGTCCGCCGCTCGCCAGCTGCGTCATGCAATTGGGCGCCTACGTGCGCTTCGAGGGCAAGCTCGACAAGCGGGTACGCGTGCTCGCCGCGATGACCGCCGCACGGGAATTCGACGCAGTCTACGTGTGGGGGGCGCAGACGGGCTCAGCCCGCCGCCAAGGCGTTCCGGAGGCAACCATCACCGCGATCCGCGAGAAACACACGCGCGGTATTCCGGCGGAGGACGCGCAGATCGTGGAATTCACGCGCGATCTCATCCGCAAGCACCGGGTGGATGCCGCGAGCATGAAGGCGCTGCAGCAGCGCTTCGGCGACGAGCAATTCATCGAGCTGACCGGGACGATCGGCTACTACATCATGCTGGCGATGACGGTGAACGCCTGCGAGCTGGAGGCCGGTCCGGGCGCGGAGGTGTTGCAGGCGTAATCGCTCTGATGGCGTCATTGGTGTCACCGTCCTTCGAAAACGGGCTTGCGCTTTTCCATGAAAGCGGTACGGCCTTCCCGGTAATCGTGGCTCGCAAAGCAGTCGTCCACCATTTTGTTGCACAACGCGAGATCGCGCTCTCCCGGATCCTTCGGCATTTCGATCAGGCTGCGTTTGACCGCAGCGATGGTGAGGGGCGCGTTGCCGGCGATCATGGCCGCGTAGTCGAGAACGAATTTCTCGAGCTCGGCCGCCGGCACCACGCGATTCACCAATCCCATCTGCAATGCTTCCCGCGCATCGAACTGGCGCCCGGTATAGAAAATTTCCGCGGTAAATGACGGCCCCACGAGATTCGCGAGTTGCTTGAGGCGGTCGAAACGGTAGCCGACGCCGAGCTTCGCCGCCGGCACGCCGAATCGCGAGTCATCGGAAGCGATGCGCAGATCGCAGGCCACCGCGGTGCCCAGTCCGCCGCCCATGCAATAGCCGCGGATCATCGCAATCGTGGGCTTCGGACATTCCCTGAGCGCCTTCGCCGCGCGGTTGGAAGTCACGTCAAAAACCTTGATCGCCTCCAGCGTCGCGCGTTTTTCCTTGAATTCCGCGATGTCCGCGCCGGAAACGAACGCCTTGTCGCCGGCGCCTTTCAGTATCACCACGCGGATCGACGCATCCCGCGCGAACTCCTCGAGTACGAATGCCAGCGCCTGGTGCATCTCGAGCGAAACCGCATTGCGTTTTTGCGGATTGTTGAAGGTTATCCAGCCGATTGCGCCGTCCTTGCGGCCGATCAGCTTCTCGGTGATGGTCTGCATGGCTTGCCGTCCTTTCGCGTAAATGGCGGCAGTGTAGCTCCGTTTGGCCGCGGACGCCCCCGGAACGGCGCTTCATTGCGCGCCGCATGGACGCAAGCGCTCGCATGAAATAACATTGCGCCAATATTCCCAAAGCGAACACGAAAGGAAAATCGCCATGCCGTCAACGCGCAAGGGCCCGCTCGCCCGTTTCACCGTGCTGGATCTTACCCGTGCCCGCGCCGGCCCCACCGCGGCGCGCCAGCTCGCGGATTGGGGCGCCGACGTCCTGAAAATCGAAGAGCCGGGAGAGCAGGACGGCGACGGCGGACCGTTCGACAAACGCCACGGCCCCGATTTTCAGAATCTGCAGCGCAACCGGCGCAGCCTCACGTTGAATCTGAAAAGCGCCGAAGGTGTCGCGATCTTCAAGCGCCTCGCCGCGAAAGCGGATGTGATCGTGGAGAATTACCGCCCGCGGGTGAAACATCGCCTTGGCATCGACTACGAGACCATGCGCAAAATCAATCCGCGGCTCGTCTACGCGAGTGTCAGTGGATTCGGGGAAGATGGCCCCTATCATGATCGCCCGGGCCTCGACCAGGTGGCGCAGGGGATGAGCGGCCTCATGTCGGTCACCGGTCTTCCCGGCCAGGGGCCGGTGCGCGCGGGCGTCGCCATCGGCGATACCACCGCGGGACTGTTCTGCGCGATCGGCATTCTCACGGCGCTTCTGGAGCGCGAGGAGTCAGGCGAGGGTCAGTGGGTGCAGACATCGCTCCTGCAGGCGCTCGTCACGGTGCTTGACTTTCAGGCCGCGCGCTGGCTGGTCGCGCACGAAGTGCCGGGCCAGGCCGGCAACAATCATCCGACCGCGATCCCGACCGGCGTGTTCCGGACCGCGGATGGTTACATCACTATCGCGGCATCGGCCAAAATGTATTCACGGCTGTGCAAGGCGATCGATGCTCCGGATCTGTTCGAACATCCGGACTATGTCAACGCCGATCTGCGCTCCGCGAACCGCGATGCGCTGAATGCCGAAATCGGGAAGAAGACCATCAATCGCACTTCTGCGGAATGGATCGAGGCGCTCAATAAAGCGGGGGTACCGTGCGGTCCGATCTATAAAATAGACGAGGTTTTCGCCGATCCGCAGGTCAAGCACCTCGGCATGGCGCAACCGGTCAGCCATTATGCGCTCGGGCAGATCGAGCTGGTGGCGCCCGGCGTTAAGCTCTCGCGCACGCCGTCCGAGCTGCGAACGGCCGCGCCCGACCGCGGGGAGCAAACCCAGGAGATCCTGCGGGAATACGGCTACAGCGAGAATGAAATCTCGGATTTTCGCCAACGCGGAATTGTTTGAGCGTAGCCGAATGGCGGGAGGTCGTGAGGGCGGGGATAAGTAAGGGCGAGAAGTCATGATCCGAGAAAAAGCTTTTCACCGCGAAGGA
>PLYS01000317.1 GCA_003153455.1 Betaproteobacteria bacterium | reverse complement strand
GCGATCTGGCGCTTGAGCGTCTCGACGTCGGCATACTTCTCTTCGTCGCGGAACTTGTGCAGGAAATCGACTTTGAGGTGTGCACCGTAAATCTCGCGCCCGAAGTCGAGCAGGTGCACTTCGAGACTGGGACGTGCGTCGTGCGCGACAGTCGGCCGCACACCGAGGCTCGCGACACCCGGTAGCACGCGCCCATCGATCCCATCCACTTCGACCGCGAAGATGCCCGACAGCGGCGGGCGATTGTGCTTCATCAGCACGTTCGCGGTCGGCCAGCCGAGCTTGCGGCCCAGGCGGTCGCCGCTGACGACGCGGCCGCTGATGCTGTACGGCCTGCCGAGCAGGTGTCCCGCGCGCGGCAGGTTGCCAGCGGCAAGCGCCCTGCGCACCTGGGTGCTCGACACGCGTTCGCCGTCTACCATCACGCTATGCATCGCATGCACGCGGAAACGGCATTCCGCCTCTGCCTGCTTCAGCATCGACAAATCGCCGGCGCGGCGCGCGCCGAAGCGGAAATCGTCACCGACCAGGATCCAGCGCGCGGCAAGGCCGCGCCGCAGGATGCGCGTGATGAAATCCTCGGGCGTGGTTTTGGCGAACTCGAAATCGAAGCGGCAAATCTGTACGCGCTCGACGCCGAATTGCGCGAGCAGTTCGAGCTTTTCGCGCAGCGAGGTGAGCCGCGTCGGCGCCTGGTCCGGGGCAAAAAATTCGCGCGGGTGCGGCTCGAACGTCATCACGCACGACGGCACATTGAGCCGGCGTGCTGCCTCAGCGAGGCGCGCGAGCATGGCCTGGTGCCCGAGGTGTACGCCATCGAAATTGCCGATAGTGAGCGCAACCGGCGTGTTGGTGGCTTCCGGAATGGTGCGGGAAATGCGCATACAATCCAAGCTAAAAGCTTGAATTATAGCGTGTTTTGTGAAGCGCGGTCTAGGCGCAGAGGGACACTGTTAAAGCTTCCCGCCCGGCCTCGCGATCCCGAGCATCACCTTGCAGATTAGCCGCAACGCGCTGGAACACACGGCCGACCAAGATTAGCGCCGGGCCGTGAGTAATGGGCGCAGGTGCGCGCTGCAAAGCGCCGAGCGTGGTTGCGGTCCGTTTCATCTCCGGCAGCGATGCGTTCGCGACGATCGCCACCGGGGTATCAGGTTGCAAGCCGCCCGCGATCAAACTGGCCGCAATCGCGGGCGCTTGCCCTGCCGCCATATAAAGCGCCGCGGTGTCCGCAGCAGCAGCGCTTCTTATCCAATCGGCCGGGTCTTCGCCGTCGCCCACACGCGGTGTAACGAAAACGACGCTGCGGCTCATGCCGCGTCGCGTCAGCGACACGCCGAGTTCCGCGCTCGCCGCCAGCGCCGCGGTGATGCCGGGCACGACTTCAAATCCGACACCGGCTGCCTGCAGCGCGTCGATTTCCTCCTGCGCGCGGCCGAATAGCATCGGATCGCCGCCTTTGAGGCGCACCACTGTCTGGAAGCGTTGCGCGGCATCGATCAGACGCTTGTTGATGAAGCGCTGCGCGGTCGAGTGCCTGCCGCAGCGTTTGCCGACCGCGATTATTTCAGCTCTCACCGCCAGCGCGACCGTGTCGGGATGTACCAGAGCGTCGTAGAACACGATGTCGGCGCGCTCAAGCAACCGCGCCGCACGCAAGGTGAGCAAGTCGGGTGCGCCAGGCCCTGCGCCCACCAGATAAACCTTGCCGCGAGCCGGCTTCATGGCCTCACGACCATTCCATGCCATCCGGCGCAGCCAGGAAACGGCGCCGGAAGAGCGGCAGCGGACGGTCTGCGGAAGTTTGATAGGCATCGCTGAAATCGCCGAAGGCGGTAAGCGCTTCTTCCGGATCCTGGTCGTCGCGCAGCAGGAACGCGTCAAAGCCGCAACCCGCCATGAAGAACAAGTGGTCGCGCACCACCTCGCCGATGGCGCGCAACTCGCCCTCGTAGCCGTAACGCTCGCGCAGCAGCCGCGCAATCGAGTAGCCGCGCCCATCGCCGAACGTCGGGAAGTTCACGGCGACGAGCGCGAATCGATCGAGGTCGCCGGCAATCGCAGCCGCTTCCTCATGGCTGTCGAGCCACACCCCGAGCCGTCCGGCGCGGGATAGCAGGAGATCGCGCCGCTCAAGCCAGAACGCGAGCGGCACGATGACATCGCCGGCCGGCGGAACTGAAAATGAACTGCCCCCCGCCTCCGGCTTAAGCAGCTGCCAGCTGTCGGTCACGATTTGCCGGTGCTTGATGATGGTCGCCATATACGTGCTCCTTGAATGGTTCGATACCGATGCGCCGCACAACGTCGACGAAACGTTCCTCTTCGCTGTCGCGGCGCGTGAGATACAGATCGATCAGTTTCGCGATCACGTCCGGCACGTCGGCCTGCGAGACGGATGGTCCGAGCACCTTGCCCAGCGCGGTATCGTTTCCCTGTGCGCCGCCGATGGAAATCTGGTAGAACTCCGCGCCCTGCTTGTCCACGCCCAGGATACCGATGTGGCCGACGTGATGGTGGCCGCAGGCATTCATGCAGCCGGAAATGTTGAGATCGAGCTCGCCGATGTCGTGCAGGTAATCGAGGTCGTCGAAGCGGCGCTGGATCGCCTGCGCCACCGGGATCGACTTCGCGTTCGCCAGCGAACAGAAATCGCCGCCCGGGCAGCAGATGATATTGGTGAGCAGGCCAATGTTCGGCGTCGCGAGCCCCAGCGCGCGCGCTTTCCGCCACAGTGCGTGGAGCTCCGACAGCCGCACGTCGGCGAGTATCAAATTCTGCTCGTGCGAGACGCGCAACTCGCCGCACGCATAGCGCTCGGCAAGATCCGCGATCGCATCCATCTGCTCTGCTGTGACATCGCCCGGCGGCACGCCGGTTTTCTTGAGCGACAGCGTCACCGTCGCGTAGCCCGGCACCTTGTGGGGGTGGACGTTGCGCAGGTGCCAGTTGCGGAAGGCGCGGTCGGCGGCGAGCGCGGCTTCCAGACCCGCGTCAGTCGCAGGCAGCCTGGCGTAGGCAGGGCGCGTGAAGCGCCTCTCGATGCGCGCGATTTCCTCGGGAATCAGCGTCGCCGGACCATCTTTCAGATGCGCCCACTCGGCTTCCACTTCCTTGCGGAACATTCCAGGGGTACGCTCCTTCACCAGTATCTTGATGCGTGCCTTGTAGATGTTGTCGCGGCGTCCGTGGCGGTTGTATACGCGCAGGACCGCGTCGAGGTAGGTCAGCAGGTGCTGCCACGGCAGAAATTCGCGGATGACGTGGCCGATGATCGGCGTGCGCCCGAGCCCGCCCCCGACCAGCACGCGGAAACCCACTTCGCCGCTCGCGTTCCGGACCGCGTGCAGGCCGATGTCGTGTACCTGGACCGCAGCGCGGTCGGTCTGGGCGCCGTTTACCGCGATCTTGAACTTGCGCGGCAGGTAGCTGAACTCGGGGTTGAACGTGGACCACTGCCGCAGCACCTCGCACCAGACGAAGGAATCAACGATCTCGTCCTTCGCCACGCCGGCGTAGTGGTCGGTGGTGATGTTGCGCACGCAGTTGCCGGAAGTCTGAATCGCGTGCATTTGTACCGTGGCGAGCTCGGCGAGGATGTCGGGCACGTCTGCGAGCTTCGGCCAGTTGAACTGGAGGTTCTGGCGCGTCGAGAAATGCCCATAGCCGCGATCGTAGGTGCGCGCAATGTACGCGAACTTGCGCAACTGCGTCGCGGACAGCAGCCCGTAGGGAATCGCCACACGCAGCATCGGCGCGTAACGCTGGACGTAGAGGCCGTTGCGCAGCCGCAACGGCCGGAACTCATCCTCGGATAACTTGCCCGCAAGAAAGCGGCGGGTCTGGCCCCGAAACTGGGCGACTCGGTCATCCACCAGCCCCTGATCGATTTCGTCGTAGACGTACATACCAAAACCCGCATGATTTTAAGTTCGAGCTGCATCGTAACAACGACTTGTTATATAGAGAAAGAATATTATGTTAGTATGATATAACCAAATAGAATTAAGGATCGGGTGCTATGAAATTGCAGCAACTACGTTACCTGTGCGAGGTCGCGCACCAGGGACTTAATCTCTCAACGGCGGCTGACGCGCTGCATACCTCGCAGCCGGGCATCAGCAAGCAGATCAAGCTGCTCGAGGATGAACTCGGGGTGGAAATACTGGTACGCAACGGCAAGCGGGTCACTGCGGTCACGCCGCCCGGGAAAGCGATCCTGGCAATCGCGCAGCGCATCCTGCAGGAAACCGAAAACCTGAAACAAGCGGCGCAGGACTACTCCAACCAGGACAGCGGCAGCCTCACGATCGCCACCACGCATACTCAGGCACGCTATGCGTTACCCGAGGTGATTCGGCGCTTCACCGCGCGCTATCCCAGAGTGAAATTGAGCCTGATCCAGGGCAATCCGGTCCAGATATGCGAGTTCACCCTCAACGGCCACGCAGATATCTGCATCGCCACCGAAGCCATCGCGACGTTCGAGGAACTCGCCATGCTGCCATGCTATAGCTGGAACCGCTGCGTGATAGCGCCGCCGCGCCATCCGATTCTCAAGCAGCAGGCGCTGACCCTGGAGACAATCGCGAAATACCCGATTATTACCTACGACCATGCTTTTGCCGGCCGCTCGCAGATCAACCACGCCTTCGCAACCAGAGGCATCAAGCCCAACGTGGTGCTGACGGCGATCGATTCGGACGTGATCAAGACCTATGTCGCGCTCGGCCTGGGAATCGGTATACTGGCCAAAATGGCATTCGATCCGGCGCGTGACAAAAACCTGCGCGCGCTCGATGCGAGCCACCTGTTCGAGTCGAGCACCACGCGCATCGGCGTCCTGCGCAACGCCTACATGCGCGGCTATGTCTACGACTTCATCGAGATGTTCGCGCCGCACCTGGGCCGCAAGACCATCGAAGAAGCAGTGCAGAGCAAGCCGAAAATCGATTACGACCTGTGAGCGTCGGTGTAATCCTCGTGAGCAGATCTTCACGCACACTTTATTGCCGGCGGCGCATGAGGTCCGTAAGTGCCTTGACCACCTTGTCATCGGCCCATTCGAAGTCACCGGTAAAGCTGTAATGGATTCGGCCGTCGGGTCCGACCACGAAACTTGCCGGCAGCGCTTTCACCCCCCATGCCTTCATCACTGCGCTGTCCCGGTCGTGCAGCACAGTAAAGTCGAGCGGCATCGTACGCAGAAAATCGTCAATGCGCACCTCGGATTCCGCGACATTGACCGCAAGGACCACAAACGGCTTGGCGCCAAGTTTACTTTTAAGCGCTTGCATCGCGGGCATTTCATCGCGGCATGGTTCGCACCACGTCGCCCAGAAGTTGATCAGCACCACCTTGCCGCGATAATCGGCGAGGCGGTGCATGCGACCGCTTAAGTCCTTGAGATCGAACGGCGGTGTACGATCACCGTTCCAGGGCTTGAGGCCCTTTCCAACCGCCAGCCCCGCGACCAGCATCAAAGCCGCGACGAGCAGCCCCGCACGCTTAACAGAAATCAACATCGAGCCGATATGCGCTTCCGCGAAACTGGGGACGGGTCCGGTGAACGAAGACAGCCGGAAATGCCCGGCCTCCCCATCATGATGCCCCTCTTCTAGAATGGCGTCAGCTCTTGAGCCGTCATCTGATAACGGAAGTTATCGGGATCGAGGCTATCAAAACGACCCGCCGCGGTTTCCGCCTGCGGATACATCAGAAACGCGATTTTTGCGTACCCGGACTTCGGCAATGCGATGTCGGCCGCGGTATTGAAGGCGAGCCAGTTCATTTCCCATGATCCGAACAGCCTGGCGCGCGCGGCTTTCACTTGCGGATCGTCGATCGGCAATTGTGCGTCCGCCTTTTCCTCGAGGATGACTTTACGTACATCGGCAGGATCAACGGGCACCCAGCCGTGACTGGCGGTATAGAATTCAGCGCGGCAATGCTGCGCCCTAGTGACGTTGTCGGTGCCAACGCCGAGACTGCGATAACCGTACTCCGACTTCGCCACTCGCACGCCGTACACGTCACGGGCAGGAATGCCGATTGAGCGTGCGAGCCCCACGAACAATGCGCTGAGGTCGGCGCATTTGCCACCGAGGTTCTTGGATTCGAGCAGGTATTTGATGTCGCCCACGCCGCAGCCGCGCGTCTTGGGATCGCGGTAGGTGTTGACAACGATCCACTCGTAGATGGCGCGCGCTTTATCGATATCGCCACCGCGCACGTCCTTCGTGATCTCGCGCGCCGTATCGCGTACGATGCCGTCGGTCGGTATCAGTTCGGTGGGCGCGAGGTAGCGCTGCAACTCGGCGCGGTCGGCTTTTCCGGCATTGCCCGACTTGCTCAAGTCGACCCCGCGATCGCGTGTTGCAAACCGGCTGGTCAACTCCACGACCGGAATTTTCGACGCGTCGGAAAACTCGACATAGAGCAATTCGGCGCCGTACTTCCCATCGGTCGAAACGGCGGCTGTGCCGCTCCCAACGCTCCAGGTGCTGCCGAGATTCTTCTGGTAGTCGGTATCACCAGCCAACGGCAGGGGCAGCCATACGCGCGTCACTCCCGCAGGCTTCAGCACCCCGACTTTGGTCGTGACTTCGAATACGCGCCACTTATCTCCTGGGGCGGCGAGCGCCGAGACCGAAAACTGCGGCAGCACCGAGATTGCGGCGGCGGCCATCGGCAGCACGGTTGAAGTTTTGATAAAATCACGTCTGTTCATGGCAACTTTCCCCTCAATAAATTGACTTCACATTCGATCGGCCAGCCGCGTACACGACGCGACGATGTGGTCAGGGCGAAGGGGGCCTGAGGGGGTAACCCAAGAAAACCTGCGGGAACGGAACGTGTAGGATTTTCACGGAGGCGTTAGGATACCGCCTCCAAGTCGTTTCCTCAAGTCACTTATCAGCGGATGCCAATCTACGCGGCACCACACCACTAAAACAAAGGATCGGCATCGACCAGCCTATTGCTCGACACCCTCGAGGATCTTGATTTCTTCGTCGTCAGGCCAGCGCGGAATGGAGTTTGATCGCGGCGTCAACCGCGCGCATCAACGCCGCGTCGAGCTGACCCGCCTTCGCGTGCATGATGCGCGCCTTGGCCACGGTGCGAATCTGCTGCGCGAGAACCTTGGAATCCCGGGGCAGGCCGCTTTGCCGCGATTTCACCAGCACTTCGAATGGAAATACCCGGCTGACGTTGGAGGTAATGGGCAGCACCGTCACGGTGCCGGCGGCGCGGTTGTTGGCATCGTTGCTGACGATCAGCACGGGCCGCCGCTTGTTGATCTCCGGGCCCACGGTGGGGCTCAGGTCGGCGTAGTAAATCTCACCACGTTTCATCAGTCACACCAAAAATGCGGGCAGCGAGTGTGCGCGCTATTACGCCGCGCGCCGCACAAAATTGCGCAGCCGGAAACCGAGCAGCCACAGCGTGCCGAAATAAGCCGCCCCGCCCAGCGCAACCACGCCCGTCAGGCGCAACACGCGTGCCAGCGGCGCAATGGCCAGCCAGAGTATGGCGTCGCCCGCGGCCAGCCGCAGGCAGAAGCCCATCACCGCAATCGCGGCCGCGATTTTCAGCGCAAACATCAGCCACCCCGGCTGCGGCGAATAAATTCCATGCTGCCGCAGCTTGTAATACAGCAGCCCGGCGTTGAGACACGCGCCGAGCCCGATCGCGAGCGCGAGCCCGGCGTGCTGGAACGGCCATATGAATACAAAGTTCATCGCCTGGGTGGCAACCAGCGCCACCAATGCGATTTTCACCGGCGTCTTGATGTTCTGCCGTGCGTAAAAGCCGGGCGCGAGCACCTTGACCAGGATCAGGCCGAGCAGACCGACGCTGTAGGCGACGAGCGCATTGCGCGTCATCAGCACGTCTTGCGCGGAAAATTGGCCGTAGTGAAACAGCGTCGCAATCAGCGGTACCGCGAGCAACGCCAGCGCGACCGCCGCCGGCAGCGCCAGCAGCAGCGTCAACCGCAGCCCCCAATCGAGCAGTTTCGCGTATTCCTCGGGCGACTGGTCGGCATAGTGCCTGGCGAGGCTCGGCAGCAGTATGGTGCCGAGCGCAACGCCCAGGAGGCCGGTCGGAAACTCCATCAGGCGGTCGGCGTAATAGAGCCACGACACGCTGCCGGTGACGAGGAACGAAGCGAAGATCATGTTGATCAGCAGGCTTACTTGGCTGATCGACACGCCGAACACTGCGGGGCCCATCTGCTTCACCACGCGCCACACGCCTTCGTCCCTGAGATTGAGCTTGAAGCGCGGCAGCAGCTTGAGCCGTAGCAGGAACGGCACCTGAAACGCCAGCTGCAGCACGCCGCCGCAAAACACCGCCCACGCCAGCGCCTTGATCGGCGGATCGAAATAGGGCGCTGCCCACAATGCGAAGCCGATGAACGACAGATTGAGCAGTGCCGGCGTGAGCGCCGGCACCGAAAACCGGCTGTGGGTATTGAGAATCCCGCCGGCAAGAGAAACCAGCGAGATGAAAAATATGTACGGAAAAGTGATGCGCAACAGGTCGATGGTGAGCGCGAATTTCTGCGGGTTGACGGCAAATCCCGGCGCACTCAGGTAGACGATGACCGGCGCCGCGGCAACGCCGATGAGCGTGACGATGAACAGCGCGAGCGCCAGCAAGCCGGCGACATGGTCGACCAGGAGCCGCATGTCGGCCTCGCCGCGCCGGTTCTTGTATTCGGCGAGGATCGGCACGAACGCCTGCGCGAACGCGCCCTCGGCAAAAAGCCGCCGCAGCAGATTCGGAATCTTGAAAGCGACGAAGAATGCATCGGTCGCAACCCCGGCGCCAAACGCGCGCGCGATGACCGCGTCGCGCATGAAACCGAGGATGCGCGACAGCAGCGTCATGCTGCTGACGGTGGCGAGCGCTTTCAAGAGGTTCATGAGGTCAAAGCAACCGGGCTAAACCGGTGTTTCTTCTTGCTTAACTGGCAAAACCGCCGTATCATAGCGTCCTTTTTCACCACACGGGTCTGCGGGGTAGATATGGCCAATATAGCATCCGCCAGAAAAGCGGCGCGTCAGAGCGAAAAACGCCGCCAGCGCAACACGAGCCTGCGCTCCGAACTGCGCAGCGCCATCAAGCGCGTCAAGAAAGCCATCGATGCCGGCGACAAAGCGGCTGCGCGTGCGGTATTGAGCAGATCGACCAAAGTGCTGGATTCGATCGCCGACAAGAAGATCATTCACAAGAACAAGGCATCGCGTCACAAGAGCCGCCTGTCCGCCGCCATCAAGGCAATGGCCTAGGAGTTTGTCGGACTAAGCCCCGACAAACTCCTAATGTAAAACCGGCGCCATCGGAATTGCGGACGAGGACAACAGATATGCGAATTTACCCGAATTTTTCCCCAAATTCGACCGCTTCGAACGAAGTTTATTATGAATGGTCAGCCGGTTTTGCTTTTAGCAGCCTGTCGGACCCTCAAAGTCCGACAGGCTGCTAGCGTCCAACAGCATGGAACTCATGCGCGCGGCGCTTGACTCGTTCGCAGCACCTAAAATTTCTCTTGCATCCAGCCCCCCGTTTGGATAAACATAGGCACTGGAATAAGTACCATTACACGGCGGCGGCAGCCGCCGTGTTGTTTTTAAGCGCGGATATTTTATGTCGCATGTGATGAACACCTATAAACGCCTGCCGGTCGCGCTCGAGCGCGGTGCAGGCAGCTTTGTATGGGACAAACAGGGCAAACGCTATCTCGACGCGCTCGCCGGAATCGCGGTGTGCGGGCTCGGCCACAGCCACCCCAAGCTGGTGCAGGCGATCACCGCGCAGGCCGGCAAGCTGATCCACTGCTCCAACCTCTACGAAATCGAACTCCAGGAGCAACTCGCCGACCGGCTCACTGCAATCTCGGGCATGGACGAAGCGTTCTTCTGCAATTCGGGCTGCGAAGCCAACGAAGCAGCGATCAAGATCGCGCGGCTTTACGGTCATGGCAAAGGCGTTGAGTTACCTGCGATCATCGTCATGGAAAAGGCATTCCACGGCCGCACCATCGCGACGCTCTCGGCAACCGGCAGCCGCAAGGTGCAGGCCGGCTTCGAGCCGCTGGTCGGCGGTTTCGTGCGCGTGCCGTTCGATGACCTTGCCGCGGTCAGGAAAGTCGCCGAGAACAACCGCAATGGGGTCGCGGTGCTGGTCGAGGTGATCCAGGGCGAAGGCGGCATCAACATCTGCGGCGCCGATTACCTGCACGGCCTGCGCGAAATCTGCGACGCCAACCAGTGGCTGTTGATGCTCGATGAAGTACAAAGCGGCACCGGCCGCACCGGCAAATGGTTCGCGTTCCAGCACTCCGGCGTCAAGCCTGACGTCATGACGCTCGCCAAGGGGCTGGCCTCGGGCATACCGATTGGCGCCTGTTTCGCCGCCGGCCCTGCCGCCGGCGTGTTCAAGCCCGGCAACCACGGTTCGACCTTCGGCGGCAACCCGCTCGCGTGCGCCGCAGCGCTCGCGACGCTCGATATCATCGAAACGGAAAACCTAATGGCGAACGCCATCGCGATGGGCGAAGTCATCTGCGACAGCCTGCGCGCGAAATTCGGCGGGGTCGCCGGGGTGCGGGAAATCCGCGGCAAAGGACTAATGATCGGCATCGAGCTCGATTTCCCGTGCGACGAGCTGGTCAAGCAGGCTCTGGTAGCCGGCCTTCTGATCAACGTCACCAACGACACCGTCGTGCGTCTGCTGCCGCCGCTTACCATCAATCGCGACGAGGCCGAACTGCTGGTCGCGATGCTCGCCCCGCTGATTACGGAATTCCTTGCCCGCCAGCACGCCTCGCAGCCGGCCGCGAAGACCGCTTAGGCGGTCTTCGCACCCCTTTGCGTCATGGAACTCCGTCATTATCTTCAGTTCAAGGACTTTACTTTCGACGAGTACGATTACCTGTTCGCGCGCACGCGCTGGATCAAGGACAAGTTCAAGCGCTACGAGCCCTACCAGCCGCTGGTCGACCGCACGCTGGCACTGGTGTTCGAGAAGCATTCGACGCGCACGCGCGTGTCGTTCGAAGCCGGCATGAACCAGCTCGGCGGCTCGGTGATCACACTGATGACGCGCGATACCCAGATGGGGCGCGGCGAGCCGCTCGAAGACGTCGCACGCGTGGTTTCGCGCATGGTCGACATCGTGATGATCCGCACTTTCGAGCAGTCGATTATCGAACGCTTCGCCGCACACTCACGCGTGCCGGTGATCAACGGGCTTACCAATGAATACCATCCGTGCCAGATCATGGGCGACATCTTCACCTACATCGAACAACGCGGCGCGATCCGGGGCAAGACCGTGGCGTGGATCGGCGACTCAAACAACGTCTGCAACACCTGGCTGCAGGCGGCGGCGATTTTCGGCTTCAATGTGCACGTCTCGACGCCGCCCGGCTACGAAATCGAGCCCGAGCGCGCCGGCATCTACGACACCAGCCACTTCGAATCGTTTACCGACCCGCTGGAGGCGGCGCGCGGCGCGGACCTCGTCACCACCGACGTTTGGACGAGCATGGGCATGGAAGCCGAAAACGCCGAGCGCAAGCAGGATTTCGAGGACTGGCAGGTCGATGCCGAGATGATGCGGCTCGCCAAGACCGACGCGCTGTTCATGCACTGCCTGCCAGCGCACCGCGGCGAGGAAGTCGCGGCGGCCGTGATCGACGGGCCGCAAAGCGTGGTGTGGGACGAGGCCGAGAACCGGCTGCACGTGCAGAAGGCGTTGATGGAATATCTGCTGCTCGGCCGCACGATCGTTTAAGAATCCATTTCTGGAATCAGCCCCTGGAATGCAGGCGGGTCGCCCGCGCTACAAGCGAGCCAAACGCCGCGCGCTGCTATCGCTGCTTGTCGCGCTGCTTGCCGGTTGCGCCACACCGCCGCCGGCTGCCGATCTCGAAAAAATCGACCGCGTGCTGGTACTGATCCAGCAGCGCCTTGACTACATGGACGACGTTGCGCGCAACAAGTGGAACAGCGGTGCTCCGATCGAGGACCTGCCGCGCGAACGCGAAATCATCGATGCAATCGGCGCCCAGGCAGGCATTTACAGTCTGGACCCTTCGGTTGCGAAAGATTTCTTTCACGCCCAGATCGAAGCGTCCAAGATCATCCAGTACACCCGCTTCCGGGAATGGCGTGCGCGCAACCAGCCGCCGTTTGACTCTATTCCCGGTCTGCGCAACCAGATCAGGCCTGCGCTTGATGCGCTGACGCCGGCGCTGCTTGCAGCGCTTGCTGCTGCCATGCCGGAACTCGCAAGACCCGGCGGGGCCGCCGTGGTCGAAGCACGCGCGAAGTCCATCGTCACCGGCGCTTCCGCCGGCGCACCAGCGCGCAACGCGGCGGTTACGCCGCTCACGAGTATCGCTGGAAATCGCTGAAAAAGCCCATGAATATATGAAGGACAAGCTCGCGAAAATCGGCGTCGAAGTTGTCGCCGGCGCGCCGGCCGAACTCGACGCCTTTCTGCGCGCAGACATGGCGCGCTGGAAAAATGTCGTGCGCGCGGCTGGCATAACGCTGGACTGAGCGTAGAATCTAGATTACCGTTCTCCTATGACGGTAGCTAGAGAGCACATCCAATGACTACACTGGAATTGAAGCTGAATTTGCCCGACGAATTGACGCAACGTGCGCAAAGCGCGGGACTGCTCAATGAAACGGCCATCCAGAAACTGCTGGAAGAGGCGGTACGCCGCGAATCCGGCCGCCGTCTGTTGGAAATTGCCGAACGGCTGCATGCCGCCAACATCCCGCCGATGACCGAAGAGAAAATCGTCGCCGAGGTCAAAGCCGTCCGCGCCGAGCGCCGCGCCCGCGCTGCGGGTCGTTCTTGACACCAATGCCATCGTCTCTGGAGATCAGCATTTGCTCAGGCTGGTCAAATATGAGGGCATGCGCATCCTTACCCCTGCCGAGGCAGTGAAGATCATCGGCAACCCATAACGGCGACGCCCGCGCTCAGCGGGCGCCTACGCCGAAGCCCGGGCGACGTTTGCCCGGCTGAAACAAAGCAGGGTCATCCGTGCGACGAAAACTGGGAAACGCAAGACTCAACTTAATCCTGCGCGCATTCTTCGCAACCGGCGCAACCCGCCGGGAGATACAAACTGGATTCTCAATGAAAGAACCGGTGGGGACTTGAGCCGATTCTCGTCATAAGTTAATTCGTCCCGCTTCAGAGAAACTGACACACGCTCGTTGAAAATAAATCGAGCACGACCTCTTCAGCTACATTTTCTCAGTGTTGGCAACGATCGGTAGAAGGATGGGAGTAGAATGTTCTTGGCATAATGATCGGTATCATGCCCTCAGATCACTCATTCGTACCGCCTGCGCTAGAGAAGATTGACCGCCAAGAAGGGGTGGGCAAGCCTTTTCCCTGGGAATCGCTGTTACTTACGCTAAGAGATGAGCGTACGAGGAGCCTTTGCTTTCTGGTTGGCGAAGGCAGCCTTGGGAAAACCTCCCTATGCGAATACCTTAGCAATGTCTGGGGGCTGCGCACGGTATTTCTTGCGTCCTGATCGACCGCCGCAATTGGCAATACGCCGGTCCTCGGCTCGTTGCGGGACTCCGGACTGCGTTCGCTGCAAACGAATGGCAAATTACCCAAGAACGGTTAAGTCCAGTACTCAGCAGGTCGTAACCAACAATGCTGCTCAGGTCGCCGCTACCTAATCGAGTTCACTCTTCGCGTAATTTGAGCGCGCACGGTAACTTGCGGCCATTATGCGTTAACCTGCCAATGCGTACACCACGCGACATCTGAACTGCCGCCCCGGCTCAGCGATGCCGTGCGCGATGCCAGGCAGAATCTTTGGGACCAAGCCACTATTTTTTCAGCCCCGGTTTTTCTCCGGCAAAAGGTGTGTTGCTCAAAACAATGCCTCCTGACGAAGGGTATGAATACTAGCTTCCCAGCTAGTCTCCCTCTTTACATCAGGACTCACATCAGTAACGTAGTACGCGCGGATAACCACCGCGCAGACGATGATTTCACTGGCTCTTGCCGCCCGCCGCGCTTAAAATTGGCGTTTTTCGCATCCGGAACCGACCGCATCATGCCCGACATCAAGAAAGTGGTGCTCGCCTACTCCGGCGGGCTCGACACCTCAGTGATCCTGAAGTGGCTGCAGGACACCTACCAGTGCGAAGTCGTCACCTTTACCGCCGACATCGGCCAAGGCGAGGAAGTCGCACCGGCGCGCGCCAAAGCGAAGCAGATGGGCGTCAGGGAAATCTTCGTCGACGACCTGCGCGAGGAATTCGTGCGCGACTTTGTATATCCGATGTTCCGCGCCAACGCGATCT
>PLYS01000268.1 GCA_003153455.1 Betaproteobacteria bacterium | reverse complement strand
CAGTCGCACGATTTCCGCCGGATTTCCTCCGCGTAGCGGCTTCGTCCAACATTGCGGTCAAGCGGGACGCGCCAAGAGCGGCGCGCCCCTTACCTTAACGTTGATATGGCCCCACCTGGGAACCGCCGTGATTTGCCTCGAGAAGACTACTGCAGCAACATGAAACGCATCCCCGCGAAGCCGCAACCGTGGTTTTAAGCAAGACGGCGCTTCAAGTTGAGCCACGCGCACATCCAGATGGCTCGCGAACTGGGAATGAATCCGAAGAAGTTCGGGTCCTTGGCCAACGAGAAGCAAGAACCGTGGATGGTTCCGCTGCAGGAGTTTATCGCGCAGTGTTATCACAAGAGCTTCGGTCACTCGGAACCAGAGCACGTGCGTTCTCTGGAACAGTTGATCGAAGCTGACGACCTGCGGCGCAGACGGAAGCAAGATCGAAAGGCCCAAAACGCTGCGCTGCAAACTGGAAATCGTGGGGTCACCGATGCAAACACCGGCTCCGGCGCCTCTTAAGCGGGTGTGGCCTGCCTGATCGCTATCGCGCTTGCGCTACAGCCAAAAACTAGCGTAAAATCACGCCCTTTCCGCATTTTCAGGGCTTTCCCATGGTTGTGATCAGACTGGCACGCGGCGGCGCCAAAAAGCGTCCGTTTTTTAATCTGGTGGTCGCGGATTCGAAGTGCGCGCGCGACGGCCGCTTCATTGAGCGCATCGGTTTCTACAATCCCAAAGCGACGCAAGGCCAGGAAAGGTTCCGCCTTCAGGCCGAGCGCCTTACCTACTGGCAGAGCAAGGGTGCCCAAATCAGCGACACGGCGGCGCGCCTCGTCAAGCAGTTCGGCGAGAAGAAAGCCGCCTGAGCGCATGGTGGTGATGGGGCGGGTGACCGCTCCATTCGGAGTCAAGGGTTGGGTCAAGATTTATGCGCTGACCGCGCAGCTCGGCAATCTGCGCGATTACCCGGTGTGGTGGCTGGGACATGATGGCGACTGGCGTGAAATGCGCATCGCTGCGGCCAAAGTCCATGGCAAGACGCTGGTAGCGCAATTCGCAGGAATTGAAGACCGCGAAGCCGCGGTTGCATTGAAGGGATTGGAAGTCGCGGTGCCGCGCAGCCAACTGCCGGGTGCCGCGGAAAACGAATTCTACTGGGCCGATCTGATCGGCCTCAGAGTGGTGAATACAGAGCAGCATGAATTCGGGCGCGTGGTCCGGGTTATGCAAACCGGCGCCAACGATGTGCTGGTCGTGGCGAGCGGAAACAGAACTGAGCGCGAAATGCTGATACCGTTCATCGCCGGCGCGATCAAGCAGGTCGATCTCGCGGCGGGTGTGATCAGCGTGGACTGGGGCAAGGATTACTGATGCTTCAGTTCGATGTGATAACGTTATTTCCGCAGATGTTCGATGCGGTCACCGCGGCGGGGGTGATCGGCCGGGCCCGGGAAAAAGGGTTTTATCAGCTGGTGGCGTGGAATCCGCGCGATTTCGCGCACAACGCCTATCGCACGGTCGATGACCGGCCATACGGCGGCGGCCCGGGGATGGTGATGATGCCCGAGCCGTTTGGCAAGGCGCTGGCGGCAGCGAGGCAGCGCCAAAAGAGTACGGGCGTGAAACAGCCGCGCGTGATTCACCTCTCGCCGCAGGGGCGGTTGCTGAATCACCACCGGGTGATGGAATTAGCGGCAGAGCAGGGCATGGTGCTGCTCGCCGGACGCTACGAAGGCGTCGATGAGCGCGTGATTGCGCGCGAAGTCGACGACGAAATCTCGATCGGAGATTACGTGCTCTCGGGCGGGGAGCTCGCGGCGATGGTGGTGATTGACTGCATCGTGCGCCAACTGCCGGGCGTGCTCGGCGATGCCGAGTCGGCGAGCCAGGACTCGTTTGTGAACGGGCTGCTCGACTGCCCGCACTACACACGGCCCGAGGTGTATGAAGGTGAGCCGGTACCGCCGGTGTTGTTGTCGGGCAACCATGCGGAGATTCACCGCTGGCGGCTCAAGCAGGCGTTGGGCAGAACTTGGCAGCGGCGGCCGGATTTGCTGCTGCAGCGCTCGCTGTCGGACGACGAGCGCGGACTGCTCGAGGAATTCAAGCAAGAACTGAGTGGAGCATGAATATGGACCTGATACAGAAACTCGAAACCGAAGAAATCGCGCGCCTCGGGAAAAACATTCCTGATTTCAAGCCCGGCGACACTGTGGTGGTGAACGTCAACGTGGTCGAAGGCGACCGCAAGCGCATCCAGGCCTACGAAGGCGTGGTGATCGCCAGGCGCAACCGCGGGCTCAATTCGGCGTTCATCGTGCGCAAGATTTCTTCCGGCGAGGGCGTCGAGCGTACCTTCCAGACCCATTCACCGCTGATCGCGTCGATCGAAGTGAAACGCCGCGGCGACGTGAGCCGCGCCAAGCTCTACTATCTGCGCAAGCTGTCGGGCAAGGCCGCGCGCATCAAGGAGCGCCTCGCACTTAGCGCCGATGACGTGCTGCCGCCGGTCGAAAACGAGCAGCAGGCAGACGCAAAATAATTCTGCGCACGCGGCGCAGCACTTACCTACTTACCTATTTATCGATTCACCGCGTTTGCGCGTCTCGTTTTTCCAGAGGTCACTCAGATATTCGTGACCTTCGGTGTTGACCCAGCTCGTGCGCAGCTCGACCGGCGTGTCGTGGTAGGTATAGGCCACGCGCTTGATCATCAGCATCGGGGTGCTGACGCGGACGCCGAGCACGCCCGCAGTCTGCGCATCGGGGTGCGCTGCCGACAAGCGCTCGCTGATGCGCACGACGTTGATGCCGTAGCGCGCCTGGTATAAGCCGTAGATCGTTACTTCGCGTGCGCTGAAGATCGCTTCGGTCAGGCCGGGAAAGCGCGCCGCCGGAATCACGATTGCGTCGAGCACGACCGGTTTGCCCACGAGCTTGAGCACGTTGTGGATGCGGAACACGCGCTCGCCGCGGCTTACGCCAAGATGCAACTTCTCCTCGCTGTCGGCTTTACCCTTCCGAAACGACAGCAGCTCGTGCGTCGGCGGCTCCTTGCCGCCGTCCTTGCCGACGATGTGGAAAAAATAATAGAGCTGCCGGTCTTCGCTATGGGTGGTTACGAACGTGCCGCGCCCCTGTTGGCGCACCAGGATTTTTTCCGCGACCAGCTCGTCAATCGCCTTGCGGATGGTGCCGACTGAAACGTTGAAATGCCCCGCCAGCCGCGATTCGCTCGGGATCGCCGCGCCGGGCTTCCACTCGCCGGCGATCAGGTTGCGCGTAATACGGTTCTTGACTTCCTTGTAGAGCGGGTTGAAAGTCAGATTGCCGCCGGCCAGGGTGTGGGGCATGGTCATTCCGCAGTAAGCGCCGCCATTCTAGCATCGCTTGCCGCTGAAATCATATAGGTCATATAGTTGACTCATTCGCGAGACGGCGTGTAGTATCAGCGCAGAAAGACAATATCCGTTGCCGTCCCGCGCAGGGCGATTTGCATTTGCTGAGAACAGGAGTTCGCATGATTCATTTCGTATTGCACGACCCGCAGGATACCGTCGCGGTGGTCGTGGTCGAGGGCGTAAAGGCCGGCCAGGACCTCACCGGCTGGATCATGGATGCAGACCGCACCATCGCGCTCAAGGCGCAGCAGGACATCCCGATCGGCCACAAGCTTGCATTGAAGGACATCAAAAGCGGCGACACCGTCATCAAGTACGGGCACGACATCGGCCGCGCAACCGCCGACATCAAGGCGGGTTCACACGCCCACGTCCACAATATCAAAACCAAGCGTTGGTAAGCAGGCAGACTGGAGACATCATGATTTCAAGCAAAACCACCTTCTGGGGCTACCGCCGCGAAAACGACCGCGTGGGCGTGCGCAATAACGTCATTATTCTTCCGCTCGACGACCTGTCGAATGCCGCGTGCGAGGCGGTCGCCCATAATATCAAGGGCGCGCTGGCGATTCCGCATCCGTACGGACGCCTGCAATTCGGAGCCGACCTCGATCTGCATTTCCGCACGCTGATCGGCACGGGCTCCAATCCCAATGTCGCCGCGGTGGTGGTGATCGGTATCGAAGAGGAATGGACCAAGCGTATCGTCGATAGCATTGCCAAGACCGGCAAGCCTGTGACCGGCTTCGGCATCGAGCTGCACGGCGATCACGATACTATCCTGCGCGCCTCCAAAGTCGCCAAGGAATACGTGCAGTGGGCGTCGGAACTCAAGCGTGTCGAGTGTCCGATCAGCGAGTTGTGGGTGTCGTGCAAATGCGGCGAGTCGGACACGACTTCCGGCTGCGGCTCCAACCCGACCGTCGGCAACGCGTTCGACAAGCTCGAGCCGCTCGGCGTCACGCTGTGTTTCGGCGAGACTACCGAGATCACGGGCGGCGAGCACATCGTCGCCGCGCGCTGCGCCACGCCTGAAGTGCGCGAGAGGTTCATGTTCATGTTCAACCGCTACCAGGAAGTGATCGAACGCCACAAGACCGGCGACCTGATGGACTCTCAGCCGACCAAGGGCAATATCGCCGGCGGCCTCTCCACGATCGAGGAGAAAGCGCTTGGCAACATCCAGAAGATCGGCAAGAAGTGCAAGGTGATCGGCGTCATCGACAAGGCCGAGGCGCCGACCGGCCCGGGCCTGTGGTTCATGGATTCGTCGTCGGCAGCGGCGGAAATGGTTACGCTGCTTGCGGCGTCCGGCTATGTCGTGCATCTTTTCCCGACCGGGCAGGGCAACGTCATCGGCAATCCGATCCTGCCGGTGATCAAGCTCACGGCGAATCCGCGCACCGCGCGTACCATGAGCGAGCACATCGATCTCGATTGCTCGGGCCTGCTGCAGCGGCAGAAGAACCTCGACCAGACCGGCGACGAGCTGCTCGAAGTCATGCTGCGCACCTGCAACGGCCGGCTGACTTCGGCGGAAGCGCTCGGTCATCGCGAGTTCGTTCTTACGAGACTCTACGAAAGCGCCTAGCGCGTAAGGAGTGAGGAGTGAGGAGCGCAAAGCATAGCGTGATGCCCGACGCAAAAACTCCTCCGCCTATCGCCCCACGCCTCTCGCCTCACCCGCGCACGCTTCGTGTACGCGTATGGCGCGGGGCCGAGTCCGGCGAGTTTCGGGCTTATGAGGTGCCGCGGTTTGAGAGTCAGACCGTGCTCGACGTTGTCACCTATATCCAACGCAGTGTCGATCCGACATTGTCGTATCGTTTTGCGTGTCGTGTCGGCGTTTGCGGCTCGTGCGCCATGACTGTCAACGGCAAAGCGCGCTGGACCTGCCGCACCCATGTCGTCAAGGTTGCCGAGGACAACCGGCTCGAAATCGCGCCGCTCCACAATTTGCCGGTGGTGAAGGACTTGGTCACCGACATGAGCCGGTTTTTCGACAAATGGGCGCAGGCTAAAGGTCAGTTCCACGGCACGCGCTCGCGTCAGGAAGGCTTTGCGCGCGTGTTACCCGAGTCTCCGCAGCGCCAGGAGATCGACGCCGCGATCGAATGCATCGGCTGCGGCGTGTGCTACAGCTCGTGTGACGTCGTGAACTGGAATCCCGCTTACCTCGGCCCGGCGGCGCTCAATCGCGCGTGGACACTGGTCAACGACGTACGTGACACCGCGCGCGCCGCACGGCTCGCGGCGGTCGCCGGTGACGCCGGGTGCCACGCCTGCCATACCCACATGAGCTGCACCGAACGCTGCCCGAAAAACCTCGTGCCGACCGCATCGATTGCGGGCCTGAAACGCGCTGTGGCAGCGGCGGCGCTGAAGGGGGAGATTTAGTGCGGTGATGAACATCCGCGCGCAAGTTCTGCTGTGGACGGCCCAACGTATCAGCGCTGCGGTGCTTGCGTTGTGCGTGCTCATCCATCTCATCACCATGATCTACGCGGTGAAGAACGGGCTGTCGGCGGCGGAGGTTCTCGGCCGCACTCGCGGTAACCCCGGCTGGGCCGCGTTCTACGCGCTGTTCGTTGCCGCAGTCGCGGTTCACGCGCCGATCGGATTGCGCACCATCCTGTCCGAGATGCTGGGCTGGCGTGGCGCCGCGCTCGACCTATTGGTGCTCGCCGCCGGCATTGCGCTCGCGCTGTGGGGCTGGCGCGCGGTTTGGGGCGTGTTCGTATGAAGAACGATTTCCGCGCGCGCAACCACCCCGCTTACTGGGCGTTCATCGCGCATCGCGCGTCGGGGCTGCTGCTTGCCCTCTTCCTGCCGTTTCACTTCTGGGCCCTCGGTCAGGCTTTGCACGGGGCTGAGGCGCTCGACGGCTTCCTGCGCTGGACCGAGTATCCGCTGGTGAAGCTTGCCGAAACCGGGTTGGTGCTGCTGCTCGCCGCGCACATGACAGGTGGCGTGCGGTTGCTGATGCTCGAGTTCCTGGCGTGGCGCGACTGGCAGATGAACCTGCTCGCGATCGCGGCTGGCGCAAGTCTGGTCGCAGGCCTCGCATTTGCGCTGAATGTAGTCTGACCTTGCCGCATTCGACTTATTTCGCGGAGCGCATGGGCCGCGCCGAGATTTTTCCAACCGGCGAATTTGAGGCCGGCAGCTTCCAGTCGTTTACGCTCACCTACACCGCGGGTTACTTCGGCATCGACGACACGGGATCCATCAAGATCGTGCACCGCTTCGCTTCCGACATGGGGCGGCCGCAGTTCACCGATCCCAAGGGCTGGAACTACACCACGGTCGAAGCGAGCAATGGCGCAGTACTCGAAGTGCAGTACGACGGCAAGCGCAACATCCGGCCGTGGGACAAGACGCTGTTCATCCGCATCGTGCGCGGCTTTTTGCGCGAAGGCGACCGGATCATCGTGCGCTTCGGCGATCGCCGTGAGAGCTCGCCCGGTATCCGAGTGCAGACGTTCAGCGAGCCGACGTTCGAGTTCCGCGTGCTGGTCGATGCGTGGGCGACCTACAATTACGTCGAGCTTCCCGAGCAGCCTTGCATTTCGGTCGTCGCCGGTGCGCCGGTGCTCTACAAGGCCATTCTTCCCACGCTGCGCGAACGCGGCCAGCCGTTCAAGCTCGGTTTTAAAGGTGAGGACAAATGGGGAAACCCGAGCGACAAAGTGAACCTGACGGTTCGCTTTGCCGCTAATGTGAAAATCGAAGGATTGCCTGAGCGGGTGACAATAAGGCCCGGCGAATACGCGAAGGTCATCGAGGGGCTGCGTGTTAACGAGGCGGGCGATGTCTCGATTCGCGTCCTCGATGACTCGGGAAACCCGCTCTGCGACAGTAATCCTTTACGCATCATGGAAAAAGCGCAGCTTTTTCCATTCTGGGCCGACCTGCACGGACAGTCGGAGGAAACCATCGGCACCAACTCGGCGCGCGAACTGATCGAGTTTGCGCGCGACCGCGCGTTTCTCGACGCGATGTGCCACCAGGGCAACGACTTCCAGATCACGACGCCGTTCTGGAACGAGTTGAACAGGCTGAGCCGGGAATTCAACGAGGACGGCAGATTCATCATGTTTCCAGGCTACGAGTGGTCGGGCAACACCGGCCTGGGCGGTGACCGCAACGTCATGTTCATGCACGAAGGCCGCCAGATCCACCGCTCGCACCACGCGCTGGTGGATGATCTGTCGGACGTCGGGACCGACGCCAACAGCGCTGATGAACTGTTCAAAGCGCTGATGCACGAGGACTGTGTCGTGTTCGCTCACATCGGCGGGCGTTACGCCGACATCAAGATGGCGCACGACGCGCGCCTCGAGCGCTCGATCGAGGTGCATTCCGACTGGGGCACGTTCGAATGGCTGATTCAGGACGCGTTCGAGCAGGGCTATCGCGTGGGCATCGTCGCCAACAGCGACGGCCATAAAGGCCGCCATGGCGCGAGCCATCCCGGAGCGTCGCTGTTCGGCGCTTATGGCGGACTGTCGTGTTTGCTCGCGAGCGGGCTTACACGCCGGGAACTGTTCGATGCGCTGAGAAAGCGCCATCACTACGCGACAACCGGCTGCCGCATGATTCTCGACACGCGTGTTGTGTTCGATGCCGATGCCGAACTCTTTGCCGACGATCCCAATCTCGGGCCGACCACCGCCAGCCGGGTGAAAACCGCAATAATGGGCGATATCCTGCGCTCGAATGCGAAAGAAGTGACGTTCACGGTGGAAGCCGTGGCTTCAGCGCCAATCGAGCGCATCGAGATTCGCAACCGGCTGCAAACGCTCGAAACCTTCCGTCCGTTCGACGAGAAATCGCTCGGCCGCCGCATTCGCGTGATCTGGGAAGGATCCGAATACCGGGGCCGCGGCCGCCAGACGGTCTGGGATGGCGGTTGCACATTGGCGGGCAACAGCTTCGAACGCGTCGAGCCGATCAACTTCTGGAACCTCGACAAGCAGCTCGATCAGGTTGCACCGGGCGCGCTCAAGTGGGCGGCACTCACCACCGGCGGCTTCGGCGGCTTCGACGCGTGGCTTGCCGATCCTGAAGCCGGGACGCTCAAAATCGACACCGCGCTGGTGAAAACTGAAATCAAGATTGCCGATATCGGAATCAACGATCTGGTATTTGCCAGTGGCGGCATCAAGCGCCAGATCCGGGTGTTCCGCCTGCCCGACGCAAATCCGCACCGCCGGGCGCAGCTCAACCGCAGGATCACGCTCACCGACGACGGCGACAATGCGCTTTATGTGTGCCTCACGCAGGAAGACGGACACCTGATCTGGTCGAGCCCGATCTACATTTTCCGGTGACGGCGCGGTTTGTGGCAGAGGTGCGATTGCACTAAACTAGCGCACCGCTTCATGTCTCAAATAAAACAGGAGGAACCATGCGAGTCATAAAGCTGCTCATCCTGACTGGCGCGATGTTGGTAGCGACATTCGCCTGGGCGCAAAGCTATCCGGCGAAGTCGGTGCGGGTGGTTGTCCCGTTCTCGGCAGGCGGTGCGACCGACATCGTAACCCGCGTGATCGGCCAGAAGCTTGGAGAAATCTGGGGCCAGCAGGTGGTGGTCGACAACCGCGCCGGCGCCGGCGGCAACATCGGCGGCGAGCTTGTCGTCAAGGCTGCGCCGGACGGCTATACGCTGTTCATGACCTCGGGTTCGATCGTCACCGCCAACCAGCACATCTACAAGAAGATGCCTTTCGATCCCGCAAAGGACCTGGTTGCGATTACCAACGTAGCAAGTGGTCCTCAGGTACTTGTGGTGACCACGAGCTTTCCGCCCAAATCCATCAAGGAACTCATCTCGTTGGCCAAAGCGAGGCCCAAAGAAATTGCGTTCGGGTCGGCGGGCTTCAGCACCCAGACCCACCTTGCCGCGGAAAACTTCATCTACACTGCCGGCATCGATGTCCTGCACGTTCCTTACAAAGGGGAAGCGCCGGCGTTGGTCGATGTGATGGCCGGGCAGGTCCAGTTCGCCACGCCCAACATGGCCGCTGCGATCAACTTCATTCAACAGGCCAAGCTGCGGGCGCTGGGCGTCACCAGCAAGCAGCGCTCGCCGCAACTACCCAGCGTGCCGGCGATCGCCGAGACGCTGCCGGGGTTCGAGAACCTGGGGTGGTTCGGCTTCATGGCGCCGGCAGGTACGTCGCGGGAAGTCATCGATAAAGTCTACCGCGACACGGCGAAGGCGCTGGAAGCGGCGGATGTGAAGAGCCGCTTCGAGGGCCTGGGCATGGCGCCGGTAGGCAACACTCCGGCAGAATTCGCGAAGGCGATACGCGAGGAGACCGAACGCTGGGCGAAAATTGCGCGTGAGCGCAAGCTGGTCGTGGAGTGACGGACGTACAAACCGGGAGAGATCGCGTGAACGGTCGCGCCGCGCCCGCGCCACTGCTTGAGGTCAAGGGCGTCACGCTGCAATACAAGACCAAGGAGCATTTGGTCACGGCGACCTATCGCGTCAATTTCCAGATCTACAAATCCGACCGGTTCGTGATCCTCGGGCCATCGGGATGCGGCAAATCGACTCTGCTGAAGGCGGTCGGCGGCTACATGTTACCGGTCGAGGGCACGATGAGCCTCAACGGCGAGGTGATCAGGAAGCCAGGCTCGGACCGCGTGTTCGTGTTCCAGGAGTTCGATCAGCTCCTGCCGTGGAAGACCGTTCGGCAGAACGTGATGTTCGCGCTTACCGCGAGCGGCAAGCTTCACGGCAACGCCGCCGCAGACCAGGCGATGCATTACATTGAGAAGGTGAAGCTCACCAAGTTCGCCGACAGCTTTCCGCACATGCTGTCGGGCGGCATGAAGCAGCGCGTCGCGATTGCGCGCGGCATGGCGATGGAGCCCGACGTGCTGCTGATGGACGAGCCATTCGCCGCGCTCGATGCGCTGACGCGGCGTAAGATGCAGGAAGAACTGCTGCAGCTGTGGGACGACACGCATTTCACAGTGCTCTTCGTCACGCATTCGATTCCGGAAGCAGTGCTGATCGGCAACCGCATTCTGCTGCTGTCGCCGCATCCGGGCCGCGTCAAGGCCGAGTTGAACAGCGACGGCAGGGATAATGTCGGGTCCGACGGCAAGAAGCTCTCGGAGCGCATCCACGACATGCTGTTTTCCGATCAGATCGAAGAGGAAGTCACTCACCATGTCTAATACCATTCTGGTGCAGCGTCCCGAGTTCGTGCGCGAGGTGGAGACCAGCGCCTATGGCGTGGTCGAGAAGCCGCTCACGGCGTGGGAGAAGATCTTCAACAACGCAGCGGTGCGCAAATGCCTGCTGCTGCTGCTGCTCGCCACCATCTGGCAGGTATATTCGACGGTGCTCGACAATCCACTGCTGTTCCCCAAGTTCAGCGACACCATCGGCGCGTTCTACGACAACATCATGAACGGCGTGCTGCTCGCGCGCGGCTGGTTCTCGATCAAGGTCCTGTTGATGGGCTATGGCGCGGGATTATTTCTGGCCGGCACGCTCACCGCCTTCGCAATCACCTCGCGCATCGGCAACGACTTTCTCGAAACTCTGACCTCGATGTTTAATCCGCTCCCTGCAATCGCGCTGCTGCCGCTGGCGCTCATCTGGTTTGGCCTCGGCAACGGCAGCCTGGTGTTCGTACTGATACACTCGGTGCTTTGGCCGGTCGCGCTCAACACGCACTCGGGCTTCATGTCGGTATCGCAGACGATGCGCATGGTCGGCCGCAATTACGGTTTGAGCGGCCCTCGCTACGTCGCGAAGATACTGATCCCGGCGGCGTTTCCCAACATCCTGACCGGTATGAAAATCGGCTGGGCGTTCGCGTGGCGCACGCTGATTGCGGCCGAGCTGGTGTTCGGCGTGTCCTCGGGCTCGGGCGGCCTCGGCTGGTTCATTTACGAGAACAAGAACCAGCTCGAGATCGCCAACGTGTTCGCGGGGCTGTTCTCGGTGATCATCATCGGTTTGTTCGTCGAAAACTTCATTTTCCGCAATATCGAGCTGAAAACCGTGCGCAAGTGGGGAATGCAGTCGTAGTGTGAAGGGTGAATGAGTGAAGGGGTGAAGGGTAAAACCGTGAAAGTTGAGCTGAAGCAAGTCGAGGAGGCGTGCAAGGAGCTATACATCCGCGCGCTCAAAATGTTGCCGCCCGACATAAAGCAGGGTTTCGCGCGCCTCGACAAGAGCGAGACCGATGCCACCGGCAAAGCGATCCTCGGTACCATGATCAGGAACATCAAGGTCGCCGAGGACACCAACAACCTGCTGTGCCAGGACACCGGCATTCCGATATACAACGTGACGATTGGGCGCGGTGTCGAAGTCGATGGCTTCGGACTCAAGCAGGCGATCGCCAAGGGCTGCGAGCGCGCAACCCGCGAGCATCCGCTGCGATCCTCCGTCGTGCATCCGGTCACGCGCAAGAACGAGCATACTTCCTGCGGCCGCGCGGTGCCGGTGATCCACATTGATTTTGTTGACAAGCCTGATGTGCTGTCGATCGAGATGATCCCCAAGGGCAGCGGCTCGGAGAACAATTCGTGGCTCAAGATGGCGATTCCGGCCGACGGTATCGATGCGGTCAAGACCTTCGTGATCGATTGCGTGCTCGACGCCGGCGGCAAGACCTGCCCGCCGACCATCGTGGGGGTCGGTGTCGGCGGCACGGCGGACTTGTGCGTGCATCTGTCGAAAGTCGCGGCGACGCGCCCGCTCGGCTCGCAATGCGACGACCCCGAGGGCGCAAAACTCGAAGCCGAGCTGTCCGCGGTCGTCAATAAGCTCGGCGTCGGGGCGCAGGGCCTCGGCGGCGATTCGACATCGTTCGCGGTGCATGTCGAAACCGCGGCGACGCACATCACGATGAATCCGGTTGCGGTCAACATGCAGTGTCACTCGGCGCGCCGCGCTCGCGCCACCTTCAGCCCTCGCGGCCTGGAGTACGGTTTCTAAGCGCGGACTGTGAAGAATGCAAGGACAACCGCTATGACATCAGCCACGATAGGCGCCCGTGTTCTCGTTGGGCTTCTGACGCTCTCAATCACGATTTCCGTGGCGAATGCCGCAGAAATCGCAGGCGTCAAATTGGAAGATAAAATCCGCGTCGGTTCGCAGGAAGTGGTGTTAAACGGCGCCGGAGTCCGCACCCGCGCGTTTTTCAAGGTTTACGTCGGCGGCCTGTATCTCGCGGAGAAGAAAAGCGTGCCGGCCGAGGTGCTGGCGCTGAAGGGGGCGAAGCGCGTGAGCATGACCTTGCTGCGCGATCTGAGCGCGGAGCAGCTTTCGGAGGCGCTTGGCGACGGCGTCAGGAACAACCACACTGAAATCGAGATGGAAGCGTTGAAGCCTCGCGTGGACGAGTTGCTGGCCATCATCAAGACGATCGGTGCGGCCAAGGCGGGAAATCTAATTGCGCTCGATTTCCTGCCGGAGTCCGGCACGCGCCTGTCGCTCAACGGCGAAGCGAAAGGCAATGCGATTGCGGGCGAGGATTTTTACCGGGCGCTGCTCAAGATCTGGCTTGGCGACAAGCCCGTCGATTCCGATTTGAAGAAGGGAATGCTGGGACCCATGAATTGACGTGACGCGCGCCGCATCTACTCTCAATCCTCAATCCTCATCATGGCTAATTACGACTTCAATATGCCGGTGACCGATGAGCAGGTACGAATGCTCAAGGTCAACGACACCGTCACGCTCAACGGCACGCTTTACGGCATCCGCGATGCGACGCTGATCCACATGTTCGACCGTGGCCGCAAGACGCGTTTCGATCTCAAAGGACATGCTGTAATCCACACCGCGCCGAACGTGAAGAAAGTCGCCAAGTCGGCTGGATTTCCCGCCGGCTATGCGCCAGTATGCATAGGCACCACGACCAGCGCGCGCATGGAGCGCTTCACGCAGCCGCTGATGGAGCAATACGGAGTGCGCATCGTGATCGGCAAGGGTGGATTATTTGCCGCGTCGGAAGCGGCATTCAAGGACCTGGGCGGCGTCTATCTCGCGATCATCGGGGGAGCGGCGGCACTGGAAACCACCTGGATCGAGCAGATCGAGGACGTTGATCTTGACGACCTCAATCCGGAATCGCTGTGGAAATTCCGCGTCAAGGGCTTTGGCCCGCTGCTGGTGGCGATGGACAGTCACGGCGGCAATTTATATACGAAGGTGAACGAGTCAGCGCGCGACAAGCGCGCCGGCGTACTCGCCGCTCTCGGGGTTAAGTCCTGAAAGCCTCACCGCAAAGGACGCGAAGGACGCGAAGGAAGAGCAACTGCAAGGAAACCTTCCATAGCAAGCACCCACCGAAATATTTTTCCTTTGAATTTATTTTTCCTTTGTAATTGACTTTCCTTTGCGTCCTTTGGTGCGCCAGG
>PLYS01000177.1 GCA_003153455.1 Betaproteobacteria bacterium | reverse complement strand
TCCTGGAATATGATCTGCACCTGGTTGCGTTTGGCACGCAACTCGGCGCGCGTCAGACTCGCCAAGTCCTCGCCCGCAAACAGCACGCGACCGCCGGTCGGCTCGGTGAGACGCAGGATACCCTTGCCCACGGTGGTCTTGCCACAGCCCGACTCGCCGACCAGGCCGAGCGTGCGCCCGGCGGCGATAGCCAAAGATACGCCGTCGACCGCCTTGACGTAAGCGGTTACGCGCTGCAGCACGCCGCCTCTGATCGGGAAATGGACCTTGAGGTCCTCGACCCGCAGCAGCGGATCGGTGAGGAGTGAGGAGTGAGGAGTGAGGAGTGATTTGGCCGCCTGGGATGGTA
The DNA here is from genome assembly GCA_003153455.1 of Betaproteobacteria bacterium. Taxonomy (GTDB): domain Bacteria; phylum Pseudomonadota; class Gammaproteobacteria; order Burkholderiales; family SG8-41; genus PALSA-1004. The sequence goes on along the minus strand of PLYS01000177.1, from coordinate 12,142 downwards.
GCGGCGGTTCGGTGTGTTTTGTCCCTTTACCCTTCACCCTTGACTCTTCACCTGCCGCGTTAGCGGCGTACAGGTGGCACCTCGCCCCCTGCCCATCGCCAATCTCGTACCACGGCGGCGCCACGCGGCGGCACAGATCCCACGCGTGATCGCAGCGGTCGGCGAAACGACAGCCCACAAATTCACGCGTCAGCGGCGGTACGCTGCCGCGGATCACCGCCAGGGCCTCGCCGCGGCGGAGGTTGCCGGGCAACGAAGCGAACAGCTTGCGCGAATAGGGATGCGCGGGGTTCTTGAAGAACTGATCAACCGGCGCGGTCTCGACGATCTCGCCCGCGTACATGACCGCGACGCGCTGCGCCATTTCGGCGACTACCGCGAGATCGTGCGTGATCAACAATACCGACATGCCGCTCTTGCGCTGCAGCTCGCGCAGCAGGTCGAGGATCTGCGCCTGGATCGTTACGTCGAGCGCGGTAGTCGGCTCGTCTGCAATCAGTAGCTCGGGCTCGCACGCGAGCGCCATCGCGATCATCACGCGCTGTTTCATGCCGCCCGACAGCTGGAACGGATATTCGGCGCGGCGGCGCGCCGGGTCGGGGATGCCGACCGCATTCAGGAGCTCGATCACGCGCGCCTGAAGCGCCGCGCCGGCAAGTCGAGTGTGCCGCGCCAGCGTCTCGGCAATCTGTGCGCCGATCGGCATCACCGGATTCAGGCTCAGCATCGGTTCCTGGAAGATCATTGCGACGCGACGCCCGCGGATGTCGCGCATCGCAATCTCGGGCTTGCGCAGCAGATCCTCGCCGGCGAGCTCGATCGTTCCGGCAACGACCTGACCGGCGTCGGGCAGCAGTCGCATCACAGACAATGCGGTCATCGACTTGCCGCAGCCCGATTCCCCGAGCAGCGCGAATGTCTCGGCGCGGCCAATCTCGAGCGACAGCCCCTCGATCGCGCGCACCACGGCATCCTGGGTGTCGAGCCAGGTCGACAGGTTTTCGATTTTCAGCAACGGCAGATCACGTTTCATGGCTTGCGAAACCTTCGCGTCTTCGCGTCTTTGCGGTTAGCGGACTGATCATTCGCACGCGTGGATCGAACGCATCGCGCACCGCATCGGCGAACAGATTGGCTGCGAGCACCAGCGTCACCATGAATACGAACGCCGCGGCCAGCGACCACCACACCATCGGCTCGCGCGCCATCTCGAGCCGCGCGTTGTTGATCATGGTGCCGAAGCTGTTCATCGACGGGTCGACGCCGACGCCGACGTAGGAGAGCACCGCCTCCGCCAGCACCAGGCCGCTGAATTCCATCACCACCGAGATCAGCACGATGTGCATCACGTTCGGCAGAATGTGGCGCGCGATGATGCGGTGATGGCGCACGCCGAATGCGTGCGCGGCCTGGATGTATTCGAGCTCTTTCAGTTTGAGCGCCTCGCCGCGCAGCAGCCGGCACAACCCGGTCCAGCTGGTGACGCCGAGGATGATGCACAAAAACAACAGCCGCAGATCGGCGCGCTGCGCCGCGGTCGGAAACAGCTCGGGATGGCCGTCGATATAGACCTGCATCATCAGCACCGAGGCCGCGATCAGCAGTACGCCCGGAATCGAATTGAGCGTGGTGTAGACATACTGGATCGCATCGTCTATCCAGCCGCCGAAGTATCCCGCGGCGATGCCGAGCGCGAGCGCAAACGGCAGCATCACCAGCGTCGTCAGTGTGCCGATCACGAGCCCGGTGCGGATGCCTTTCAGCGCCTGATACAGTACGTCCTGGCCGACTTTGTCGGTGCCGAACACATGGTAGTGAACGGCAAGCGCGATGGTCGCTCCGCCGAGCGCGCAGAGCACCAGCAGTGTCAGCAGGATCGCGCGCCACGGCACTTCGGTCTCGCCGCGCCAGATCTGATTCCAGGCGTGTTTGATATGCGCGCCGCTGCCGCGCGCGACGATCGCGGCAATCAGCAATCCGAACGACAGCCAGACGACCACACCGGCGGCGGCGCCGCCGAGCGCAGCACGCGTGATATCGCCGGCCCAATCGCGCGCCGCGTCCCTGAGCTGCGCGCCGCCGTATTTGAGGCGCGGGTAACCACGCACCTGGCTGCCATCGGGAAGCTCGATCATCTCTTTGGCATAGAGCTCGGTCGCGAGCGGCGCGGAGTAGGTCTTCTCGCGCCGCGTGCGTAGCCCCTCGAGCACAAGATCGAGCACGCTCAACACTTCGATCGAATACGCGACTCTGGCATTGGCGTCATTGCTCTGGAGGCGCGGGCGGAAATGCACCGAATCGAGCAGGCCGGCGACGACGAACACCAGCAGCACGGCGAGTCCGACCATGCCGCTTCTGGATTGCGCGACGCGCCGCCACGGCGCACGCAAGTGTTCCCTGCCGCGGACGTAGACGATGGTAGTGAAGATCACCGCCACCAGCAAATAAACCAGCCAGTCAGTCCAGAGCACGACGATCTGGACCGGCATCAGGAGAGCCTCACGCGCGGGTCGACCAGCGTATACGAGATGTCGGTCAGCAGCAGCCCGGCGATGTAGAGCAGCGAGCCGATGAACACCATCGAGCGCACCACAGCGAAGTCCTGCGAATTGATCGCGTCGATGGTGTAGCTGCCGAGTCCCGGGATGCCGAAGAACGATTCGGTGATCAATCCGCCGATGAAAAGGAACGGGATTGCGACCACGACGCCGGTCAATATCGGGATCATCGCGTTCTTGAGCACGTGCCGGAACAGCACCGTGATCTCGGACAGTCCCTTGGCGCGCGCGGTGCGCACGTAATCCTTGCTGATTTCCTCGAGGAAGAAGGTGCGATACATCCGCGTGCTGGCGCCGAAGCTGCCGATCACGCCGATCGCCGCCGGCAGCAGGATGAAGCGCAGCGCATCCAGGCCGCCGCTGAAACCCGATATCGGCACCAGGTGCCACAGTTTGCCGACCAGATACTGGCCGCCGATGATGTAGAACATGCTCGAGATCGACATCGCGGCGACGCAAATCACCACACCCCAGAAATCGAGGTAAGTCGCGCGGAAAAACGCGAAGCCGAGCGCGAAAGTGATATAAACAAGCAGGCCGACAAAGAACGCCGGCACCGCGACCGCCAGACTCGGCCCCATGCGCACGCGAATTTCGCGCGCGATGTCGCGGCCGTCGTCGGCGCGGCCGAAATCGAACACGAACATGCGCAGCGACTTCTCGTAAAAAATGGTGTGCGTGAGCTTGCCGGCGCCTGCTGCAGCGGAGTTGTAGAGCAGCGGCTTGTCGTAACCACGTTCCTGCTTCCAGTTGGCGATTGCCTCGGGCGTCACGCGCTTGACGCCGAGCTGCATGCGCGCCATGTCGTCCGGCGTATTGACGAGGAAAAACAGCGCAAACGTGATGACGTTGACGCCGAGCAGGATCGGAATCGCATACAGCAGCCGGCGGATGACGTAGGCCGTCATGGTTGCGCGGTCCCCCGCTCGCGCCGGCGCCATGTGATCACCGCGGGCAGCGCGAATGCAATCAGAACCAGCGCGCCAAGAACCAGCGGCCACCATAGCGGCGGGTTCCACTCGCGGCGCTTCTGCTCGCGCAGCGCGCTGTCGATGCGCTGATACTTGAGCGTGTTATACGCGATCTTGTTCGGCTTCAGATTGCTGTACCACGCGTGATAAAGCGCGTAATCCTTGGGATGAAAGCCCCACAGCCACGGCGCATCCTGGCGCAGGACATCGATCATGCGGTCGATGATCGCCTGGCGCTCAGTCGAGTTCGGCATGCTCTTCATCTGCTCGAACAGGCGGTCATATTCGGGGTTCGCGTAATTCGATGCATTCTCGCCCTGGGTTTTCACCTTGCCCTGCGCGCCGTGCAGCAGGAACAGGAAGTTTTCCGGGTCGGGATAATCGGCGTGCCAGCCCCATTCGTAGATTTGCGCGTTGCCCTTGCGGATCTTGTCCTGGAACCGGTTGTAATCGGTGGGGCGTACTTGCAGCTGCACGTTGATTTTCGCGAATTGGTTCTGATACCAGTCGAGCGTCGACTTGGCCTCCGCGCCGCGCGCCGTGACGTCGAAGTACAGCACCAGCGGCGTGCCGTCCTTGCTGTCGATGCCGTTTGGATAGCCGGCCTCGGCAAGCAGTTGTCTTGCGGCTTCGATTGGCTTGCGCTGCGGCCGCATGCCATCCCAGGTGTAGACCACCGGGTTGATGCCGTCCTTGCCGTCGCGAAAGCCGAAGATCCCGGGCGGGAGCGGGCTTTGCGCCGGAATGCCGCGTCCGTTCTGGAAGATCGATATGTATTCCTCGTAATCGACCGCGATCGAGATCGCCTGGCGCAGCTTGCGCGCGCGCTCGCTCATGCCCCCCACCACCGGATCGAGCATGTTGAAGCCCATGTAATAAGTCGACACCGCGACTGTAGTAGACAACCGGATGCCCTGCTTTTGCATCGACTCCGTCACCGCCGCCTCGCCCCCCGCAGCGAAACGCACAGCCTGGTCGAAAGTGTCCGAACCGATACCGGATGCGTCGTAATAGCCCTGCAGGAACTTGTTCCAGCCCGGAATACCTTCCTTCTCGAGCGTGAACACGACCTTGTCGATGAACGGCAGCGGTTTGCCGGCGTCGGCGAGCAATCCGGCCCCGGCATCACCCGGTTCGCCTTCGGCCGGATAAGTTTCGCCATGGAAATTTGGATTGCGCTCGAGCACCATCACGCGGTTCGGGTTGTTCTCGGTCAGCATGTAGGGGCCGGTGCCGACCGGATACCAGTCTAGCGTCAGGTTTTTTTTCGTCATGCCCGGCTGGCCGAAAAAGCGGTCGGCCTCGGCCGGCACGGGCGCGAAGAACGGCATTGCCAGCCAGTACAGGAACTGCGGGTAGCGGCCCTTCAACTTGATGCGATAAGTGTGGTCATCGACGACTTCGACTCCGGAGAGCGGATACTTGCCGAGATCGATCCATGCATCATGGTTGCCGTTTTTCGCGAGTTCGTCGTTGACCCGCTTGAGTTGGTCTGCGTATTCCCTGAGCCCAACGATGTAATCGGTCATCAGGCCGAGGATCGGCGAGTGCAGGCGCGGATGCGCCAGGCGCTTGATCTGATATTCGAAATCCTGCGCCGTCAGCTCGCGCGTGCCCTGATCGCGAAAATCAGTGAGCACGTTCTTGTCGGCGAGGTCGCGCTCGCTCAGGTTATGGTAACTGAACTCGCCATTGGCATTGCGCGCAAATGCGGGGTGCGGCTGATATTTGACCCCGCGCTTGATCTTGATTTCGTAAACGGTATAAGCGATGTCCCGGGCCGCAGCGTCTGCCGGCAGCTGCCTGCCGCGTGCATCGAAGTAGCGCGGCTGCGGCACCTCCTCGGCAACGCACGGAATCAGCGTATACGGGCGCTTCAGATAGTGATATTGCAGCGGCGGCTCGTAGATCTGCGCCGTAAATGTAATCTCGTTCGAGCTGTAAGACTGCACCGGATCGAGATGTTTCGGGCGCTCGGCAAACGACGAGTAGAGAATATTCTTGGCGGCGTCGGAGGCCGGGTAGGGATTATTCCATGGCGAATCGCCGCAGCCCGCGAGCACCAGCACCAGCGGCAATAAAGCCAACAGCAAGCGCCGGATGTTCGCTTTCATCGGGGTCCCAGTGTAACGTAATCGTTGTCGCAACGTCATCCTGCCGCGGTTCATGAGACAGTTACGCTATAATTACATACTTCGCGACCAGGCAACGTTCGGTCAAATTCTCAAGCCGACTGTCTCATCCGAGTTGAAGGAACAGCCATGGGCTTTCTGCAGGACAAGAAAATCCTGATCACCGGCATGATCAGCCCCCGCTCTATTGCATACGGCATCGCCAAAGCGATGCACCGCGAGGGCGCGACACTCGCATTCACCTACCAGGGCGACGGCGTGCGCGAGCGCGTCGGGAAGCTGGCGGGCGAGTTCGGCGCAAAGCAGGTCATCCCGTGCGACGTCACCAACGACGAGCAGATAGCCGCACTGTTTACCACGCTCGCGCAGCAATGGGATGGGCTCGACGGCATCGTGCACTCGATCGCCTATGCACCGCGCGAGGCGCTCGCCGGCGAATTTCTCGAAGGACTGAACCGCGAAGCATTCCGCATTGCACACGACGTGAGTTCTTACAGCTTCGCCGCGCTTGCCAAAGCCGGGCTGCCGCTGATGGCAGGGCGCAATTCGGCGTTGCTCACGCTCACCTATCTCGGCGCAATGCGCTCGATCCCGCATTACAACGTGATGGGGCTTGCCAAGGCGAGCCTCGAAGCGAACGTGCGCTACCTCGCGCATAACCTCGGGCCGAAGGGCATCCGCGTCAACGCGATATCCGCAGGCCCGATCAAGACCCTGGCGGCCGCCGGCGGCATCGCCGACTTCGGGAAACTCCTCGGCTACCACGCCAAGCATGCGCCAATGCGGCGCAACACCACCATCGAGGAAGTGGGCAACGCGGCAGCGTTCCTGCTGTCGGACCTCGCGAGCGGGATTACCGGAGAAATCCTGTACGTCGACGGTGGCTTTAATACCACCGCGCTGGGCAACTCCGAGTGAAATGCAGGATTACTGCTGTTTCTTTTCCAGCCGGTCCTGCTGCACTTTGACGTCGGCTTTGAGCCTGAGGTTTGCGACGTAAGCATCGAGCTCTTCCTGGCCGAGTAGCCGGCGCAACTCCTCGCTCGCGGCTTTGCGCTTGGCAACATCGACCGCCTCGCCGTCGACCACGCGCGTGATCTTGAGCAGAACGAATCCGCCCTGCGGGTTTTCGGTGCCTGCATAAGCCGGCAGCTTGCCGACATCGGCCTTGAAGACTTCCGCCAGCACCGGGCCAGCATACCCCTGTGCGTTTTCGCGACCGACCAGTTTGGCCGCGCTCCAGGTAAGTGCCGCAGCCTCACCCTGCTTGAGCTTGGCCAGCAGATCGCGGCCCTGGCCGGCCGCGATCTGCGCCGCCCGTTGCTGCGTGAGGCGTTTTTTGATCTCGGCGCTGACCTCTTCGAACGCCCGCAGGCTCGCCGGTTTGTATTCGATGACGCGTGCCGCGACCAGAGTGTTGTTGCCAACGTCGATGACTTCGCTATTGCGCTTGTTTTTGACGGCATCCTCGGAAAATACCGCCTGCAGCAGTTTCTGATTATTGATCAACTTGTTCTCGCTGCCGCTGCGGCTTACCCACGAGCTATTCTGAATCGCGAGTTTCAACGCGTCGGCAGCAGGCTTCAGGCTGTCGCCCTGCTCGAATACCAGATTATTGAATTGCTCGGCCAGCTCGGAAAACCGCTTACCCGCCTTCTGACGCTTGAGATCGAGTTCAACTTGTTTCTTCGCATCGTCCAGCCCTCGCCCCTTGACCGCGGCAAGACGAATGACGTGATAGCCAAATTGCGATTCGACCGGGCCGGCGATCTCCCCCACCTTCATCTGGAACACCGCGTCGTCGAACGGTTTCACCATCGCGCCGCGCTGGAAAAATCCGAGGTCGCCGCCTTTCGCCGCCGAGCCGGTATCCTGCGAATTTTTCCTGGCGAGCTCGGCGAAGCTTGCCGGATTTTGGCGGGCCTGCTTCAGCAACTGCTCGGCCTTGGTGCGCGCCGCCTGTTTCTCTTCCGCGCTTGCCTTTGAATCGATAGACACCAGTATGTGACTCGCCTGGCGCTCTTCGCCTTGCCCATACTGCTTCAGATTCTGTTCATAAAACTGCTTGATCTCGTCGGCGCTGACATCAATTTGAGATGCCACGCTGTCGAGCGCCAGCACCAGATATTCCAGACGCGCCTGCTCGGCTACCTGGAATTCGTTCTGATGGGCGTCGTAATATTGTTTCGCCGCGCCGTCCTCGAGCTTGACCTGCGGCACGAACTTGTCCGGTTCGAGCACGCTCTGGCTGACTTCGCGCTGCTGGGCGTTGATGCGCAGCAGGCGCTCGGCGACCGCGGCGGGAACGATCGCCGTCGTGCGGTAAGCATTAGTCATGCGCTCCAGCATCAAATCGCGGCGCAAATTATTTTCAAAGCCGAGCGGCGTCATGTTCTGGCGCCTGAGTAACTCTTCGTAATGGGCATGCGAGAACTTGCCGTCCTCCTGGAACGCGGGCTGCTCGCCGATGAGCTGCTGCAGCTGCTGATCCGACACCAGCAAGCCACCGCGCACCGCCTGATTGATCAGCAGCCGCTGGCGGATGATGCCATCGAGCACGGCGAAGCGCAGTTCGGGGCTGTCGAGCAGCGCCGGATCGACGCGGTCACCGACCATGCGCCGCAGTGAATTCTGCCGCTCCTGCAGCGCCAGCGCGAACTCCTGCTCGGTAATGGGCTGGCCACCAACAGTGGCAATGTTGGTACCGCGATCGCCGGCTTGGAAATACGAGTCCATGCCGAAAAACGCGAACGGCAGAAAAATGACCGCCAGCACAATCTGGATCAGGTTCTTGTGTTTATGTACTAAGTCAAACATGTGCGCAAAACCGTGAAGGGTTAAGAAAAAGGCGAACGTAGTTCGCCTTTTTCACATATGGCGGAGTGGACGGGACTCGAACCCGCGACCNNCGACATTCGCCTTGTAAGGGCGACGCTCTACCAACTGAGCTAAGCACCCGCAACCTGGCCTGAAAAGGTTCTGCGAAGCATGCTGTTACCAGGGCATCAGTTTCCCGGTCAACAAACGCCGGCTACCACGAATTTGGGGTAGATACGCCAGCCGCGCATCTACCCCAAACCATAAGCTTCCCGACTGGTGAATTTTTGTTAGTTTACCGCATCTTTCAGTGCCTTACCAGCGCTGAACTTGGGCACTCGCGCGGCTTTGATCTTAATCGCCTCCCCGGTACGCGGGTTGCGGCCCATGCGCGCCGCGCGCTTGCCGACCTTGAACGTGCCAAAACCAACCAAAGTCACACTCGAACCTTTCTTGAGAGCCGCTTTAATCCCGTTCAGAGTGCCGTCGAGCGCCTTCTCGGCGGCGGCTTTGGAGATATCGGCGGATTTTGCGATTGCTTCAATCAGTTCCGATTTATTCACGTAAATCCCCTTTCAATATTGAAAATAAGCTAACAGGAAGAAGTGAAATGTTTCAGCGAAGGCACGACCACTATTTGCCATCATGCCCGAATCAAATCCCTGTATTAGATTTATAGCAAGTGCGAAAACGAGGTGTCAAGCAATTGCCCGAAAATATTAACGCGTTGTGCGAATTATCGCAATGCACATTGTGCGAATTGTCACAAGGCAACTTCCGCGCCAGATCGCGTGATACGCGAGCGCGTGTCACGCGCTGAAATGATGAGCATTGAATCAGTGCTTTACCGCAGGCGCGCTCGATTCCTGCACTGCCGGCAGCGGAGCCGCTTCTTCTTTCTCAGGCAACGGCTCGGGTTTGCGTTCGAGCGCCATTTCGAGTACCTGATCGATCCATTTCACTGGATGAATATCCAGCCGGTTCTTAATGTTGTCAGGTATTTCCACAAGGTCCTTAACGTTGTCCTGCGGGATCAGCACGGTTTTGATGCCGCCGCGATGCGCCGCGAGCAGCTTCTCCTTGAGCCCACCGATCTGCAGCACTTCGCCGCGCAGCGTAATTTCGCCGGTCATCGCGACTTCGGCGCGTACCGGAATACCGGTCAGCACCGACACCATCGCGGTGACTATGCCGATGCCGGCGCTCGGACCGTCTTTCGGCGTCGCGCCCTCGGGCAGGTGGATGTGGATGTCATTTTTCTGATAGAAATCCTCATTGATGCCGAGCAGGCGCGAACGGCTGCGCACCACCGACAGCGCAGCCTGGATCGATTCCTGCATCACCTCACCGAGCTTGCCGGTGGTAATGGTCTTGCCCTTGCCGGTCATCACCGCACTCTCGATGGTCAGTAATTCCCCGCCCACTTCTGTCCAGGCAAGGCCCGTGACCTGGCCAACCTGATTGTTCTTCTCCGCCATACCGTAGGTATAACGGCGCACGCCGAGGAACTTGTCGAGATTGCGCGCGGTGACCGAAACCTTGCGCTGGCCGCTGTCGGCCGTCACCAGCATCTTCACCACCTTGCGGCAGATCTTGGATAATTCGCGCTCGAGGCTGCGCACGCCGGCTTCGCGCGTGAAATAGCGGACGATGTCGCGCACCGCGCTCTCCGAAACCGATATTTCCTCGGGCTTCAAGCCATGATTCTTCAGCTGCTTCTGCAGCAGGTGGCGGATCGCGATATTGACCTTCTCGTCCTCGGTGTAGCCCGAGAGGCGGATAACCTCCATCCGGTCGAGCAGCGCCGGCGGAATGTTGAGCGTGTTGGCGGTCGCAACGAACATCACATCCGACAGGTCATACTCGACCTCGACATAGTGGTCAACGAAGGTATGGTTCTGCTCGGGGTCGAGAACTTCGAGCAGGGCGGAGGCGGGATCACCGCGGAAATCCATACCCATCTTGTCAACTTCGTCGAGCAGGAAGAGCGGATTTCGCACGCCGACTTTGGTCATATTCTGCAGGATCTTGCCCGGCATCGAGCCGATATAAGTACGGCGATGGCCGCGGATCTCGGCTTCGTCACGCACCCCGCCCAATGACATGCGCACGAACTTGCGGTTGGTCGCGCGCGCGATCGACTGGCCGAGCGAGGTCTTGCCGACGCCGGGCGCACCGACCAGGCACAGGATCGGACCCTTCGTCTTGTCCACTCGCTGCTGCACCGCCAGATACTCGACAATGCGCTCCTTGACCTTTTCCAGCCCGTAGTGGTCCTCGTCGAGGATCTTCTCGGCCGCGGCGAGGTCGGTGCCGATCTTGCTTTTCTTTTTCCACGGCAGCGACACCAGCGCATCGATGTAGTTGCGCACCACAGTCGCTTCCGCCGACATCGGCGACATCAGGCGCAGCTTCTTGAATTCGGCCTCGGCTTTCTTGCGCGCTTCCTTCGGCATATGCGCCGATTTGATGCGCTTCTCCAGCTCGTCGAGGTCAGCGCCCTCTTCGAGCTCGCCGAGCTCCTTATGGATCGCTTTCACCTGCTCGTTCAGGTAGTACTCACGCTGGCTTTTCTCCATCTGGCGCTTGACGCGGCCGCGGATGCGCTTTTCGACCTGCAGGATGTCGAGCTCGCCTTCGATCAGCGTCAGCAGATGCTCGAGCTGTTTCCTGGCTTCGAACATCTCGAGTACTTCCTGCTTCTGCTCGAGCTTGAGCGGCAGGTGCGCGGCGATCGTGTCGGCAAGCCGGCCCGGCTCGTCGATGCCGCCGAGCGAAGTCAGTATCTCGGGCGGAATCTTTTTGTTCAATTTCACGTACTGGTCGAACTGCGCAACCACCGTGCGGCGCAGCGCCTCGACCTCGTGCGTAATCTCGTTGTCCGCCGGTATCGGCGTCGCCTCGACCGCGAAGTGCGTTTTGGCATCGACGATCTGGTTGATGCGCGCGCGCTGGCTGCCCTCGACCAGCACCTTCACCGTGCCGTCGGGCAGCTTCAGCATCTGCAAAATGTTGGCAACGGTGCCGATGCCGTACAGGTCTTCCGGCGCCGGCTCGTCCTTGGCCGCCGATTTCTGGGCCACCAATACGATGCTCTTGCCGGCCTCCATCGCCGTCTCCAGCGCCTTGATCGATTTCGGGCGCCCGACAAACAGCGGAATGACCATATGCGGAAATACCACCACGTCGCGCAAGGGCAATAGCGGCAATTGCACTGTGTTCGTCAATTGGTCATTGGAATTGGACATGTGGTTTCACCTGGATAATAAATAGAAAATCATGGTTGGGGCGGTGCCACGGTAATTCAAGCAGCAACACCTTCCCCGCAGCATCGTCAGGTGCGCGGATCCGGAGCGTGGGGAGATTATATCGAACCCGCCACCTTGGGTTGATCGGAATAAATCAGGAGCGGCCGCGTGTCGGTGCCGATGGAGCCTTCATCGACCACCACTTTCACCACGTTTTCCATCGAAGGCAGGTCAAACATGGTGTCGAGCAGCGTTTGCTCGAGGATCGAGCGCAAGCCGCGCGCACCGGTCTTGCGGTCGAGCGCCCTGTGCGCTACCGCCTTGAGCGCCGCATCGCGCACCTCGAGTTCGACACCCTCCATCGCGAACATCTTCTGGTACTGCTTGAGCAGCGCGTTCTTGGGCTCGGTCAGAAT
>PLYS01000409.1 GCA_003153455.1 Betaproteobacteria bacterium | reverse complement strand
TGTCACCACCGAGCAGCGCTGGCCGGCGATGCCCGATCTGCCGGCAATCAGCGAGCTGGTTCCCGGCTATTCACACAACGCATGGAACGGGATGTGGGCGCCGGCGGGCACGCCCAGGGAGATCATCTCGCGGCTCAATCAGGCGCTCGCGCGCATCCTCATGCAGCCCGAGGTGCAGGAACGGCTGCGTGCCGACGGCAGGGAGCCCGTGCACACGACGCCGGAAGAATTCGGGCGCGTGATCGCCCGGGACGTCGCCAAGTGGTCGAAGGTGGTCAAGGCCGGCAACATCAAGGTCGACTGACTACACGAAGTGCCGGGGTCGGTCAAAGCTCCTTCACTCAGGAGGCTCGGATCCATCCTCTTGAAAAATGCCGTAACTGTTTTCAGCGGGCGGAGTTCCCCTCTTCTCCAGCGAGACGACACACGCATCCGGCTGCGGCCGGTCTCTCCGGTTCGCGGCCACGAGTCGCCGTACGCTGTTCCAGCCGACACTGCCCTTCTCGGCCAAGCCGGTTATAAGCTCAAGAGCTGTCCTGTTGTCGAAGTTCTCCTTCCGGTAGGGGCGGGGATTGATGAGGGCGTCATAGATATCGCAGACCGCGACCATCTCGACCTGACTGTCCTCCAGCCTTATCCCCAAGGGGTATCCCGATCCGTCGCGGCGTTCGTGGTGGTCACGTGCAACCCGCGCCGCGAAGGACTCGCTATCCCGCAGGTAATAGGTCAGGAGCACATAGCCTGCCACGGCGTGGTGCTCCACAAGGTCTCGTTCCGCGCGTTGAAGGGGTGTCCTTTTTCTCAGGATCGAGAGGGGTACGCAGATTTTGCCGATGTCGTGCAAGGGTCCGGCGGCCATATCGAGCGAGCTTGTATCCATCTCCTCCCGCATGTCATGGGCGAGAAGAGAGTAAAGCGCGAAGACCGTGAGAACGTGGCGGTACGTGTAGTGGTCATTGTCGCGGAAGAAGGAAAGACATTCGAGCACCGGCAGCGGAAGCATGACCGCAGCCATGAGCGCTTCCACGCCTTTACTCATGACGGTATCGGGGAAAAAATTCCGGTACGCACCATCGGATGTCAGGTGGTGCCGCAGGTCGGCGCGAACGGTGCCGTACTCGAGCAGACTGACCTGTTGCCACTGCGTCGTGGCGCTGCATGCCAGTCGCTCCATGACATCGCCGTCGAGGCGTGTTCCCGCCGGCAGAAGTTGCCTGCCATCGAGGGCATTGACACCGTAACGCAGATCCAGTTCTCTCTGGATCTTGTTACTTTTTCCCGATTCGCCCAATCTTGCCCCGCCTTCGATTACATCCGCGCTTTCTGACCGGCCCATCTTGGAGATATCCGGTTCGTGCACTGGCCCGATCGGTCATTAATCCACGCCCGTATGAAGTCTACTCCAGTCGCTCTTCTTTCGTCACTGGCGCAAGCGCCCGTCACTGCTCACCGGAAGCTATTATTGCGCCTGCATGCCTATTTCCTTGATCAGCGCGCCAAGCTCGGCGTACTCGTCACGCTGCATCTTGTCGAAATGCTCGGGCGGACCGAACCCGGGCTCCGCGCCCTGGAGCACGAACTTCTGGCGCGTGGCCGGCTCTTTCAGCACGCCCACCGTATCGGCATTGATTCTGGTGACGAGCCGCCGGGGCAGCGCCCGCGGTCCAATGAGGCCGAACCACGATTCGGACTGGTATTGAGGAAACCCCGCTTCCGCGCTCGTTGGCAGCTCGGGCAGCGCATCAGCCCGTTTCGGCGATGCGACCGCCAGCGCCCTGAGCGTGCCCGACTTGAGCAGCGTCATGATCGCGGGCAGCGGATAGATATAAAATTGGATCGCGCCGGCGACCAACGCACTGCGGCTGTCGCCGCCTTGGCGGAATGGCACGTGCACGACGTTGATCTTCGCCTTCGACACGAACATTGCGCCGGCGAGATGCGAGGAGCTGCCTATCCCTGCCGAGCCGTAGTTGAGCGCGCCTGGCTTCGCTTTGGCGAGTGCGATGAGATCCGGGATCGTTTTCGCCTCGACGCCTTTCCCGAGCACGATCACGTTGGGCGTCTCGCCGACCAGCGAGATGGCCGTGAAGTCTTTCAGCGGGTCGTAAGGCTTGTCCTTGCGCAACAGCGCGTTCGACAAATGCGGCTGCCCGACCATGGCGATCGTGTAGCCGTCGGGCGCAGCCTGGCGCGTGAGCTCGCTGCCGATCAGCCCGCCGGCACCCGGCCGGTTGTCGATGACGAATTGCTGGCGGTAGATTTCGCCGAGTCGCTGGGCGACGATGCGCCCGAGGACATCGCTCGCCGAGCCCGAGGGGAACGGCACGATCATGCGTATGGGTTTCGATGGCCATCTGTCCTGCGCCGGCGCGACGCCCGCCACGCTCCCCAGCACAAGAACGAGCGATGCTGCCGGAACACCGCGCCATGCTCTCATAGTGGTCCTCCAGTCTACGCCTTGGGCGCTACGGATAATCCGCGAACGCCGTTTTTCTCGATCGTTCGCGCCACCAGCCCTGTGGCTTTGATGTCCTCGATGAATTCGCGCAGATACCGGGCGCCGGCGTTCCGGCCTTTCGGGGTACCGGCCGCCTGTTGCACCGCGGTGAAGCGCCCGTCGAGAATGCGCGACCCGGGAAGATTCTCATGGTCCGTGACGAGCCGCGGCTTGAGTCCGGCGAGGGCTTCCAGATGGTCCGTAACAAACCGTTTGAACGCATTGTCCGCGCCCTGCTCGCGCACCAGCTCGGCGTGCTGCAAGCTGCGGGTCAAATACAAGTCGTATGCGCTCTTGCCCGGCACGGCGACGCGAACGCCCTTGCGGTCCACCTCGGCAATAGTCTTGAGCGGCGATCCCTGCGGCACCAGATAGGTGGCTTCGATCTCCACATAGGCTGCGGTGAAGTCGATCTCGTTCGCGCGCTGCGGTTCGGCTCCGAGAAACCCCACATCCCACACGCCAGTCTTTGCAGCATCGGCAAGGTCCCCGGGTGACGGGTAGCCGACGATCTCGACCCGAACGCCCAGCCGCCGGCCCAATTCACGTCCCAGATCCACTGCAATACCCCGGGGCTCGCCTGTCGCGGGGTCTTTTGCCGTGAGCAGGAAGTTTCCAAAGTTGATGCCTATGCGCAGCTTGCCGGTCGGCGCGAGTTCGGCACGCGCGGCAGAAGAGATTTCAGTCATGGTTGCACACGGCCGCGAGCAGCACCAGTCCGAGCAAGCCAATCGCGATTCTGAGCATGGTGGTGACATTTCATGATGGTGGACCTCCTTTGCATAATGGAATTGGATACTCTAACCCATCCTGCCATCATGCACGGAAATCGGGTTAGACGATAAGTTCGTGCTACTCCACCTTTTCGAAGTCGATGCGCTCGTACACGGGCAGACCCTGGAGATAGCGGCGCAGGCAGTCCAGGCCCATTTCCACGGCGCCGAGGCGCACCCACTCACGGCCACCGACGATGCGGCTGCGCCGCGAGGCAACATCGTGCCCGGTCGCGATCGCCAGGCAGACGGTTCCCGCGAACTCGATGCGGTCCGCGCCTTCATCGAGGTCGATCAGGACCGCCAGCGCGTGCGTCGAGCCGGTGTGGCGCTGCACGGCCCGCGCCACGGCTTCGGCAGTCTCACGCGTGATCCCGCCCGTCGCCGCCACTCGATCGAGTCCGACGGCGGCGCACACTTCGGCGAGCTCGCGCGCCAGGATGCCCCGGCGAACGACTTTCTCGGCCCCCGGCAGATGCGCGATGCGCGCAGCGATCTGTCCGCTCGTGAACGTCTCCACGAGGGACAGCGTGGCCTGACGGCTCGCAAGCTCTGCAAGCACGACGCCCTCGAGCGTGCGATCGTCCTCCGCCAGGATGAAGTTGCCGAGCCTTTTGCGCACTTCCTGCTCGACCGGGGCGAGCTTCCTGCGTATGTCCTCCATGTCGCTGCCGCGCGCCGTGAGCTTGGTCTCGAGCTGCGGGTAATGCGCACGGAAGCCGAGCTTCACGCTGCCGTCGGGCGCGAGTTCCGCTACGCCTGCGAGCAGGGTGTCGGCATGCGATTCGCCTATACCATAGGAATGGAACCGCTTCAGATAAACCGCCGTCTGCATGCCGCTCTTCGCGAGGAGCCGCGGAACGATCTGCTCCTCGAGCATGCGCCGCAGTTCGCGCGGAACCCCCGGCGTGAAAAAAAAGCGCGCGCGGCCGATGTTCAGCGCGAACCCGCAGGCGGTGCCGACCGGGTTGTCGATTACCTCGGCGCCGGCGGGCAGCATGGCCTGCTTCCTGTTGTTGGGTGGCATCACGCGGCCGCGCCGCTGGAAGTACGCTTCCATCTTGGCAAGCCACTCCTCGCTCAGGACGAGGTCGACTCCGGCGGCCTGGGCCGCAATTTCCTGGGACAGATCGTCGACCGTGGGCCCGAGCCCGCCGTTGACTATGACCGCGTCGGCGCGTTGCCCGGCGAGCTGAAACGCAAGCAACAGGCTCTCGCGATCGTCACCGACCGTCGTTTCCCAGCTTACCGAGAGCCCGAAGTCCTCCAGCTTCTGACTGATATAGCTGAAGTTGGTGTTGACGATCTTGCCGGTGAGGACCTCGTCACCCGTGCATATGACTTCAATGTGCATGCTCGCCTGCCTCAGAAAACAAACGGTGTCAGATCTGGGATTGTTTAGCCAGAAATGCTTTCACTGCGTGCACGAATCCTGAAGGATTGTCGAGCGTGACGTGGTGATCGCTGTGGGGGACTTCAGCCAGTTCGACCTGCGGGCAACGCGCCTTCACCTCGGCAAAGACCTGAGGCGTGATGCGCTGGCTGCGGTCGCCTTTGACCAGCAGTGCCGGAATGCCGATACGATTCCAGTACGGCAAGCCGTCCACGCCTTCGCGCGTGGCGTAAACATTACGATCGAACTTGTGCCTCCAACTGCCGTCACCAAGCTGCCGGCCGCTGTGTTGGGCCAGGTGGCGGATGATTTCGGGCGCCGCGGTCGTGCCGGCCGGCCGCAGGCGATAGCGCGCGACGAACTCTTCGCGCGTGGCGTAACTGCTGCCTTGCCGCGTGCCTACCTCGCGCATTGCGGCAATACGGTCCTCGGTCATATGCAGCGTCGAGTCGACAACGATGAGCTTCCCCACCCGCCCGGGATGGGCGGCAGCGTACACGAGAGCGACCATGCCGCCCATCGAATGGCCGATCAAAACAAAGTCGCGTAGATCGAGCTTTTCGATTACCTCCGCCAAGTCTGACGCGTAGCGCTCATAGGAGTACGGCGGTTCCGCCCACGCGCTATCGCCGTGGCCGCGCTGATCCAGGGCGCGTACGTGATAGTTTGCGTTGAAGCCCGCGGCCGCGAAATCAAACCAGTGCGCATGCGCGGCGCCGCCGTGCACGCAAAGCATCGGCGCACCGCCCGCAGTGCCGTAATCGAGATAGTGCAGCCGCAGGCCGCCGGCCTCGACAAACCGGCTGGTATAAGGAGCAGGATGGATGCCATCCATTTTTTGGTCTCTAATCACCACGAATGCCGGCATTCCGGATCAGCTTGCCGAGATTGGCCATGTCGGATTTCACGCGGGCCGCCAGCTGCTCCGGGGAACTGCCGACAGTCTCGATCCCGACGCTGAAAAATTTTTCTTTCACATCCGCAGTGTTGAGCACCCGCACAATCTCCTGGTTCAACCTATTGATCAGGCTCGGGGGCGTTTTGGGCGGCGCGAATACGGCCAACGGCGCCGTCGATTCATACCCGGGCACGGACGCAGCCACGGTCGGCAATCCCGGAAACAGCTCGGACGGCTCGGCAGTGGTAATAGCCAATGCCCGCAACCGGCCCGACCTGACATGCGGGATCACCGACCCCGCCGTCGGAAACATGACCTGCACCTGCCCGCCGATGGCATCGTTGAATGCCGCGCCTATGCCCTTGTAATTCACTTGCACGATGTTGACCCCTGCCCGCGCCTTGAATAACTCGCCGGCAATATGAGGCGGCGCGCCGATCACGCCCGCCGCATAGTTGAGCTCGCCGGGCCTTGCTTTGGCCAGGGCGATTAATTCGGCCACAGACTTCACCGGCAGCGACGGATGCACGACAAGAATGCTGGGCGCCCGCGTCGCCAGCGTGATCGGCGACAAATCCTTGACCGGGTCATAGGGCACGTTATCCCGCAAAAACGGCAGGAGCCATACGGCGCTCCCGTTGCAAAGCAGGGTATAGCCGTCAGGCACCGCTCTTGCCACCGTTTCCGTCGGGGTGGTGCCGCTGCGATTATCGACGATGACCTGCTGACCCAAACTGACAGTCAGCGCCTGCGCGATCAAGCGTGCATTAAGATCGCTGCCGCCGCCGGCTTCCGTGGTAAGCACGCGAATGACCTTGTTCGGAAAGTTCTGGGCGCAGACCGGGCCGGCCCCCGCAATCGTCATGACTGGCGGTAACATCGATAGAACAATACGCGGTATTCGCATACTCAGGCTTCTCAACACACTGCCAAAGCGCCTGCTACAACTTGATGCCCAGCAATTTTGCGGCGGTGCCGCCGAGCATCGCCACGCGTTCGGCATCGCTCAGACTTGGCGTGTTGAGTATGTGGTCCACCGACTTTTCCTGCCACGGAATCGGATGGTCGGTGCCCAGCACGATCTGGCTGGCGCCGACTTCCGCCACCAGGTGCCGCAGCGCTTCCGGCGTAAAAATGAGCGAGTCGAAATAAAGCTGCCTCAGATATTCGGTGGGGTTTTTCTTCAGCACTATTTTGGGGTCGCATCCCGCGGGCGAGACGAAGCAGCTGTGATCCGACCGCGGCGCGTAGGAAGGCAGGAAGCCGCCGCCATGGGCCGCGCAGACCTTGAGCCCCGGGAATTTATCCAGCGTCCCCTCGAAAATCAGGTGCGAGAGCGCGATCGTGGTGTCGAGCGGATTGCCGATGGTGTTGGACAGCCAGCCGTTGCCTTTAAACCGGTTTGCGAGTTCCGGCGTGCTCTGCGGATGGATGAAGATCAGCACTCCAAGCTCTTCCGCTTTCGCCCAGACCGGGTGAAACTTCGGATTGGAAAACTCTTCTCCGGCAACGCTGCCGCCGATGGCGGCACCGCGCAACCCGAGCTTCTTGACGCCTTCCTCGAGCTGCCGCACGGCGAGGTCCGGAAACTGCAGCGCCAGCGATGCAAAGGCGACGAACCGCTCCGGATGCGCCGCGCACAGCTCGGCGAGCTTCTCGTTCTGGATCTTGACGATCTGGCTCGCGAGGTCACGCTCCGCCCGGTACCAGGTCGGGTTGATGCTGAGCGCCTCGACGTCTATGCCCTGTTCGTCCATCGCGCGCAGGCGATCCTGCACCACGATCACTTGCTCCCGCTGTCCCTTCACGGCGTCCGTAAGCTTCAGCCCCATCAGAGCCATCGCCTCCGGGATCACGCAGTGCGAGTGCACATCGATAGCCTTGACACGGCGGCCCTTGATCACGATCTGACGGCGTTTTGCCGCCGGCTGCGCTGCTTGCGCGGCATTGAGCAGACTGCAACCGGTAAAAGCTATGCCGGCCAACGCGCCGGCTGCATCCTTGATGAATTTCCTGCGATCAGTCATCTTCTCCTCCGTGGTCATGTTACACGTGATAGTTTGTGTCCCGCCATGCGATGTCTTGATACCGTCGCGGACGCAAAGATTATGGCACAGAGTCGGCATGGGACAGGAAATTCAGTCCACGCCGGGACGCCCATGCGCAAAAAATGCGGCCGCGACTATTTATCCGGGCGCCCCTGCTTTATCCGCTCGTCATTTCAGCGCGCGCTTTTCGTCGTGCGGTGAAATAGGCAGGGAAACCGGCGCTTTGAGGCGCGCGGACAAATCATAGGCCTTCGCCAGCATCAGCCTGTCATGCCCTTCCGCGGCCGTGGCGTGAGCGGTCGGGATGTTCATCGCAAGCCGCATCAGCCAGGACTGGGTTTCCTCATGCATCGGTCCGCGCAGCGAACCCAGCGCCATGTCGCCTGCCGGAGTGCTGCCGACGAAATCGACCAGGCGGCTTTGATCGGCAACGTAACCCAGCGCTTGCGGCTTGGCCGCGGCCAACACGAAATCCCGGTGGCTGTCGTCTATGGTCATAACGCCATCGGTTCCTACTACGCCGACTTCCAGCCCATACACTGCGCCCGGCCAGGAGATCGGCAACGCCCAATTGACCATACTGTTGTAAATCGTGCCGTCGCTGAAGGTCATGGTCCCCGCGGTCGCGTCTGTCCCATTGCACAGGGGACCGAGCGCCTTGTTAGTGGAGCGTGCATAAACTTCAACCGGCGTCTTGCCTTCCATCATCCACATCACGATATCCAGCGCATGGGTGCCGGATATGACCATCGGTGAATTG
>PLYS01000304.1:21886-22122 GCA_003153455.1 Betaproteobacteria bacterium | reverse complement strand
AATATACGCGCCTACTCCCTAATCTGGAACTCACCCCGATGCCGCTCGGATGGGCGGTCTACGAATCCGATGGCCACATGAGTTACCCTTATTTCCCGACCACCAGCATCGTCTCGCTGCTCTACGTCATGGAAAGCGGCGCCTCGGCGGAAATCGCGATCACCGGCAACGAGGGATTAGTCGGCATCTCGTTGTTCATGGGCGGCGAAAGCACGCCGAGCCGGGCGGTGGTGCAA
>PLYS01000304.1:0-21777 GCA_003153455.1 Betaproteobacteria bacterium | reverse complement strand
TGGATCGTGCAAAACTGGAAAAGTGCGTATGCGAGTGCTACGCGGTAGTGAAAAAAGAGTTCGACCGCTTGCTGCCATATAAAATCCACGGCCTGCCAAACACAACTGCATATTGATATCGAGGATCGGTATGGCACTAAGAGGCTTAGCGTGGTCCGACCCGTGTAGCGCTCGTCGGCATGCCTTCTTTCCCTGAGCCGGGTGAGGGAGAGAAGATAGTGGGTGACGCTTATGAGCTTGCTGGCGACTCTTTACTGCGGCTGGTGTGCAGGTTACGGGGGTGGCCGAACAGCCTCCACCCAGCAGTGTCCATAAACTTTCCATCGCGTTCGGGCGGGCAGTTATCGTCGATAACCGGCCTGGAGCTAGCGGCAACATCGGCGCCGAAGCCGTGGTCCGATCGGCCCCTGACGGTCATACACTACTCTACGCAGCCTCGCCCATCGCGACCAGTATCGCTTTTTACGGCAAGCTCGCGTTTGATCCTCAGCGCGATCTCGCGCCTGTTTCTATGACAGCGTTGATCCCGCTGGTTCTTGTCACCCATCCGTCGCTTCCCGTTCGCAGCGTCAAGGAGTTGCTAGCGCTCGCCAAGGCGAAGCCGGGTGCCTTGAGTTACGGATCCGGAGGTACGGGTTCTTCCGGCCATCTTGCGACGGAATTGTTGAAGCTGAAGACGGGGATCGATGCGAACCACGTTCCTTACCGCAGCGCGGCGCCCGCGCAAACCGCATTGCTGGGCGGAGAGGTGCAGTTCGCGTTCCTCGTGATTCCATTGGTGCGGGGGCACTTGAAATCCGGCAAAATGCGCGCGCTTGGAATTTCGACGCGAACACGATCCTCAGTATTGCCCGACGTTCCGACGCTCCAGGAAGCGGGCATTGCAGATTACGAGGCGCTTCAATGGCACGGATTCTTCGCGCCGGTAAAGACCTCCTTGCCCATTGTCGAGCGTCTGCACGGCGAGATCGTCAAGGCGCTGGCCGCGCCCGAGATGAAAGGACGTTTCGCGACTGAAGGCGCGGAGATTGTCGGCAGCGCGCCGAAGGAATTCGCGACCTTCTTCCAGGCCGAGGTGACGAAATGGACGGACGTGCTTAGGCGCTCGGGCGCGAAGCTCGACTGACGATCGCGCTGACACGCGTTCAATCCCCGGATCACAGTTACCCTTGCCGCCGCTGCCGATGCGCTACCGCAACGTCCTGGTTCTGATGTCGGACGAGCACTCGAACAAGGTGCTCGGCTGCTACGATCATCCGTCCGCCAGGACACCGAACCTGGATCGGCTGGCTTCCGGCGGCACGCGCTTTGCCAGCGCATACACCAACTGCCCGATCTGCATTCCGGCTCGCGCGTCGTTCGCCACCGGCCGCTATACGTTTGAAACCGGGTGCTGGGACAACGCATTCCCGTACGCGGGGTCGCCGCCTTCCTGGAGCCACGCGCTACGCGAGAAGCACGTCCCTTCCTATTCCATCGGCAAGCTGCACTACCGCAATGCGACGGACGACACCGGCTTCACCGAGCAGATCCTGCCCATGCACGTTCTCGACGGGATCGGAGACCTCCTCGGCGCGGTACGCGATCCGCTACCGGTGCGCCACAAGAGCCGTGCCGTTGCTACCGACATCGGCCCGGGCGAGAGCCGTTACACCGAATACGACCGCAAGATAACGGCCGCGGCGTGCGACTGGCTCACGCACCACGCAGCGCAAGGCCCCTGGGTGCTGTTCGTGGGATGGGTCGCGCCCCACTTTCCGCTTATCGCGCCGCAGGAATTTTACGACCTCTATCCGACCGCCGGGATCGGACTGCCAAAAGCTTGCAAGCCTGACCAATGGCCCAGGCACCCGTGGATTGACGCCATGCGCGATTGCTTCATCACCGACCGGTCCTTCACCGATGAAACGCGACGCGTTGCGATTGCCTGCTATTACGGTCTCGTTTCCTTCCTTGACCATAACGTCGGACGCGTGCTCGCCGCGCTCGAATCGAGCGGCACGCGCTCCGAGACGCTCGTTATCTATACCAGCGATCACGGCGACAACATGGGTGCACGCGGCTTGTGGGGAAAATCCACAATGTACGAGGAATCGGTCGCGATACCGCTGATCCTTGCGGGGCGCGGCATACCGTCCGGAAAAATCTCGCAGACACCCGTATCGCTGATCGATGCGTATCCGACGCTGCTGCATGCATTTGGCCAGGATTCGATACCCGGCGTGCGCGGCCAATCCTTGCTCGATGTCGCCGGGGCGCCGTCACACCCGGAGCGAATGGTCTTCGCAGAGTATCACGCAGCCGGCGCGGCGACGGGTGCGTTCATGCTGCGGCGCGGCTGCTATAAGTACGTGCATTACGTCGACATGCCGCCACAACTTTTCGACCTTGCTGCCGATCCCGAGGAACTGCATGACATTGCGGGTGACCCAGCCCAAGCCGCGCGGCTTGAGCGATTCTCGTCAGAATTGCAAGCGATTTGTGACCCGCGAGGGGTCGACCGCCGTGCAAAAGCGGAGCAAGCCGCGCTGATCGAGCGCCACGGCGGGAGAGAAAAAATTATTGCGAAAGGCGGTTTCGGTGCAACGCCTCCACCCGGTTACAAGCCCGATTACTCGGGATCAGCCTGAGCCCGCTTTCGTTAGAAGTGCCGGTTCGAACCTGTAAATCATTCCGCGCGCCATTTAATCAGGTTTGCCCGGCTTGAGGAACCACTCTGCGGAATGCGCCGTCAATCGGCGCGCATTCCCCTTTCCTTGATCACCTTGCCCCACTTGTTCATTTCGTTTTTCAGGTAAGCCGTACATTCTTCCGGAGAGCTGGCGATGACATCGAGCCCCCTTTCTTCGTACTGTCGCGATTGATCCGGGGCGCGCAGTATCCGTTTGATCCTGTCATTGAGCAGCGTAACGACCGCGTTGGGCGTGCCTTTGGGCGCAAGCATGACGTGCCATGCATTGAACTCATAGCCGGGAATTCCGGCCTCGGCGATGGTCGGCACGTCCGGAAGTACGGCAGAGCGCTTCAGGCCGGTAACCCCGAGCGGGCGCAGCCTCTTGGATGCCACGTGCGGGGCAGTCTCCAGGACACTCGAGAAGGTAATGCCAACTTCACCGCCGATTGCAGCGACGACCGCAGGAGCACCGCCCTTGTAGTGCACCACCATCAGATTGACCTTGCCCAGGTAATTGAACAGTTCTCCGGCGATGTGCGGGTTCGAGCCGACACCGGCCGATCCGTAATTGAGCGTGCCCGGTCTGGATTTTGCCAGTTGCAGCAATTCGCGCACCGAATGCGCAGGCACCGAAGGATGCACGGTCATCAGGGCAGGGGTCAGCGCCATTGTCGAGACCGGCGCAAAGTCGTTCACCACGTCGTAAGGCACGCGGCTGTAGAGGAAAGTATTCGCCACGAACGGGACGGTGTTGCTGAGCACCGTATAGCCGTCAGGGGCGGCACGCGCCACCAGCTCGCTTCCAACATTTCCGGATGCCCCGCTGCGGTTGTCGATCACAACTTGCTGCCCCAGACTCTCTGTCAGCTTTGCGCCGACCAGGCGCGCAAGGATGTCGACGCTGCCGCCCGGCGGAAAAGGCACGATCCAGCGAATCGGTTTGTTCGGATAGTCCTGGGCCCACGCATTTTGCAGGCACGCCAGTGCAATGACTGCGGCAATCCACCAACGCCGCGGCTGGTTGCAAGATTTCACGATTTTCTCCTTTTGATTGCCAGGTACGGTTGCGCTGTGCCGCACCAAAATCGTCCCGATTAGGCTGTCAGATATTGGAGAACAGGAAATTCAAGCGCGCGAACGGAAGTATCCTGCTTTCCATGATACTGGACACAGCTGCCGGGTATGGGGCCCGATTAGCCGGCTGCTGGCTCAGACTGGCCTCAGCCGACCAATAACGTGATCGAGTGATTGCTATGGGGGAAATACTCGACCGTCTTCTTTTGGCCGGTAACCGACCACCGACCAAAGGTCGCAAACGACCCGAACGGACATTCGCGCTGAGAGTTGATCGCAACGGGGCTACCTTAGTCTATCCCCATTTGTTCGCACGCTGACTGGCAATCAGCGGGGCGGCAGCTCGATCGGCTTGCCGTGCGGCGTCGCCCGCGCGGCGGCATCCCATTCGTCCACGCGCCGCTCCAGCACGTCCCCCAGGATGAGTTTTTTCCTGGCGACCAGCTTTTCGAGCGCAGCGAGCCAGTGCTCATAATAATGGCTGCCGTCGTCCGGTTCCCCACGCGTCGCGACGGCCGCGAGTTCAGCAGCAAGAGCATCGGCCCACTCGCGCCACGTGAAGATGCCGCGCAAGTGAAGCGTCAGCGTTATCGCGAAGGCCTGTGCCTCCCACGGTGCCTTGAACACGGGCCCCTCGTCGTCGCGCGGGAGGGCCGGAAGGGCGCCGAGGTCGGTGTCAGGCGGGATCGAGGTGGTCATCCCAGAGATTCACGTACACGCTGTCGCGCGCGGAGACGCCGGGTCCCCACAGTTCGCTCGCGGCGAAGCGCACGCCGTACAGATGCTGCGGTTTCTTGTCGCGGCTCATCGCGTTGGTGTCCGGAAAGACGAACACCCCGTAATCGCGGTCGATCACACCGCGCCGCCCGCGCGCATAACGCGGGAGTCGCGTGTGGCCGGCCGGATGGATGTTGCGCGCGACGACGCGGTCACCGGCCTTGAATTTGGGCGGCACGTTGTTGTCGACACGGGCGCGGATGCGGTTGCGCAGCAGCGTTTCCACGCCGGCGACTCTGAGAATGCCCGCCACGCTCGCCTTTCCCTCGGCACGGCCGGTCTCCAGCTCTTTCGCGGTCACCAGCCCCTGCTCGACGAGCAGGTTCTCGAGCGCGAAGAGCACGCGTTCGTAGTACGTTGCGGCGAGGTACTCGGCAGGCGGCATCTGCTCGACCGCGTAGCGATTCATGTTGGCATTCCACTTGCCGTGAAAGGCGGAAGCGAGACGGAGCGCAAACACGCGCCCCTCCCACTCCGCGTGGAAGACGGGCTCGTTCTTCTCGATCTCGACCGGCCCCATGCCATGCATGCCGCCCATGTCGTGCACGCCGTTCATCGCCTGCCCCCCACCGGCACGGTCACCTGCGCGACCCCGATCATCGCATTGCGCGTGACGATCTCCGCCAGCTGCTCCTCGCTCCAGCCCTCCGTTCCCGCCGGGCGTTCCGGCAGCACCAGGTAGCGCAGCTCGGCCGTCGAATCCCACACGCGCACCTCGACGTCGTCCGGGATCTCCCCGCCCAGTTCCTCCAGCACGCCGCGCGGGTCAATGACGGCGCGCGCGCGGTACGGCGCCGACTTGTACCAGACCGGCGGCAGCCCGAGCACAGACCACGGGTAGCAGGAACAGAGCGTGCACACGACCAGGTTGCGGACCTTGGGCGTGTTCTCGATCACCACCATGTCCTCGCCATACCCGAAGAAGCCGAACTCGGCGATGGCGGCGCGTCCATCCGCGAGGAGGCGCTGCTTGTAGGCCGGATCGACCCACGCGCGCGCGACGACGCGGGCGCCGTTGCGCGACCCCACCTTCGTCTCGAAGGTGTCGATCAGCTCGTCGAGCGTCTTTGGGTCGACGAGACCCTTTTCGACGAGCAGCGACTCCAGCGCCTTCACGCGTAGCGCCGGGCCGGATAGCGGGCGGTCGTGCTCGCGGACGTGCTCGTCGTCGTGGTGATGGTGTTCGCTCATGATTCCTTTTTTAAGAAAAAATGGAAATAGGTTCAGAGAGTGCCCGCATTCGCTGCGCTGGTGTCGGGAGACCACGTCATGCGCAATTCCATCGTATTGGCGAAGGGCGGCTCCTGGCCGAAACGCAACGAATTTCCCGCGATTTCGTGGGGCTACTATTTCTTCTTGGCGGCTGGCTTGGAGTCTGCCGGAACCACGTCCCACTTGCCGCGAACGTCCATGGAGAGTATGCAGTCGGCGCCCGCCTCGCACTTGGTCAGGTGCTTCTTCTTGCCCTTGAACGAGAAGTACGAACCGGCCGGAAGCTTCGTCTCCTGGCCGTCGACTGTGAGCAACAGCGTGCCCGCAACGACCGTCCCATAGTGGTCGGACGAATGATGGTGCAATGGCGCGGCGAATCCGCCCACGAACTTGATCATGGAATGATGCGGCCCCTTGGCGGGATCCCCCTGGAGGACCGCCAGCTTCACCCCTGGAAAGCCGGGCACATCGCTCCACTTGAGGTCACTGGCGGGAACCAGGACGGCGTTGCCACCCTTCTTGCCGTCTTTCTCGGCGGCGTGCGGCGCGAATGCGGCTAGCGCCAGCGTCATTGCGAATGCTGCTGCGATGATCTTCTTCATTTGAACCCCCTTCACAAAGTTGAACTACTTCAAATTATAGAGTTTACTTTTGTAAGCTTCGCATTGTCCAGACGATTGCCATCATGACCGTCAATTCGGGAATGACGGAGGATCAGGGCCGGCGCGCTGCCGCCAGCTTCGCGGCGATGCGCAGCGCCTGCTCGAGCGCGCCGGGGTTGGCCTTGCCCTGGCCGACGATGTCAAAAGCTGTGCCGTGCGCCGGCGTCGTGAACACCGTTTTCAGACCGGCGGTGACCGTGACACCTTGATTGAAGCCGAGCAGCTTGGTCGCGATCTGTCCCTGGTCGTGATACATCATCACCACGCCGTCGTATTCGCCTTTTAACGCTTTCAGGAAAATCGCGTCCGACGGCACCGGGCCGCTGCAGTTAACGCCGGTAGCGCGCACCTTGTCGATGGTGGGTTTGATGATGCGGATTTCCTCGTCGCCGAACAGGCCGCTTTCGCCGCCGTGCGGATTGAGCGCCGCGACCGCGATGCGCGGCTGGCTGATGCCGGTCGCGCGCAGCGTGGCATCGGCAAGGCCGATCGCGGCAGTGATGCGCTCGGGCGTGATCATGTCGATCGCTACCCTTAGCGCGACGTGCGAGGTGACGCGGAAAGTGGAAAACTCCTTGATCACGTTCATTTCGCCGAAGAAGCCGGAATGCTGCGTGAGCGCCGCGAACATCTGGTGCTCGTCGTGATATTTCCAGCCGCCGCGATGCAATGCCGCCTTGTTGAGCGATGCAAAGCAGATAGCGTCGAGTTTCTTCGCCAGCGAGAGATCTATCATGTGCTTCAATGTTTCGCCGGTCAGTCTGCCGGATTCGGCCGAAACCTCGCCGCGCTTGATCCTGGATGGATCGATGTTGCCAAGATCGATCAGCGCCACTTCGTCGCGCGACCAGTCGATCGCATCGACATCCGGGTATGTCTTCCAATCAAGGCTGACGCCGGCGTCCTTGCAGCCAAGCTCGAGCACGCGTGCATCGCCGATCACGACTACGCGCGCGACCGATTTCATCGCGCCGGATGCGAGCAGCTTGGCGCTGATCTCGGGGCCGATGCCGGTCATGTCGCCGAGCATCAGGCCGATGGTGGGAATGCATACTGTCATGGTTAGCCTGTCGTAGACAATTGGTTCGAGTGAATGAGTGGAGGGTCAAGGGGCAAGGCGCAAGGAGCAAGGCGCAGGGAGCAAGGGGCAAGGGGCAAGGAGCAAGGATGAAGGAGTGAAGGAGTGAAGGAGTNNACCCTTCACCGCTATTTCACTTTCGCTTGCGCACCGCTGGCGACTTTGCCTGGCTATGCGAGCGCGCACCCGTTTGCAACAGCTTCGTCAGTTCGCGAACGTTCTTCAGTTTCTCGAGATTAAAAACCGCCGTGATGACTTTTTCGGCATTCGCTCTCGGCAGCCGGCCCCACGCCGCGCATTCGCGAAACTTGGTTGCGAGCTCGTCATCGCTCATCGGATTGGCGGGGCTGCCCTTGCCGAAATCGGCGCGGCCGCTGATTCTGCGGCCGTCGGTCAGATCAATATCGATGAGGGTCGTCATCTTTTCGTAGCCCGCGGCTTCGGCTTCGGGATGCACGCCGTAGTCGATCTTTTCGATCATCGCCTTCACATCGGGACGGTTGACGACCTCGCCGGTGAACTCGGCGAGTCCCGCTTTACGCCGTAGCAGCAGTATCGCCATGCAGAACTGCATGCTGAACTTGGCCTGCAGTTCGTTGGTTGGGCGGTTATGGATCAATGCGTTGACGTTCTGGCGGTTGACGCCAACCGAAACTTGCTTGATCTCAACCGGCTTGATGTTGTGATCGAGTATCAGGTTGAGCATCAACCCCATGCCCGGATGTGTGAGTGAGCCGCTCGGATGCGGCTTAATCGAAACGCCAGGGAAAGCGAACGTCCATGGGTTGCCGAGCTTGCCGTCGATCGCCTGCGGATCGTAACCGCCGCCCGCCGCCTTGAAGAAACCGCGCCCCGCTTCGAGAATGATGGGCGTCGCGGTGAATCCGAGTCTTGCGAGTTCGGCCGCGATTACGCCGCTCTCGCATGCGCGACCGGCGTGAAACGGCTTGGTCATGGTGCCGAAGTTCTCGCGCAGACCGGCAGCCTGGCTGGCTGCGATGGCGAGCGTGCGACGCGTCTGTTCATGATTAAAGCCGAGCAGGCGCGCGGCGCCGGCGCCCGCGGCGATTGCGCCGACCGTGGCGGTGGAGTGAAAGCCGTCCTGATAGTGACGCGGATTTATCGCTTCGGAAATTTTGGTTTCGACTTCGACCGCGATCTGGTAGGCGGTCAGCACATCGCGTCCCGTGCGGCCGTCGCGCTCGCCGATCGCCAGCACGGGCGGCAGCGCAGGTGCGGTGGGGTGAGTGAGCAGCCCATAGACGCGGTCCTTGGCGACCGCGAGCTGGGTGTCGTCGTAATCGTCGGCGTGGATTGCAACCCCGTTGGCGAACGCGGCGAAGCGCGCCGGCAGCTTCATGCTGCTGCCGATCACGGTGCTGCCTTTGGTCGTGGCGCAGCCGAGCGACCGCAGGTACTTGCGCACGATATGGCCGGATTCTGCGACACTGCCGGCGAGTGCCAGCCCGATGCCGTCGAGGATAGAGCGCTTGCCGAGGTGCATGACGTCGGCGGGGATGTCGGATGCGTGAGTGCCGACGATAAATTCGGCGACGTAAGCAGTGAGCGACGGCTCGTTATTTCGGGGCATCGGTTTCTCCTTCAGGATGGTTGTCCGATCCATGCGAACAGTTGCGGATCCAGTTGCCTGCGGTATTTGAGCAGCACCGGCTGCACCGCGGCGACAAATGCGGCGCGCTCGGAGTCGGTCAGATGAATCACCTCGTTGCGGCGCGGGTCAAACTTGGCCAGTATCTGCTCATCCTCGGCCGCGGCCAGATCGAGCTGCAGTGCCGTCGCTTGCCGGGCCGCTTCTTCCACGGCGTCCCGCACTTCCGGCGGCCAGCTTTCATAGTGTTGTTCGTTGCATATCATCACGGTCGCGCCGAAGAAGTGCCCGGTGAGCGTGATGTAACGATGATAGTTATGGACGCCGAAGTTGAACGTATTGGTCAGCGGGTTCTCCTGGGCGTCGAACCTCTCGCCGGCAATCTGCTCCACGAATTCCTTGACGTCGACCGGAATCGGCACGAAGCCGAGCGCTCGCAGGGCTTCCCCGTGCAATTCGCTCATTTGAGTGCGGATGCGCAGGCCGTGGCAATCCGCGGGCGTGCGGATCGGGCGCACCCGGTTCGTGAGGTGACGAAAACCGTTGTCCCACAGCCCGAGCAGACGAAACGCCGTGGCCTCCCGCATGCGGCGTCTGCAGAGGTCCCCGAATTCTCCCGCGAACGCATGGTGTATGGACGGGCGGTCCCTGACGACGAACGGGAGTTCGAGCAGCTTGAACTCAGGCACCGGATCCGTGAAGCGCACGGCCGATATGTAACACAAAGATAATTCCCCGTTCTTCACCATCACAGGCAAATCGCCTGACGGGCGCCCGAGATCGAGCACATTGCCGGTCAGCTGAAAGCTGATGCGGTCGCCGAGGCGTGCCTGGAGCACCTCGCCGAAAAGCCTGGCTGCGGCGTTATTGATTGAAGCCGGTTTCTGGTAGCCGCCGAATTTAATGACGATCGGATTCATCGAATAATTCTGGTCAAGTCGGAAGGAGGGTAGCACATTCCAAACACGTCGGGCGACGCCGCTTGAGTGGGACGCATCGGGCTTCGCGCAATCCCTGCTAAAATAACGGCAGTCCCTGCGTCGCAGACCATCTTATTTCCCGCGGCGTTAAAAATAATTCCACACCGAGGCCGCATGGGCCACACGATCGCTGAAAAAATTCTCGCTGCGCACGCCGATGGCAAGGCAATACGCGCCGGCGACATAGTCGTCGCGCGCGTCGATTTCGCGATGGTCCATGACGGGCGTGCTGCCAACGCGCTCAAGATGATCGCCAAGCTCGGGGTCAAAGACCTGCCATTCGCGCCGAAAACTGCGTTCGTGCTCGATCACTACTCACCCCCACCCAACATTGAAGCCGCCAACACTCACAGTGCAATGCGCGCATTCGCGGATCAGCATGGCGCAGTGCTCTACGATATCGGTGACGGCATCTGCCATCAGGTGATGCCGGAAGGCGGCCATCTGACGTGCGGCGACCTGATCGTCGGTACCGACACGCATTCGGTGACTTACGGAGCGTTCAACGCGCTGGGCACGGGTGTCGAGGGCACGGACCTGTCGGCGGTGATGATGACCGGCAAGCTGTGGTTTCGCGTGCCGGAGACGATCCGCGTCGAATTGAGAGGCAGGCTGCAGCCGGGCGTGTGGGCGAAGGACATCACGCTCTCGATGCTCGGCCGGTTCGGCGCCGAGGGCGCGAATTATCGGGCGATTGAATACGCCGGTACCGCGGTGAGTGCGATGGAGATCGATGATCGCATGACGCTCGCGAATCACGCAGCGGAGCTGGGCGCCAAAGCGGCGATCCTCGAAGCCGACGACAAGACATTTGCATGGCTCAAGGCGCATAACGCACAGCCGCCGCAGCCGGTCAAGGCCGACGCCGATGCGAACTATGTTGAGCGCATCGAGATCGACGCCTCGGCACTCGCCCCGCAGGTCGCGCGCCAGCATCAGATCGATGACGTGGTAGGCGTAACGGAGGTCAAAGGCCGGAAGATCAACTTCGCGCTGATCGGCACCTGCACCAACGGCCGGCTCGACGACATCCGTCAGGCCGCCGCCATCCTCAAGGGGAAGCGCATCGCCAAAGGCGTGCGCATGATCGTGACGCCGGCGTCGCGCCAGGTTTATCTCGAAGCCGCGCGCGAAGGACTGATAGAAGCGTTGACCAGGGCCGGTGCTTCGGTAGAGGCTGCAGGCTGCGGCACCTGTGTCAACATTACCGGCCACCTGATCACCGGCGACGGCGAGGTCGTGATTTCGAGCGCCAACCGCAATTTCAAGGGCCGGCTCGGCAACGACAAGTCGGAGATCTGGATCGGCTCGGCAGCAACCGTGGCGGCATCCGCGCTGACCGGAACAATCACCGATCCGCGCGAGGTGGCCGGTGGGAAATGGACGGCGAGCGGCAAGGAGGCGGCATGAATAAGGTCCTCATAAGCTCTACAAATATCAAGGGTCGCGTGCATCTACTCGGCGATAATATCAACACCGATCTCAATTGCTCGAGCAAGTACCTGCCGGGCAGGGACAACGCGTATATCGCGCAGCACGCTTTCGAGCAGGTGGCGCCGGGCTTTGCGTCTCGCTTCAAAGCCGGCGATGTGATCGTTGCCGGCAGGAACTTCGGCATCAACTCCTCGCGCGAGCAGGCGGTGCACATCATGCGCATGATGGGCGTGGCGGCAATCGTCGCGCAGTCGTTAGGCCGGCAGTTCTTTCGCAACACGATCAACAATGGCTTGCCGGCGATCGAGTGCGACATTTCCGGCATTGCCGAAGGGGATGAAATTGAAATCGACCTTGCCGCGGGCAGGCTGGCGGTCGCGGCGCGCCACGTCGACCGCGCGGTGGCGCCGCTGCCGCCGGCGGTGCAACAGATACTTGCCGCAGGCGGTCTGATCGCGTTTCTGCAACAGCATCCTGATTGGAAACTCGCATGAAAATCGAACGCGTAGAAATTTTCGGCGTCGCGGTGCCGCTGGTCGGCGAATACAAGAACGCGTACCAGCGCAAGACGGTGCAAAAAAGCGCGATCGTGCGCATCACCGCGAGCGGCGGCGAGATCGGGCTTGGCAACATCGACCCGTCCCCCGGCTATTCCAAGGAAAGCATCGAAGACAGCCTGCGCGTGCTTTCAACCAGGCTTGCGCCGCTGGTGGCAGGCATGGATCCGACCAACATTCATCGCGTGCTGCAGAAAATCGAACCCGCGGTCGAAGGCTACCTGGACGCCAAGGCGGCGATCGAGATGGCGTGCGTCGACCTGACGGCGCGCGTATGCGGCGTGCCGGTGCATACGTACCTTGGGGGCGCAGTGAAAGACACGCTGCTGTTCAACGCCTGGATCGGCATACTGCCGCCGGACGAGGCCGCCGCGGAGACGGTCGCGTGGCAGAAGCGCGGCTTTCGCTCGGCCAAAATCAAGGTCGGCGGCAATATCGAAGCCGACCGCGACCGCGTCAAGGCAGTGCGCGAAGCAGTCGGGCCGGAGTTCAAACTGCGCATCGATGCCAACGCCGGCTACGACGCCGATACCTCGATCAGGCTCGCCCGCATGGTGGCGCCGTACGGTCTGCAATTGTTCGAGCAGCCGGTGCCCGCTGACGATATCGCCAGCATGGCGCGCGTGCGGCGCGAAGCCGCCGGCATTCCGATCATGGCCGACGAGTCGGTGCTCGATCATGCGAGCCTGATCCGCATCATCCAGGCTAATGCCGCCGACATCGTCAAGGTCAAGGTGATGAAGCAGGGCGGCTTCATCAATACGCGGCGCATGATCGCAACCGCCGAAGCGGCGGGCATCCGCTGCGTGGTCGGTCACGGCTTCGGGCTTGGCATCAACACCATGGCCGAAATCATGCTTGCCGCGACGTCCAGCAACGTGATCGACGGTCTCGAGTGCGTCGGTCCGCTCAAGACATCCGATGATATCGTCACGCACAAGCTCGATCTCGGNNGGACCGCTGATCGTCGCGCCCGGCATTTACGATGCCTACGGCGCGCGTTTCGTCGAGCAGGCCGGATTCGAAGCGGTGTATATGACCGGCAATGGCGTGTCGGCGTCGCTGCTCGGCTGTCCCGATGTCGGCCTGATCGACCTTACTCTGATCGCGAGCCATGCGCACCGCGTCGCCGCCTGCGTCGACATCCCGCTGATCTGCGATGCCGATACCGGTTACGGCAACGCAGTCAATGTCAGGCGCACGGTCCAGGAGTTCGAGGCCGCCGGCGTTGCCGCGATTCATATCGAAGACCAGGTTTCGCCGAAGCGTTGCGGGCAGTTGCCGGGTGCGCGGCCGGTGATAGCACTGAGCGAGGCGGTCGGCAAGATCGAGGCTGCGGTTGCGGCGCGCCGCGATCCCGATTTCATCATCATCGCACGCACCGACTCCGCGGAAGGACACGGTCTCGCAGAGGCGATACGCCGCGTGCAGGCTTACGTCAGAGCGGGCGCCGACGTTGCATTCGTCGAACTGAAAAGCAGTCCAACGCTGATCGACGATTTGCAGCGCGTGACCTCCGCGGTGGATGCGCCGTGCCTCGTCAATGTCGACGCAGGCGGCAAGCTTGGCGAATTGGACGCCGCCGGGATCGAGCAGCTTGGCCTGCGCATCGCGATCTATCCGGGGCTCGCGCGCTGCGCCGCCGGCTTTGCGATCCGCGAGGCGCTGGGAGCGCTCAAGCGCGACGGCAACACCAAGCGCGTGCGCGAGCGCATGCTCAGCATGCAGGAATACAACGCGGCGCTCGGGCTTTCCGGCATCGAAGAGTGGGAACGCACCTATCTGCCGCCGCGGTGATGGGAAGCTGTTAACCGGAGTCCATGCCATGTTAATTCGTGTTCTCCTCGCGGGCTTGCTTGCGGCGGGCGCGTTGGCGCACGCGCAGACCTACCCCGTTAAATCCATCCGCAACATCAAGGCCGATTGAATGCTGCTTGAAGAACCCGGCCGGATCGGCGCCTTACGGCTGAAGAACCGGGCGGTGATGGCGCCGATGGGTACCAACTACAGCACCACCGACGGCCTGTCGACCGAGCGTGACAAGCTTTATTACGCGGAGCGCGCGCGCGGCGGCGTCGCGATGATCATGACCGAGGCGATGGTCGTCACCGAGCACGCGCGCCCGCATCACAACTCGCTGTGCTGTTATCACGACCGCTTCATCCCCGGACTTGCCAGCCTGGTCGAGGCGATCAAGGCGCATGATTGTCACGTCTTCGGGCAGCTCAACCACCGCGGCGCGTTGCTGCGACGATCTGTCCTCAACATGGAGCCCGTCGGTCCTTCCCCCTGGAAAAATCCGAACACGGGCGATGCGGTAAGGCCGCTCGCGATATCCGAAATTGTCGGGATACAGACGCTGTTCGTCGCGGCTGCGCGACGCCTCCGCCAGGCCGGTTACGACGGAGTGGAGGTTCACGCCGGGAATGGGTATCTGTTTCAACAGTTTTTTACGCCGCGCATCAATAAGCGTACCGATCGTTACGGCGGCGCCTTCGACAACCGCGCGCGGTTCCTGATCGAGACCATACGCAGAATCAAGGATGCACTGCCCGACTTCCCCCTAATCGTGCGGCTGAGCGCGTCCGAGTTCGCGAAGGGAGGCTATACCAAGGCCGAGATCATCGAACTCGCCGCAAGGCTCGAACGCGAGGGGGTGGCCGCCCTCGATCTCTCGGGCGGCAGCAACGAAAGCCCGCAGTTGTCAAAGTATTGCATTCAACCGCCGTCGTTCCCGCGCGGCTGTCTTGGGCCCTATGCCAAGCCGATCAAACAGGCGGTGCGGATCCCCGTTCTCGTTGCGGGCCGCGTAGTCGACCCTGATGATGCGGAAGCATTGCTGCGCGACGGTTGCGCGGACTTCATTTCCATCGGGCGCGCGCTTTACGCCGATCCGCATTGGTGCCTCAAGGCTTTCGGGCGAGTCAGGGCGCCGATCCGCAAGTGCATCGCGTGCAATATTTGTTTCGAGCGGCTCACGCTGGAGAAAGATGTCGCGTGCGTGCACAACCCGATGATAGGCACGGAGTTCGAGACGCTGGAGCATGCCGAACCGCAACTGTTCCCTACTCTACAAAGCAGGGATCCGAAGCGGGTGCTGGTGCTGGGCGCCGGCGTGACAGGGGTCGAGGCGGCGCGGGCCGCTGCGAGCCGGGGCCACCAGGTCGAAATCTGGGAAAAGTCGGAGACGGCCGGGGGGCAGATGCCGCTTGCAATCGCCGCGCCCGATAAACTCGAGGTCGAGCCGGTCTGGAGCTACCGCTGGCAGCAAGTCAAGGCGCTCGGAATCAAGGTGCGGACATCCACCGTGGCGACGGCGCAAACCATCAAGGCGTTTGCGCCGGATTTTGTCATTGTTGCCACCGGAGCAAGACCGCGTGCGTGCCCGTTCGATGTTTCCGGTCTCGATGCTGGGGTGCGCGTTTTGCACGCGTGGGATGTGCTGCGCGATCCCGCGCGGATTGCGTCCGCGGCAGCGGTCACGATCATCGGCGGCGGCATGGTGGGCGTGGAGACCGCTGATCTGCTGGCGTTGCAGGGCAAGCGTTGTACTATAATCGAGGCGCTCGATACCGTCGCCGGCGGCATGGCGCGCAACAATCGAATGGAACTGTTGGACCGCCTGAAGGCGCGGGGCACTGCTATTCTGAGCGGCGTTATGGTGGAGAAAGCGCACGGCACGAACCTCGAACTGCGCGCCGCGGACGGAACGGCTCGCAGCGTCGAGATCGGAGATTGCCTGGTGATCGCGACCGGTCCCGAGCCCGACCGCGACGTGGTGCCGTTGCTCGAGGAGGCAGGGGTTGAATACGCGCTCGCGGGAGATTGCTACCGGCCGGGTGATTTTCTCTCCTGTCTGCGCGATGCATGGATGGTTGCGCTGAGCCTCGAGCATCGTTTCCGGGATACCGGGACATCCGGCGCCGATGCGAGCAGAAACCAATATGCCTGAGGTAAATATGAGTCAAGCCACTTACGAGATATTCGCGATCAAATATGCGACCCGCGAAGCAAGGCGCGGCGGTCACTTTGTCGGCGGCGACCCGCACGATGCACCGATGCCGATGGACTACTTCGTGTGGGTGATCCGCAACCAAGAGCGGCTGTTCGTGGTCGACACCGGCTTCACGCGGGAGATGGCCGCAAAACGCAAGCGCACCTTCCTGCGCAGCCCTGAGCAAGGTCTTGCTTTGCTCGGCATTAAGGCGTCAGACGCGAAAGAGGTCATCCTGACGCACCTGCACTATGATCACGTGGGCACGTTCCACGACTTCCCGCAGGCGCGATTTCACCTGCAGGACGATGAGATGAACTACGTGACCGGGCGCCATATGCGACACCCGCGCTTGAACCACGGCTACGAGGTCGAGGATGTCGTCGGGATGGTGCGGCTGGTATTCAAGGACAGGGTGAATTTCCATAACGGTACGGCTGAACTCGCGCCGGGGGTCAGCGTGCATCGTATCGGCGGGCATACCGCGGGCTTGCAGTGCGTGCGCGTCGCGACCGCACGGGGATGGGTAGTGCTGGCGTCGGACGCCAGCCATTACTACGAGCATATGGAAGCCGGCCGTTGCTTTCCCACCACGTTCCATCTGGGCGAGGTGCTCGAGGGCTATGACACGCTGCGCCGCCTTGCAGCGTCACCCCAACACATTATCCCCGGGCACGATCCGCTGGTGATGGAACGATATCCCGCTCCCTCGAAGGATCTCGATGGAATTGTCGCCAGGCTGGATGTGATGCCCAAGCCGAAAGATTGAACCGCAAAGGAGGAATTATGAGAAAGACACTCGCAATTGCCGTGGCATGGCTCGCGACGATAGGCGCGGCCGGGCTTGCCGTAGCCCAAAGCTATCCTGCCAAACCGGTGCGCATGCTCGTCGCGTTCCCGGCGGGCGGCAGCGCCGATATCGTCGCACGCGTGCTGGCGCAGAAGCTGTCCGAGTCGGTCGGGCAGAACTTTTTCGTCGATAATCGTCCCGGCGCCGGCGGCAATCTCGCGTTCGAAGCGCTCGCGAAAGCGGACCCCGATGGCTATACCATCCTGAACAGCACGCCCGGGATCGTGATCAATCCCAGCCTGTATCGCAAGGTCAACTTCAAGATGGAGGATTTTGTCGCCATTTCTCACGTTGGCGAGGCGCCGCTGCTGATCATGGCGCATCCCTCGGTGCCGGCGAATTCGATCCCTGAGCTGGTCAAGCTGGCGAAGGCAAAGCCCGGAATCATCCGCTACGCGAGCGCCGGCAACGGCAGCACGTCCCACCTCGCGAGCGAGGTCTTCCGCATGATGGCCGGCATCGACATACAGCACGTGCCATACAAAGGCGGCGGGCCGGCGTTTCAGGACGTGATCGGCGGCCAGGTCGAAATGACATCGCTGCCGATCGCGGAAAGCCTGCCCTACGTGCGGGCAAAGCGCGTCAAGGCGCTTGGGCAGACGGGCGCCAAGCGCTCGTCGATGGCGCCCGACCTTCCGACGCTCGATGAGTCCGGCATCAAAGGTTACGCGGTGACGACCTGGTACGTGGTGTTCGCTCCGGCCAGGCTGCCGCGCGAACTCGTCACCCGGCTGCACGCCGAAATCGACAAGGTTCTGAAACAGCC
Organism: Betaproteobacteria bacterium; assembly: GCA_003153455.1. Lineage (GTDB taxonomy): Bacteria > Pseudomonadota > Gammaproteobacteria > Burkholderiales > SG8-41 > PALSA-1004. Next base: position 4,110 of record PLYS01000304.1, on the reverse strand, counting down.
CGAGACACAGGAGAAATTAAGAGGTGTTGGGGTGGATATCATCGGCTCCAGCCCCGAGCAGGCCGCCGCATTCGTGAAAAGCGAGTCCGAGAAGTGGGCCAGGCTGATCAAGGCGTCGGGGGCCAAAATAGATTGAGCGTGCATGGCGGTCACTGATGGATAAAGCGAAAGATTGAACCGCGAAGGACACGAAGGACGCAAAGGAACCCCAGTGCAGGCAGAAGAAATCGGCGCGTCAACTTGAATGGCGAGTTGGTGACAAGCCTGCGTCTGCCCGACGTGCAGCAACGCCAGCGTGCCGAGGCTTGCGACGTGATAGCCGACTCGCCCGATCAGTTCGCGGCGGCGATACGCGCCGAGATCGCGAAGTGGGCGCCTATCGTCAAGCAGGCAGGCTTGCGCGCGGAGTCGCTGTGGTTTGGAACATGAGTCCTTCGCTGTTCAATTTTTTCCGTCGTGAGTACACACCGAAACGCGTGCGGGCTTGCTTGAGCGATTGCTCCACGCGTGATTGGCGCCGCGCAGCACGGCGATTTCGCCGGCGCGCATGCTGACTTCCTGCGCGTCGAGCACGAGCGCGATCTCGCCTTCGAGCACGCAGCAAAAATCCACCGTCCGGGTTTTTTGCATGTACGGATGCGGCGCGCCCGGTGCATACGTTGACGCGCCGGGCGACCCCATGGCCTTGAAGAACGCGGCCACCTCGGCGGCACCGGCTTTGCCTTTCCACGTGGCGTCTGGTGGATAGTCGATCACGCGGCACACGCTGCCGCGCGCCGGCGGCTCTATGGTGTGCGGCAGGTGCAGCGTTTCGTACACCATTTTTGCCGGGTGGCCATCGGCAACCCACAGGCGCGCGCACGCATAACCGGGGCGCGCAGGATCAAGCCGCACGTCGGGCGCGGCGGTGTCGCCCACCAGCACGCCGCGGCCTTCTTCACGGTCGATGGTGACGATGCGCCGCGCGGGCTTCACGCCGGGCGGCAGCTTGGGCGCAGGCAGCGGCTTGTCGTTGCCTTGCGCCAGACCCTTCGGGCCATCGGGAAAATCCGCGTAGATCATGTCGAATGCCATCTGCGCGCCGTTCGGAAAACACCATTGGTGCCACGCGCCGACCTGAATGACGATATCGCCGACATTCATCGGCAGGCGGCAATCGTCGAGCACCAGATCGCGCCCGCCGTTCAGCACGATGCCGTAGTCGAGGGTTTGCGTCTTGTGCATGGCGGATTCATACAGCGAATTGCCGCCGCGATCCCACAGGCCCTGGCCGCCGGGGCGGGGCGTCGGCGGGTGCGGCGCAATGACGTCGGGGTCTTTCGAGCGGTCGTAATCCGCAGGCCTCGCGCGCGCCTGCACCACTCGGAAATGCCCGCCGCCGGGCGGCCCCGAAAAAATATATTTCAAATTGCCGTCGTCGCCGGCGCCATTGATCGGCAGCGGTGTTTCATTCCACACCCAGATGTCGGTGTGGCCGCGTCCCGATCCCAGCGATGCTTCGTGCGAATTGGGCGCGGGGCCGTCCCAGACTACTTTTGAACGGCTTTGCGCGTCGTTGCCGGTAACCACGCGGCGGATGGGTGTGAGACTCAACATGGTGATGCTCTCTTTTGGGATTTGAGTGAATTGTTATGCCGAAGGGAGTCGCAATTATGACACGGCGGATTTAACCCCTTCTATGCGAAAAATTGCCAATGTGATTACCTCATTCGATCCTTTTCCCGGCAGCCTTCACCACCTTCGCGAAGCGCACGAGGTCCGCTTTCACCATGGGTAGCAGTAGATAGTAAACTGGCATCATTCCGCCGGTATCCCAGCATCGCGGATCGCCTGGCCCCAGATCTCGTATTGCGCCTTGATGTGCGCGGCAAACTGCTCGATCGTCATGGGTTCAGGCAGCATGCCTTCGCGGTCGAGCAGCGCGCGCGCTTCGGCGCCGGAAAGAACGCGGTTGAGCTCGCGATTGAGCCGCGCATTAATGGCGCGCGGAGTTTTCGCCGCGGCGACTATGCCAATCCAGGAGCGGATGTTGATGCCCCGGATTCCCGCCTCTGCCATGGATGGCACATCCGGCAGCAGCCGGCTGCGCTCGGGCAGCATGGCCACGAGCGGGCGTAGCCGCCCCTCTTTCATGAGGGAGGCAAAGCTCGTCGAGGCGAACATGAGCTGCACGCGGCCCGCGACGAAGTCGCCGATGGCCGCCACGTCGCCCTTGTAAGGCACGTGCACCATATCGAGATTGTTCCCGCGCATGAACTGCGCCATGCTGACGATCCCGCTCGTGTTGCCGCTCGCATAAGTCAGTTTTCCCGGATTCGCGCGCGCGTATGCGATGAGCTCCGCAACCGTTTTCGCCGGCAGGCTTGGATGCACGATCAGAAATGTCGTGGAACGTCCGATCATTCCGATCGGACTGAACGCCGTCAGCGGGTCGAACGGCGGAATTTTGCGCAGATGAGGCAGCGCCGACATCGAGGTCGCGGAGCCGAGGAAGAGGGTGTGACCGTCCGGCAGCGACTTGATCACCAGTTCGGCCCCGATCACGCCGTTGGCGCCAGGCCGGTTGTCGAGCACCACCGGCTGGCCCAATGGGGCGCTCATCAACTGAGCGACCCGTCCTGCGACGTTCGCCGGCCCGCCGCCGCCGGGAAACGGGATGACCAGACGCAGCGGGCGGTCCGGATATTGCGCGCTGGCAACGGTGCTCGTCGCCGCCAGGACCGCTGCAAGTAGCACTTGATTTCGGCGTGCCATTTTGTTTTTCTTTCTTTCCTCAGTAAAGGGGCAAAGCGTAAGACGCGCGGGCAGGGCGGGTCAAGTCATCGCGGGGCGCGCCGCCCACAGGCCCCCGTGTTCGAGGAAGCGTCGGATGACTGCTGGATCCTCGATCAACGCGATGACGGGCATCGGCTCCTTGCACTTCGGGCAAAAAGTTACCCTATTTATTCTTCTTCGGTGACCGGGATGTTGAATCGCTCCATCAGCCGTACCATGACCTGAGTTTGTGCCACCAGCCATTGCAACTATACCCTGCGCTTTTGGCTCGATGGAGCGGTCGCATAATTCGAGCACGGCCTCATTTAACTCTCTTCTCGACACCCACATACTCTCGGAGTTGATGACGCCAGCGCCCAGTGAAAGCCTCGCGTGCTGGATAGCCTAGCGGCCGGCGTTGGACCTGTACACAGCCCGTAGTAATGGTCACGAAGGCCAGTGGCGCCTTGGCGGAGATTGACCAGACAATGCATCTGCATTACCATTTCGGCTAGCCAATCCCCGAAGGCTGCCATGGCTGCCACGCTCGAACTCGAATCCACGCTCACCGACCGTTACCAGACCACCGTACCGGACGCGGTGCGTCGCGCACTCAAGCTCGGCAAGCGCGACAAGATCCGTTACCTCGTGCGGCCAGATGGCCGTGTCGTGCTGACACGCGCGGCTGACGCGTCTAAGGACGACCCAGTTCTCGATAAGTTTCTATCCTTCCTTGCCCACGACATTGAAACCAATCCGGGAGGTGTGCGCAGCCTCGATGCGCGCCTCGCCAAACGCGTCCGCTCGCTCGTGAAGGGCGTCAAGGTTGATCTCGACACCAAACTCGCCCCCGGGGACGAATGAAGCGGGCGCCGCCTGCGCCGCTCGCAGTCAATGGCTGGACACTGTTTGCGCACCCGCTGTTTCTGGATCAGGTCGAGGCGCTCGTCGCGCGGGTCGAGGTGCTACGCGCGAGGGACCCGGTTGGCTATCCCAGGAAAAACGCCACCAAGCGGCTGGCTGCGATCGCCGCGCTCGCCTTCGAGTTGATTCCGCAAGATCCTACGCGCTCCGAGTATCGGCAGGGCTCGACCCTTGGCGCTGACCGCAAGCACTGGTTTCGCGCCAAGTTCTTTCAGCAGTACCGGCTCTTCTTCCGTTACCATCAGGCGAGCCGGATCATTGTGTACGCCTGGGTGAACGACGACGACACGAAACGTGCCTATGAGCGTTCGGACGACGCGTACCGCGTTTTCCAAAAGATGCTGGAGCGCGGGCATCCGCCGAACGACTGGGATAGCCTGCTTGCACAGGCGAAGCGCGAAGTAAACCGCTTGCGGGCCGTCGTTGGCAGGG
>PLYS01000264.1 GCA_003153455.1 Betaproteobacteria bacterium | reverse complement strand
CCGCCGTGCGCGGTACTGCCGATGTAATAGCGACGCACGTTGCCAGGCAGCGGAATGTCTTCTTTGGGATCCGTGCCCACCCACTCCGGGCCCAGCTTCAGGGCCCAGATCTCGGCGGCACCGAAATGCTCGATGACTTTCGGGCAGGTTTTGGTGGCCGCACAGCGGTCGAGAATGCTGCGCGCCGGCAGGCCGCGCGCTTGATCGGGATACGGGACCCACCACTGCGGTCCCTCGCTGCCGGCCTGGTAGAGCTCCAGCACGCCATCCGGCTGCGCCCAGCGGAAGTTGAGCGCGATTCTGCGCCCCGCGATGATCGGCCACATGCCGTCGTGCACCTGACGCCTGGCTTCATCCTGATTGAAACCGAGATGCAGCCAGCCTCTGAGGTAATTGCCGGATTGCGACCGGCCACGCGTAATGCTAGACGAGATACGTCCTGCCAGCGGATTCGCGGTACCGAAATCATCCTTGGCCGCGTATTTGAAGAAGGATGCGACATCGCGCCACGCGGCGAAACCGATGCCGAGGATGTACGGATCTTTCGCCGTGTACACCACCTGATAGAGCTTGGCCGGATTGAAGCCGCCCTTCAGGCATATGTGCACCGGCAGTTGCTTGAGCGGCAGCGGCGCTTCAAAGGTGCCGCCGCCGCAGAATTTCCAGTCGGCGCCCGCGATCGGCGTTTGACCGGTGACCACGCCGTCCGTTGATTCGTGATCGCGCGAGACGAGTTTCGCCTTCGAGGTATCGAGGCTCGCCGGCAGATAGGGCAGCGGGTTGGTCTGCACGATCAACGGCTGCGCGCCGGGGCCGGAGCGGTTGATGATTCTTCCGAGCACAGGTCCGGTAACCGGCGAGCCGTCCGCATTCTTTGCGACCGGAACCTGCAGCCAATGATTGCCGCCCGCCGACATCGTCGCGCGCACGGCCGTTCCGAGTTTGGCATTCATCCCGGCGTTGTCGCCTTGCCATGCGCTTGCAAGTCCCACGTCGCCGAAGGCGCGCTCTGCGGTGGCGATGGTGAGCGGCCTGCCACGATTGGGCACGTCATGCCACATCAGGCCGCTGGCCTTAGCCATGTCCACCGGCTTGGTCAGGACGAACGTGGCGACATATCTGACCTTGCCGTCCGGGTCTTTCCCCAGTTCGATGTCCTGAATGAGTTTGTTGAGCGGATCGCCCGGATCGAGCTCGCCGAACGCGCGGCCGGAGATCTGCTCGTATTGCCCGGCGTCGCCGAACGAAGCGCAGGACGTGCCTTTGCAGAAAGCCGGCGAGACTGTTTCGTCAACGACGATCTTGGTGATGCGCGCTTGCAGCGGCGCGGAACAGACCAGAATTCCCGCAACGACTGCTAACCCTGTCCCCACCGATTTGCGTATCAGTTCAGATGTATTTTTCGACATTACGCGGCCTTCCCCCGGTAGTCGAGTCGGCGAACATGATAGCAAATCCCGCGAGGGAACAGACCACTAACCCGATTGCGAAGCGCGCTGACGGAGCCGTGGTCTCAGCCGCTCAACGCGCCTGCCCAGCATTGCGGAGATAAACCATCGGCTTCAGCCCGCAGCCAGGCACTCGACGGCCTTGCGTACTCCATCGCGGCCGAACGGGATGCCCTGCACGAGCATCGCGGCTTCGACACCGGCGAGGCAGCCCAGAATCATCGCGGCATTCACGTCGCCGAGGTGGCCGATGCGAAACGCGCGCCCGAGTTGCGGTCCGAGGGCGCCTGCGAACGCAACCTGGAAGCGCTCGCGGGCGACCGTGCGCAGCGCCTCGACGTCGATGCCGTCGCGCACCTCGATGGTGGTGACGGAAACCGAGCGCGCGGCGGGAACGCGGCAATGCAGGAACACCGCGCCCTCGCGCGACCAGCATTCGACCGCCGCCTGCACCGCGCGCGCCAGCAGGGCATGGCGCGCGAACACCGCGTCCAGGCCTTCGCGAAACAGCAGCGCGAGCGCGGCCTCGAGCCCGTACAGCAGGGTCTGCGGCGAGGTGCCGCAGAATTTTTTGTAGGTGTAATCCGCCTTGCGCCGTTCCCAGTCCCAGTAGTAGCGCGGCGCGGGATTCTTCGCGGCGACTGCGCCGGCGCGCGCGTCCACGGCAACGAAGCCCAGGCCGGGCGGCGACATCAACCCCTTCTGCGACGCGCCGACCGCGACGTTGACGCCCAGCGCATCCATCGCAAACGGGGCGGCCGCGAGCGACGCGACCACATCGGCCACGAACAACGCCGGGTGGCCCGCTGCGTTTATGGCAGCGCGGATCGCTTGCAGATCGCTGGTGGTGCCGCTCGCAGTATCGGTGTGCACGGCGAAGATGGCGACGATCTCGCGCTTTCTGTCAGCGCGCAACGCTTGCTCGACGGCGTTTGCGTCGATCGGGTAGCCCTCGCGGAAGGACGTGCGGATGACGCGGCGCCCGGTCGCCTCGGCCTGGAGCGCCCACTGTTCGGAGAAATGCCCGGTGCCCGGAATCAGCACCGCCTGGCCGGGCGCGAGCAGGTTTTCCGTCGTCGCCTCCCATACCCCGTGGCCGTTCGAGGCGTAAAGGTAAATGTCGGCTGTCTCCGTTTGCAACACCCGCCGCAGGCCCGCCTCGCATACGGCGACCAACGCTTCGAGCCGCGGGTCGCCATGGTCCATCGGCTGGCGGTGCATGGCGCTCAACACTTCGGCAGGGATGTGCGTGGGACCGGGGGAGTGCAGGAGACGGTCGCCGGGAATGCGGGTCTGGAGGAATGCGTGCTGGCTATCGCTTTTCATACCGGCCTTTGCGGTTCCATCTTACGGTTTGTATACCACGGGCGCCAGCGTGTGCTGATCGATCATGACGTCGACGATGGCAGGTTTGCCGCTGTCGAACGCGCGATGCAGTGCGTCTTCGAGGTCAGCCGGACGCGTTACGTGTTCGCCATGCGCGCCGAAAACCCGCGCCAGTGCGCCGAAGTCGGGGTTCCGGTAATCCACTGCATAAAAGCGCCCGCCGTAATGTTCGTTCTGGAACGCGCGCTCGTTGCCGAGGCCCTGATCGTTGAATACGACATAGACTACCGGAATTTTTTCGCGCATCGCGGTCTCGAGCTCGCCGATATTGCACATCGCGCCCATGTCGCCCGACGCGCACAGCACCGGGCGGTCCGGCCGCGCCAGTTTCGCGCCGAGCGCGATCGGAAACGAGCCGCCGACGGAAGCCCAATCGTCGATACACAGGAAAGTGCCCGGCTCGTAGCTCTTAAAGTAGCTGCGCACATGCTTGCCACCGTTGCCAGCGTCGACGACGAGCAGGCCGTCGCGGGGCAACACTTTGCGGATCATATGGGCGACGAACTGCGACTGTATCGGTTCCGCTTCGTGACGCACGGCGCCCTGCAGCTCGGTCTCCCAATCGGCGCGAGCCTTCGCCACATCGACCCACGGTTTGCGCAATCCGGCTCTTGCCGCGCGTTCGCTCAACCCCGCGATGAAGCTCACCGTCGAGCCTGTCACGCCGAGGGTCACGGGGAAGACGATGCCGATCTGGCCGGGCGCTGTACTGTGATGGACGAGTTTCGCCTGTTCGCTGAAGATCCCGTACTTGTGCAGCGTCGAAAAGACGTCGATATGCGCGCCGATCGCGATGATGACGTCGGCTTTGGGCACGACGCGGTTGGCGCTGCCGAAGCCGTTGCGGCCCAGCGGCCCCAGCGCGAGCGGGTGCGAACACGGAAAAGCGTCGGGCGAATACTGCAATGCCCCGACCGGAATTCCCGTGCACTCGGCAAGCGCCGCCATGGCGCCGGTGGCCGCTTCGCTGATCACGCCGCGTCCGACGACGAAAACGGGGCGCTCGGCGCCGGCGAGCAGCGCGTATACCTGATCGAGCTGGGCACTGCTGCATGACGGCAATACCATGTTGCGGTAGGCGGCCGGCGCGATGGTTTCGATGGCGGTTTGCTCCAGCAGGATTTCGCTCGAGGCCTCGATATGCGTCGGCCCCTGCGGTTCGGTGAGCGCCACGCGAAACGCCTTGCGCACCGCTTCCTGCACTTTCTGCACGTTCGGAATGCTGTGTGCCCACTTGGTGATCGGACGCATGAAAGTGACCTGGTCCATGTCCTGAGTTGCGTCGCGCTCGCGCATCGTGCTTTCCTGAACGCCGCACACGCTGATCACCGGCACCAGCCCGCGATACGCGGCGCCCATGGCAGTCGCCAGGTTCGTGACGCCCGGTCCTTCAGTCGCCGTTACCACCGCCGGGCGCCGTGAAGCGCGCGCAAAACCATAGGCCATGAAAGCGGCGCCTTGCTCGTGACGCGTCAGAATAAAACGGATCTGCGGGGTGTCGCGCAACGCATCGATAATCGCGAGGTTCTGCGTGCCCGGGATGCCGAAGACGTGGTCGACGCCTTCCCGCAGCAATGCGTCGACCAGCGCGCGTGCGCCGGTTGTGGTGGTAGCCGTCTTGTGTTCCTTTGGGTCCATTGCAATGCTGCTCCTTTGTAGGGTATCTCCACTTATTCCTGAATCTGAAATTGAGGGTTCCAAACGACCTCCCACAAATGATCATCCGGATCTTGAAAATAGCCTGCGTAGCCTCCCCAAAACGTGGTCCCCGCGCCCTTGACTATTCTTGCCCCAGCCCGCTTCGCCCGGTCCATGACCGCATCGACTTCCGCTTTCGTATTGACGTTATGGCCGATGGTCATTTCAGTAGGGCTGCGTGGAGTCTTCGGGATCTTGGTGTCATGGGCGATAGAATCGCGCGGCCAAAGGGCCAGCTTGAAACCGGACTGCAAATCAAAAAAGGCAGCGGCGCCATGCTCGAACTCTTCGCCGATGATTCCTTCGGTTTTCAAACCCAAGCCGTCACGGTAAAATGCGACTGACGTTTGCAAATCATCCACGCCCAGCGTGATGACTGTGATTCTGTGTTTCATGTAGACTCCTCATTTTTCTCCCAGAAACGCCGGTAGCGCTCCACACAGTCCGCGACGCCCTTGAGCGGCCCCGCCTTGAGCTGGCAGGGCCGCCACTGCGCCTGGCGACCTTGCGCGTGATGATGAAATACATCGATCCCCGGTTGCCTGTCAAGCGTGCTCAAGCAAGGCAAACCGGGCCTATGCTATGCTGACGATTCGACGCAAGACTCAATTGACACCTTCGATTCCGTGCTTCTTGTTCGGCGCGTGGATAATTTCTTGTTTTGTCGCAGTATGCAAATAACATATATGGCTGCGCGCGGTCTTGGCCTGGTCGCGCTTCTCTCAGCGGGCGCCGGACTATGCTTCGCGCAGGCGCAATGGCCGGCGCGGCCGATACGCGTGGTCATGACCAGCGGACCTGACGCGCTGTTGCGGATGATCGGGCAGAAGTTCACCGAAGCCTGGGGCCAGCAGGTGATCGTCGATCCGCAGGGTGGGGGCGGCGGCATGGCATCCGCATCAGTGGTTGCGAAAGCCCAGCCGGATGGCTACACGTTGCTGTTTGCGACCGCATCACACACCATGAGTCCCGGCTTCTACAAGCTGCCCTATGACATGGCGCGGGACTTTGCGCCAATCACCGTCGCCGCCATCGTGCCGTTCATCCTGATCGTCAATCCTTCGTTGCCCGCAAAATCGGTGGGCGATCTGGTGAATCTGGCAAAAGCACGGCCGGGCGACCTCAATTTCGGCTCGGGCGGCAACGGGTCGCCCGGGCACCTGTTCGGCGAAATGTTCAAGTCGATGTCGCGGACGAACATGGTGCATATCCCCTACAAGGGGCTGGGATTTGCCATGACGGACCTGATCAGCGGCCAGTTGCAGCTCACATTCACCGTTGGACCACTGGCTCTGCCGCAGGTCAAGTCGGGAAGGGTGCGCGCGCTGGCGGTCACCACTGCCACGCGGTATTCGGTCGTGCCGGAACTACCGACGATCGCCGAAGCGGGCATACCGGGTTACGACGCCATGAGCTGGAACGGCATGATGGCGCCGGCAGGCACGCCCGCCGCCATTATCGCGAAGCTGCATGCCGAAGTGGTGAGAGCGCTGAAGGCGCCCGACGTGCTCGAACGGATTGCAGCGCTCGGCTATGAACCTCTGGGAAGTTCGCCCGAGGAGTTTGCCGGATTCGTCAAATCGGAGCTGTTGAAATGGGCGAAGGTGGCGCGCGAGTCAGGGGCCCGGCTGGAATGAGGCTTACGCGGCGGCAGAGGGAGAAATAATGGCGGCACAGCCGATCAAGCACTGGTTCGAATATTTCCCCGGTAATTTCGTATGGTCTCAGCAGATGATGTCGATGATCGACATGGCGGTGTGGGGAGCGACCGCGATGGGGGAGATCGATCAGGTCGGGCAGCGCTTGAAAGGCCGCGAGGGCGACAACGAAGCGTGGTTTTCCGAATGGTCCGCGATGGCGGAAGACATGGAGCGAAAAGCGCGCGCGGCGGATGCAGCCGGGCACCCGCTCACGGCGGGGACGTATTACCTGCACGCGGGTTCCTATTTCCTGTGGAGCGAACGCTTCATTCCGCCCAGCGAACGCAAATTCAATGCCTACCGGCGCAGCATGCACTGCTACGTTGAGGGCTATCGGCGCCGTTATCCGAACATCGAGCGCGTCGAAGTTCCCTATCAGGGGACCATCCTCCCGGCCTACTTCATGCGGGCGCCGGGCGCCGTCGGGAAGGCGCCCACGGTGGTGCTGTTCGACGGCTTCGACCTGTGCAAGGAGATTGGCGTCCTGTGGGCCGGGGTGGAACTCGCGAATCGCGGCATCAGCACGCTGGCGGTCGACGGCCCGGGGCAGGGCGAAGCATTGCGGCTGCTCAACATCCCCGCCCGCTACGACTATGAAGTCGCCGGCACGGCGGCCTATGAGTGCGCGGCCGCCAGAAATGATGTGGATCCGCGGCGGGTGGCGATCATGGCTTTCAGTCTGGGCGGTTATTACGCGCCACGCGTTGCCGCGTTTGAAAAACGCTATTCAGCGTGCGTCGCGTGGGGGGCGCAATTCGACTATCACGCGATCTGGCTGAAACGCCGCGGGGAAATGGAGGCCGGCGGCACGAAAGTTTCGTCGGCGAAATTCCAGTTGCCGTGGGTGCTTGGCGTGCCTGACATGGACGCTGCGATGGAGAAGCTGAAGCAATGGACGCTTGCAGGCGTCGCGGAGCGCATCGAGTGTCCGACGCTCATTGCGCACGGCCTGCACGACACGCTGGTGCCACCGGCGGTCGCGGAGCAACTCTACAACGCGGTCGGCGCGAAAAGAAAAACGCTCAGGATCTTTACGCCCGAGGACGGCGGCTGCGAACACTGCCATTGCGACAACCGGATGGTCGGCGCGAACTACATCGCCGACTGGGTCATGGACAATCTGTAAAGAAACAGGTGATGAGTAAATTGAACGGCAAGGCCGCGCTGNNCGGAAGGGGCCGCGATCTACCTCGCGGCGGACGGCACAGAGACGGAACTCGACGCAACTGCCGCGGCCTGCCGGAAGGCCGGCGCCCCTGACGCGGCCTGGGGCGTGCACGACCTCGCGCGCACGGGAGCGGCCGAGGCAATGGTTGCCGCAGCGCATCAGCGCATGGGCCGCATCGACATTCTGGTGAACAACGCCGGCATCCGCGTGCGCAAGGCCTTCGGGGAGTTCTCGCACGAAGAGTTCGACCGGCTGGTGGCGGTAAATCTGCGCGCACCGTTCTTTGCGAGCCAGGCGGTGGTGCCCATCATGCGCGCACAGGGCGGAGGGCACGTGATTCACATGGCCAGCCAGCTCGGCATCGTTGCTTCGCGCTACGGGGCCGTCTACAACCTCACCAAGGCGGGTCTCATCCAGCTCACCCGCTCGATGGCCCTCGAGCTGTCGGCGGACGGCATCTCTGTCAACGCCGTCTGCCCGGGGCCCGTCTCCACCGAGGGTTTCGTGGCGGGCCGAAACCCCGGAGAGTTGGAGCAGCGCGCACGCGACGTTCCGATCGGCCGCTTCGGAACCGTTGAAGAAGTCGCCGGCGTGGTTGCGTTTCTGGTCTCGAAGGACGCCGCTTACGTCATCGGCCACGCGCTCGTGATGGACGGCGGATACATCGTCCATTAGCGTTACTCTTATTCTATTTGACCAGGTTGTAATTCTCGCCTTTGGCCAGGCCGGATAAGAAGGCGCGGCCGCGCCCGCCGTGGTATGGTTGCTCGTTCGAAGCTCACTTGAAAGGCAATGCCATGCAGATCGATAAAGTCGGCTTGATGACACCCGGAGACATGGGGCAGGCGGTAGCGATGCANNGGATTGACCGATGTCGGTACGGTCGCACGACTCGTTGCCGAATGCGATGTCGTGCTCTCGATCATGAATCCGGGCGCCGCACTCGATTTTGCACGCGAAGCGGGCAATGCCTTGCGCACGAGCGGCCGCCACATATTGATCGTCGACTGCAATGCGATCGCGCCGGACACCGTGCATGAAATCGCCGCTGTGATCCAAGGAGCGGGCGGACGATTCCTTGACGCCGGCATCATCGGCTCGCCTCCGCGGGGCAAGGCGAAGACCAATCTCTACGTGTCGGGCCCCGGCGCCGCCGATCTCGAGCAACTCGCCGGGCCACAGCTCGTCGTGCACGTGGTGAGCGAACGCATCGCGGATGCGAGCGCGCTCAAGATGTGCTACGGCGCCCTCAACAAGGGCACGCAGGCGCTGTGGCTGGACGTGCTGATAGCCGCCCAGCGGCTAGGCGTCGACGGCTTGCTCGATCAGCAGTTACAGCAGTCCCACCAAGCCGATCTTTATAAGTGGGCGCTGGGCCAGTTTCCGCAAATGCCGCCCAAGGCGTATCGCTGGGTGCCGGAAATGCTCGAGATCTCCAAGACCCTCGGCGCGTCCGGCATCACCCCGAAAGTATTTCAGGGAGCCGCGGATATCTATCACTTCGTGGCTGGCACGGCGCTCGGAAATGAGACGCCGGAGAACCGCGACAAGGCGCGGGATGGCAAGGATGTCGTGCGATTGCTGGCTCAAGAGCGCACCCAATCATAACGGGCGCTGAAAGCGGGCAGACCGTCGCAGTGCGGAGGCGCAACGGCACGCGGGACAGCATTACGTTCACGCTGCGCGTCGACGCTCAAGCCGAAATCGATTACATGCACCGCGGCGGAATTCTGCCATAAGTGTTCAAAGGGCTGATGTCGTGACCTCCCGACCAGGCATCACACGTTCGATCGCTACCAGCGACCGCGTCAGGCGGTGCCCACTTTTGCCCTGGTCGGGGAGCCGTACCGGGCTCGAACCTCTCAGGCTATCCGATCGAGATGCCTCTCGCCGGCATGCGGCTTTGGCCGTGCCCAACCCTTCAACGACACTTTAGGCATGACATGCTCAGACACGGTCGGTCGGATAAACCCGAACTACAACACATCACGCGGGTGCCGTTGCAACCATCATGGGCTAACTGAACCGCGGCTTTTGGCCCATGCGGGTTCGGTGACTCGGTCATCGCCTTCCCTCTCAAGCCTAGCTTCTTGTGTAACCCGCCTCCTTCTGGCCGCGAATGGCGAGCACAAACACCGCGTCAAGTTCTGCAACGTACCGATACAGCGCGATATAACCGCGTGCACGGCGTCCGATCACAAGTTCTCTAAGGTCGGCGCGGACAGGCCGACCGATCAACGGATTGCGTTCCAGCACGTCGATTGCCCGCATGATGTCTTCAACGCGCGATCGGGCGTCCGTGGCCTCATGCTGAAAGAGATGATCTAAGATGCGGTCGAAATCATCCCCGACCTCTAGTGCGAGCTCGACGCGCGACATTGCTAGCGCGCAAGCGTTCTCGGCTTGGGTCGAGCAATCTTATTACCTCTGAGCCGACGCTCAAGATAGCGCCGCATCTCACTCCACGGCACTGTCTTGCCAGAGGCGAGAATTTCAGCGTACCGCTGCTCGGCTGCATCCTGGAACTCCCCCCGGCGCTCTTCCTGTTCGGCCTTCTCGGCTATCGCCTCCAGGATGAAACTGTGTGCGGTGCTTCCAGCGCGTTCTGCTGCGCGAGCGATGCGCTCCTTAAGATCCTGCGGCAGGCGAATGGTGGTTGTGGACATCGCGTAGCTCCAGTGGAAAGTGCATTGTAGCACAATAGTGCTACATCGATATGCCGGGGGCCTGGAGTGTGACGGGTGCCCGAGTGAGCCGTCCGGCCTCCGGAGATCGCGTTCAATGCTCGGTCTTGAGCCCCGCCATCTTTATGACTTTGGACCAACGCTCCGTCTCGCTGCGCATGTACGCCGCGAGTTCCGCCGGCGTGCCCGTCTGCGGCTCCGATCCCTGGTCGGCGAATCGTTGGGCAACCTGCGGTTCGGCGAGCAACTTCACGACCTCGGCATTCAGCTTGCCCACGATCCCGGATGGCACGCCGCGGGGCGCCAGGAGAGCGTACCAATTGATGCATTCGTAACCGGGAAGCGTCTCGGCTATCGTCGGCAGCTCGGGCGTAGCGGCGGAGCGTTTCCTTCCGGCGGTGGCAAGCGCGCGCAACTTTCCGGTCTTGGCGAGCGGCAGCACCGCGGGCATGCTGTTGAACATGAAGTCCACCTGGCCGCCTACCAGATCGGAAATGGCGGGCGATGTGCCCTTGTACGGCACGTGCACAAAATCGACCGCCGCCATCGACTTCAGCAGCTCGCAGCCAAGATGGTTGGCCGTGCCCGTGCCCGGAGATGCGCAGTTGAGTTTTCCGGGCTTCGCGCGGGCGAGTGCGACGAGTTGATCTACATTGGCGACGGGAAGCGCTGGATGGCTGACTAACATGTTGGGATTAATCACCGCGAGCGAAATCGGCGCGAAGTCCCGAACTGGATCGTATGGCACCTTGTTGAGCAGCGGATTGATAACGAGGCCGGCGGAGGAAGAGAGAACCAACGTATAACCGTCAGGCGCCGCCTTCGCCGCCAGCTCGTGACCGATCACGCCGCCGGCACCGGCCCTGTTATCCACCACGACTTGCTGGCCCCAGACTTCGGTGAGGCGCTGGCCAATCGTGCGGGCTGTAAAGTCGGTCGCGCTTCCCGCCGTGGTCGTCACGATGATCCGGATCGGCCGCACCGGATAGTTCTGCTGATCTGTCCTCGTCTGCGCCAGCGCGGCGCCGGCGAACAATGCAAGTCCCGCGATGGCTGCAATGGCCAATGGATTTGTCTTCATGATTCCTCCTCGCGCATTATCCGCAGCTTCGATCCCGCGCCTATGACCTCTGTTATTGTTGCTAGGCCATGCCCACCGCTTGGGTCAGCAGTTCCTCGGCCCGTTCGATGTTGAACGCCCCGCACGCACAAGGGCGCGCGAGATAGGTTGCGGCCTGCCGGGGTGTCAGCTTCCCGAGTTTGGTCCAATCGATCATCTTGCGGGCGTTATTGTGCGACACGCAACCATGTCCGCACATACTGGTGATTTCCAGGACTTGCTGGGTGGGCAGCCGCTCGGTCCGACCCAGTACGGCCAGGCAATGCTCGATGCTGTGGCGCACGATGCCCTGGGAGCGAAGTATGCCTTCCACCTCGTCCGTCAATGCGCTGATCGTGACCGAGATCCCCAAGTCCTCCTCCTTCAGTTTGCCCACCAGACGGCGGATGGCCTCGGGGTTGCTGAACGTGGCGGTGGGATGGGAATCGTCCGTGATGCCCGCGACCATTCGCTCGGGATCGCCGCCGGTGATCAGATTCTTCCCGTTGACGCCGATGTTGACCGGTCCTTCATCCAGAGCCAGGCGCAGGAAGCGTTGCATCTTCGGCCCGGAGCCCTTGCGATTGATGCCGCTGGCGGTGGTGACAAAGATGACGTAGTCGCGGGACAAGCTGTCGTGGGTGCCCCGACGGTGCAGTGTGTTCGTCATTTCATGTTCTCCCGGGAATGATCTACGCGGCCTGCTGCCGCTCCTCGAAGCGCGGCCGACCCAGGCCGATGTTCGTCTTGCCATTGAGGGACAGCGTGAAGCCGGCCTCGCGCGCCATATCCAGGTACGGCACGGAGCCATCCGGACCGCAGCGCGCAGCGATGGCGGCCGAAATCACGGATTCGATCTCGCCAGCCACCCGCCGTAACGCCGCGAAAATCTCCGGCACCCGCCCGGCGTCCGCTCGGCATTCGATGATGGCAGACATGACTTTCTCGTTCAGAATTTCCTCGCGCAGAGCGCCCGTCTTGGTGTCGGTCATCAGGTGGGTGACAGGATTCTTGGGTTCAAAAAACACGCCGGCCTTTGCCAGCGCCATGGCCACCTTCTGCAAGTCAAGGAACCGTGCTCCCAGTCCGGGACGCCCCAGCTCTACCGCAAAGCCGATCTCGCCCTCCTTCAGCCGGCCGGTGACGTCGTTGCACTTGATCTCCTCCGTGCCCCGCCCCCCGAGACCGGTGCTTGAGTGCTTGACGGTGGGATCACTGAATTCGGAGCGGAGCACCCGCGGCCATTCGAGCTTAGGCGGCGTCAACGCCCCAGTGGGACACACATCGGGAGGCGCATCGTACTCCAGGTGAAACAGCCGCAGCACCCAGCGCACAGCCCGCACGAACGTGGGGCTTAAGCCTTCGCTGCGCAGGGTGCGGTAGCAGGAATTGCACTCGACGCACTCGTCCTGGTTCACCTGCGACCTGCCGTTGACCACGGAGATGACCCCCATGGCGCAGACCGGAACGCAGTTGCCACAACCAACACACTTCTCCTTGTCAATCAGCATGGACGCCTGACTCCTTTTAGTGACAGGAATATCTATAGGTGCGCGAGCGGTCTCTTGTAAGCAGCCGATGGATGCAGCACGGATTTGGCCTGGCGAGACCTCGTAATACGTCTTTTGTGTTCAATCGAGGCTCCGCCTTCGAATACTCGACCGGGATACCAAGAGTNNGGACCGGCGGTTTTATCTTGAGGATCGGACGATATACCTCATGGCCGGCAAAACGAGATCGGCGACCGTGGCATCCGACCCCGGAGATCCGGCATCGAACACGCTTTAAATCGGCCTCCGCCGGGGTGGCGGGACTCCAACAACGGCCAAGCGTATCTTTTCGGTACCATTGTTGAGCAGTTGATGTTCCACAACGCCTGGAGGCATATGTATCGTGTCACCGGGACCCACTTCCTGCTCCCGGATTTCGCCACTTTCGCTCTTCCACTGGATAACCCCCCGCCCGCTAAGTATGAAGTAGATCTCCTCAAAATCCTCGGGGTATTCGACTTCGTAACCCTCTGCCTTGTATTTTATATGCGTATGCCAATGATGAGGACTGAAGCCCGGACTGACTTCATCCACGTTGAAAAAGAGCTTTTCCGTGGCAATGATTTTTTTATCTGCCCCGCTTCTTTACCCAAGCCGCGTATGTTCTGTGGCTGAACCTCATCAGACTTGACGATTCTTAGCTGCGCCATTAAATTCTCCTTGACCAAACAATCAAGATCTTACTCCCATGGAGCCCCCGCCATCGCACCGGAAAGGCAGGGGCGTCGGGTGTTTTTGGGAGGCGATACCGACTGGCCGGAGATGGCCGAAAACAGACTTGATCGGGGAGACGTGCGTAACTGGCCAGCGTTTGCGCAAGGCTGAGTTTTCCTGCTATACCGCTTCGATGTTAGCGACGATCGAGGCTCCGTCTGTCGGCGTATAGTGAGCGGCGCATAACACCACAGGGCGAAGTGCGGAATCTCGCAATGATGCCGAACGCCGCCGTGGGCCGCCGTCCGGCCGCTCCGGATCCTAGCGGTGCAGATCGCGGCTGATGAATTCGCCGTTTAACGGGGCGGACACGTCGCTCGCCATAAAGACGACGACGTTCGAGAAATCATCCGGCTGATAGACGAAGCCTGCAGCGAGCAGGCGCCGGACATCTTCCTCGCTCTTGCCGACTCTCCACAGCGGCGTGTCCGTTGCGCCGGGTCCGAAACAGTTGATGCGCACACCCGTGTCCTTGAGTTCGAGCGAGACCGCGCGCGTGAACCCGATGATCCCGGCTTTGGAGGCCGAATAAGCCGATCCTTTAGGCTGGCCTCTGATGCCCGTGCCTGAGGCCGTGCTCAGGACGATGCCCCGCTTGCGGGGAAGCATGCGCCGGATCGCGGCGCGCGCGCCCAGGAACACGCTTTTGAGATTGAGCGTGATCACCGCGTCCCACTCCTCCTCCGGCATATCCACGAGCGCTCTGCGCGGAAACATGCCGGCGATGTTGAGCAGGACGTCGAGCGGACCGAACTCCGCCTCGGTGCGATCCAACAGCTGCTCGAACGCCGCCGCTTTGGTGACATCCGTATGGACCGGGATTGCCCGGCCGCCGGCCTTGATGATCGCATCCGATGTGGCCTTCGCTGCATCGAGCTTGATATCGGCAACGGCAACGGCCGCACCGGCTTTTGCCAAAGCGAGGCCGTAACAGCGTCCCAGCCCTCCGCCGCCGCCGGTCATAGCGACTGACTTTCCTTCGAGCAGTTTCATGCGTTTTCCTTTCCAATCGGTGGAATTCGACAGCAGACTATAAGGCATAATGGAGATGCAGTTCTCGAAGATATTGCCGCCCCGATCAGGCGACACAGCCATCCATGAGGAGAGACGATGAAAGCCATGAAAGCCGCAGGCCTGCTGCTTGCCGCGATGTACTTGCCCGTGTTCCCGCAGGCGGGCGCCCAGGAATATCCGTCGAGGCCGATTCGCATGGTCGTTCCCTGGCCACCCGGCGGCATCACCGATGTCATTTCCCGTGGCCTTGCCGCCAGTCTCTCCGATTCGCTCGGGCAGCAGGTAATCATCGATAACCGCCCGGGCGCCGCCGGCACGCTGGGCGTCGGCATGGTCGCGAAGTCCCTGCCGGACGGCTACACCTTGATGATGACCGACGTGCCGAGCCATGCCATCAGCGCGAGCCTCTACACGTCGCTGCCGTATGACCCGCTCAAGGACATCGAACCGATCGCGCTGCCGGCGCGCTCACCGCTGGTTCTCGTCGTCACTCCCAAACTCGGCGTCAAAACGATCCCGCAACTGATCGAATATGCAAAAGCGCGCCCCGGCGAGCTTTCATTCGCCTCTTCCGGTCCTGGCTCGATCACGCACCTGACGTCGGAACGGTTCAAACGCGACACCGGCGTGAACCTGTTGCACGTGCCCTATAAGGGAGGCGCACCGGCGACGGCCGCCCTGGTCTCGGGAGAAGCCGGGATGTATTTCTCGTGCATTTCCGCCGCCATCCCCTACATAAAGGCCGGAAGGTTGACGCTCCTGGGAATCACCTTGCCGAAACGCTCGCCGCTGTATCCCGATGTTCCGGCGGTTGCCGAAGTCATCCCCGGATTCGTAATGGGATGCAACACGGGATTCTTCGCGCCTGGCGGCACGCCACGCGGTATCGTCGGGCGGCTGTACGCCGAAGCCATGAAGGCGGTGGAACAGCCGAGAATGAAAGACCTGCTTGCATTGAACTCAGCCGAACCGGCGCCATTCACGCAGGCTCAGTTCAAAGACTATGTGGCCAAAGAAGTGCGCGACTGGGGCGAGGTGGTACATGCGGCAGGGTTGAAGGTCGACTGAACCCGAAGTTCGTGTCGCAGACTGATGCGCGGCGCCACTCCCGCAACAACCATGGATATCAACGAAGTCTTTCGCGGCGGCGGGCGATCCGTCGAGTTCCTCGACCAGACCAAGCCTTCGCTGCCCTGGCGGGTAGCTGACCCGCTTGATAGTCATGAATCCATCGTTTTCAAAATGAAAGCCAGGCGTCCCGTAAATCAATCCGCCCCAATTAAGTCGCTTCTCTGTCCGGACTCGAGCAGGACCTCCAGTTCATCTCCGGCACGTTCGAACTGGGCGGCATCAGCTTGCCGGTCGAGAACGGCTGGCTGCGCGGAGACCAGATCAGTTTTACGGTCAACGGGGTCGATTACGCAGGCCGCGTGAATGGCGACACCATGGAAGGTATTGCGAAGGGCCGCATGACACGCGCGTGGAACGCAGTCCGCTTACCGTAATGGCGCCAATGCGGGCAGCTTCGACAAATTACTTGAAGCCGTAAAGCCGCGCTGGATTGTCGACCAGCACCTGCTTGCGCAGCGCGGCGTCGGGAACCCAGTCGCCGAGCAGATCGCACAAGTCACCGTCGTTCGGCATCGCGCCTTTCACCATTACATGCGGCCAGTCGGTGCCCCATATCACCTGCTTCGATGCGGCGGCCATCAGCGCGTGAGCATAAGCGTTGGTGTCGGCATGCGGCAGCGGCTCCGTCGAAATCCGGTAAGGTCCGGTCAGCTTCACCCACGCGTGGCCTTTTTGCATCAGCCGCAATAAAGCCTGAAAGCCGGGCGCCGCGATGCCTTTGCTGGTGCGCATGTAGCCAAGGTGCCCGTACACGGTATCTACCGGGAAATCCGCGAGCATGCGGTCGAGATCGGAAAACTCGTCGACGTGCATCAGGAAT
>PLYS01000355.1 GCA_003153455.1 Betaproteobacteria bacterium | reverse complement strand
GAATTTCAAGTGGCCACCGGGGGTCATGAATGAGGTGCGCATCGACTATCTCTCCCGTAAAACATTCCCGTGGGCCAATCTCGTATAGTGTGCCGTAGACTTTGTCGAAACCAAGCCGGGGGCAGAATTTGTCTAATATCGTTTTCGGCGAGTGAGAAACCGCGAGCAGAAAATATCCCCGTTTCTTCAGATCGGCTATCAAGTCGCGCGTAAAGCGATACAGGCGCTTGTACTCCCCCTTTACCACCTCCTCCGCCGCATCTGCCAAAACACTGTAATGAATGCCCTTAAGATGTTTTTGGAATGCCTCAATCACCGCCTGGATGTATTCTTCGTAATCTCCCTCGCGGTCCAGCCATCTGGTATGCGCTCGTTCATACACACCCTCTGCATTCTTTGGAAACGCTCCCGTTCGTACCAGGTGATTGACCAACGAAATGAGGAGACTTGAGCGGAATATCGTGCCATCCACATCGAACACCGCCATTTTGCGACTCCCGCCTGCCCCTCGACTTTGCCTATTCATAACATTTGGCTTACGTTACATCGAAGGAGGTCGCTTCATTCGGTTTGCGTAAAACCAATGCGCTTGCGGCCGCCGTTGGGTTTAAGCCGGCTTTCTTCCCGGAGCGTCTTCAGCAAATCATCAGCGGAAGCGTTCTCGCCCATTAACTCCATGCGCTGTTTTGCGGCGGTAAAATCGCCGGGGGCAAGATTCGAAAGCGCCGACAGCTCGCGCTTGATCCGCGCGTCGTCGCCGGGCGACGGGCCATCAGCGCCGGCATCGGTCAAAGTCCTGACGAACATCAGCCAGGATTGCCCGGCGTCGAGATAATCGAACTTTACCTTGAGTCCGAACCGCCGCATTGCAGCGCTATCGAGATTCTCCCTGAAGTTGGTCGCGCACAGGAACAGGCCCTCGAAGCATTCCATCTGGGTGAGGAGTTCATTCACTTCGGTGACTTCCCACGAGCGCACTGCGTTCTGGCGATCCTGGAGGAAACTGTCAGCCTCATCCAGCAGAAGCACGGCGTCGTCGGACGCGGCGTCGCGGAACATGCGGGCGATGTTCTTTTCCGTCTGGCCAAGGTACATGGAAATGATGTCGGAGGCACGCTTCAGGGCGAGCGGCCGATCCAATGCCTGTGCGAGGTGATGAGCAAAGGCAGTCTTGCCGGAGCCGGGTGGGCCATAAAGCAACAGCTTTCCTTTGGCTCGCCTGGCGAGGTTGTCGCACAGCAGCCCGAGATCGACGCTGGCATTCACGAACTCGAAGCCGTAATGGCCGGGCCGCGGATAACGTGGGCGCGCCCCGTGTCCCTGTGCCGTAAGGTTGTTCTCGACGATTTGGCAAAATTGCTTTTCGGCTATCGCCACATCGGCAACACCAGCGGTTTTCAATAGCCGGACGGCCCGGTCGGACAAAGCCGGTGAGATTCGTTCATCTTCGGCCTGCTCGTCGAGCCACGGGTCGGTGACCGGCAAACCCTCCATCAGCTTGCCAAGAATCCGGCGCCGCACCGATCGCGGTGGGTTCCGTACCTCGAGCACGTAGTCGAATCGGCGCAGAACTGCAGGATCAATATGGTCCACGCGGTTGGCGATCCAGAAGGCCGGAACCGGATTTTGTTCCAGCAGCCGGTTGATCCATGCCTTGCCATGTTGTGGCTGCGCGTTGCCGTGCACAACATAGATGGCCGGCAAGTTGCTGAGCGCGTCCTCAACCTCGTCGAACAGAAGTATCGTGCGTTGCTCCCTGGCAAACAGGCGTTGGTTGAATTGGTAGATCGCATACCGTTCCGATGGCGAATGCTGCTCGCCGCCCGAGCCTGAGGCGGTAACTTCGTAGAGCGCGAACCCAACTTGCCTTGCGATGACCCGCGCCAGTTGGGTCTTGCCGACCCCCGGCGGGCCATAGAGGAGAATGTTCACTCCAGCCAGCCTGCCGCTCATGGCGGCATTAAGATACCGGCACACCAGGGTCATCTCTTCTCGCAAATGAGGGTAGTCGTCCGGGCCGAGCGTGGGCGCTTCCGCCTTGCTCGTGGCGAAGCCGATGAGGTCCTCCAGCGATTCCTGACGCCTCAGCAGAGCGTTAGGCAATCGTGGTGCAAGTCGGAGTTTCTGCAGGAACGGCTCCAACATCGGGCTCAGACCCATCAACGCCGATCCGAGCAGCGGACCATCAGGGTCGAGGGCCTGCTCTATCTCACGCGCACCCATTTTCAACGCAAGGGAAAGAATCCTGACTAGGCGGGACTCGGACAGCGGGCCCAACTGATCGAGAACTTGCTCAAGTTCGCGACAAGTTCTCACCATGACGCGGAAGGCAAGGATTTCCTGTGCGACCACGCCTAATCCCAGTCGCGCCGCCAACAGCTTCACGTTATCGAACAACGGCCCTTCCCGAACGGGTGGATTGGCTTCGAGTTCATGGCGGCGCAATGTTATGAGGGCCACCATGTCGTCCTCCTTATAGCCATTTGTTGGTGGGCGGCCAAATATTCGGCAGAAGGCTTCCCCAACGTTCATGAAGCGGTCCATGGCATCGCCAGCCATCCCGACGGACATAACTCTCAGGAGGAATAGGTCCGCGAAATCGGCGTATTCATCCCGAAGGCTTTCGGGAGCGGTGGTGTCGGGTAGATTAGCCATTTGTGTTAAGGAATGCGTTCGCCATGCTGGGTTGACGCGATCTAATCCCGTCAGCGGGTTCTGCAATTGATGATGGACATGATAAGGCGTGGGTGCGACACATTGTGTCGCACGAAAGCGAAGGGCGTTTCTATTCCCTGGGATGCCGCGGGTGATTCGAAGGGGCAGGAAGAGCGTTACTTGTGGTTCAGGATCGTTTATGGCGCCTCGCCGTCGCGTGGGCGGCGTCGGCGATCTCACGCCGCCTGCGGCTTCACGCTGATGATCATCACGCCGGCCAGCACCAGGACTGCCCCGACCAACTGCACCGCGCCGATCGGCTCGTCGAGGAAGATACGCGCGAGAACGAACGTCGAGATCGGACCGAAGCAGGCGACGAGCGCCGCCTGGTTGGCGCCGATGCGCCGCAGTCCTTCCGCCATCATCCATATCGGCAGCACCGTCGAAAATACTGCCATTACGATCGACAGCCAGTAAACCTGATGCGGCACTTCGAGTGCCGACGGGCCGTGCGTGATCATGAAGTGCACGATCACGAACACGCATGCGGCGATCGACGTGTAAGCCGTGAAGCGCATGGACCCGAGCTTGAGCACGACGCGGCTGCCGGCGAGCAGGTAGATTGCGTAGGTGACGGCGCCTGCAAACACCAGACCGCCGCCGAGCAAAAGCGCATGATGGTCGCCGCCGATGCCCATTTGTTCATAAAACACCAGCACGATGCCGCCATAGCTCAACGCGAGCGACAGCATGTGCCGGGTTCGGATCAGCTGCCCGAGAAACAGCGCCGACAGGATCAGCACCAGCGTCGGATACAGGTAGAGGATCAGCCTGCCGAGCCCCGCTGAAATATATTGCAGGCCGGCGAAATCGAGATAACTGCTGACGTAGTAGCCGATGAAGCCGAGGCTGATAATCGCGAGCCAGTCGTTGCGCGTCATTTTCGCGCCGCCGCCGCGCAGCCCCGCCCACATTGCCATCGCGACGAAAAACGGCAGCGAGCAGATCATGCGCAGCGCGAGCAGCGTCATGACGTCCACCGGGTATTGGTAGGCGAGCTTGACGATCACCGCCTTGCCGGAAAAACCGATCGTGCCGATCAGCACGCAGGCGACGCCGATGTAGGCGTGCCGCGCGCGGGCAGCGCCGGACAATGCGGTCATCGAAACGGTTCTGGCATGGGGAACTCCGCGGGCGCTGTGCTAAAATTTCAATTATATCAGCGCGGTATTTGAACCTTTGGCTGTTTTTCGAGGGCAACGATGGCAGGTCACAGCAAGTGGGCAAACATCCAGCACCGCAAGGGGCGGCAGGATGCCAAGCGCGGCAAAATCTTCACGCGCCTGATCAAGGAAATCACGGTCGCGGCGCGCCTGGGCGGCGGCGATCCAGGTGCCAATCCGCGCCTGCGGCTCGCGATCGACAAGGCATACGACAACAATATGCCGAAGGAGAACGTCGAGCGCGCGATCAAGCGCGGCGCCGGCGAGCTCGAAGGCGTCAATTACGAGGAAATACGCTACGAAGGTTACGGCATCGGCGGTGCCGCGGTGATCGTCGATTGCATGACCGATAACAAAACGCGCACCGTCGCCGATGTGCGCCATGCATTCACCAAATTCGGCGGCAACCTCGGCACCGACGGCTCGGTCGCATTCCTGTTCAAGCATTGCGGGCAGCTCGTGTTCGCGCCCGGCACCAGCGAAGACAGACTGATGGAAGTCGCGCTCGATGCGGGCGCCGAAGACATCGTCACCAACGACGACGGCAGCCTCGAAGTGATCACCGCGCTGCACGACTTTTCCGCGGTCAAGACGGCGCTCGAAAAAGCGGGCTTGAAGCCCGAGCTTGCGGAGATCACGATGAAGCCGACCATCGAGAATGAGTTGAAGGGCGACGACGCTGTGCGCATGCAGCGGCTGCTCGATGCGCTGGAGGCGGTCGACGACGTGCAGGAAGTGTATACAACCGCGCTGCTGGAGGAGTAAAGCGTGAGGGGCGTGAGGCGTGAGGCGTGAGGCGGAAACACCATGATCTTCTGGCTTGGCAGCAAGGCATCGCTTTGGTCAAAGCGGTCTATCGTTTGGCCACGATCGATCGAGTTTTCGGGCTGATAGGCGGGTTGATAAACGCGCATCGGAAGCCGGGCACGCCGGGATGAATTCCGCCTCACGCCTCACGCCTCACGCCCGTCCCCAAGGATGCGTCCGCATCCTGGGCATCGACCCGGGCTTGCGCATCACCGGGTTCGGAGTCCTTGATAAGTGCGGCGTCAGGCTTTCCTATGTCACGAGCGGCTGCATCAAGACGCCCGCGGGTGGCGACCTTGCGCTGCGTCTCAAGGCCATACTCGACGGACTGAAAGAAGTCATCGCGAGCGCGCAGCCGGACCAGGTCGCGCTCGAAAAGGTGTTCGTCAACAAGAATCCGCAGTCGACGCTGCTGCTCGGCCAGGCGCGCGGAACTGCGATCTGCGCGGCGGTAATACGCGGGTTGCCAGTGTCCGAGTACACTGCGCTGCAGGTCAAGCAGGCGGTGGTCGGCAACGGCCACGCCGCCAAGGAGCAGGTGCAGGAAATGGTCAAGCGCCTGCTCAAGCTGGGCGGGGACCCGAGTCCCGATGCGGCCGATGCGCTGGCGTGCGCGATCTGCCACGCGCACGGCGGGCAGGGACTCGGTAAACTGGCGACAGCAGGCTATCGCATGAAGCGGGGGAGGCTGGTTTGATAGGAAAGATCAGTGGCAAACTGATAGAACGGCACCCGCCGCAGATCATCGTCGATGTGCACGGCATCGGCTACGAAATCGACGTTCCGATGAGCACGTTCTACCAGCTGCCTGCAACCGGCAGCGATATCACTCTCTATACCCACCTGATCGTGCGTGAAGACGCGCACCACCTCTACGGCTTTGCCAGCGAGCAGGAGCGTCATGTATTCCGCCAGCTCTTGAAGATTTCCGGGGTCGGCGCGCGCACAGCGCTTTCGGTGCTGAGCGGCATGAGCGTTTCTGACCTTTACGAAGCGGTCAGCGCGCAGGATAGCGGCCGGCTCATCAGGGTCCCCGGCATCGGCAGGAAAACCGCCGAACGCCTGCTGCTCGAACTGAAAGACAAGCTCGATGTGATGGTCGTTTCAACCGCGGCAACCGCTGCCGCCGGCACGACGAGCGACATCCTCAATGCGTTGCTGGCGCTGGGCTACAATGACAAGGAAGCGCAGTGGGCGGTCAAGCAGCTGCCGGGCGGCAGCGCGGTGGCCGAGGGCATCAGGCAGGCATTAAAGCTTCTTTCGAAGCAGTAAAATCACCGCCTCACAATGATCGAAACCGACCGTTTGATCGCCGCCGCCCCCGCGTCGCCGCAGGAAGAGGCGTTCGAGCGCGCGCTGCGGCCGAAGCAGCTCGACGAGTACATCGGTCAGGAAAAAATCCGCTCGCAGCTTTCGATCTTTATCGAGGCTGCGCGCCAGCGCAAAGAGGCGCTCGATCACGTGCTGCTGTACGGCCCGCCGGGGCTGGGTAAAACGACGCTGGCGCACATCATCGCGCGCGAGATGGGCGTCAATCTGCGCCACACTTCGGGGCCGGTGATCGAGCGCCCCGGCGACCTCGCCGCGATGCTGACCAACCTCGAGCCGAACGACGTGCTGTTCATCGATGAAATTCACCGCTTGAGTCCGGTCGTCGAGGAGATACTGTATCCGGCGCTCGAAGATTTCCAGATCGACATCATGATCGGCGAGGGTCCGGCGGCGCGCTCGGTCAAGCTCGACCTGCCGCCGTTCACGCTGATCGGCGCCACTACGCGCGCCGGCATGCTGACCAATCCGCTACGCGACCGCTTCGGCATCGTCGCACGGCTCGAGTTTTATTCGGTCGAGGAGCTGACGCGCATCGTGCAGCGCTCAGCCGGGCTGCTTGAAATTGAAATCAGCGCCGACGGCGCACGCGAGATCGCGAGCCGCTCGCGTGCCACGCCGCGCGTCTCGAACCGGCTGCTGCGGCGCGTGCGCGACTATGCGCAGGTCAAGGCGCAGGGCAAGGTCACGAAGGACGTCGCCGATGCGGCGCTAAAGATGCTCGACGTCGATCCGGTCGGGCTAGACGTGATGGACCGCAAGCTGCTGCTCGCGGTAATCGAAAAATTCAGCGGCGGGCCGGTCGGCGTCGACAATCTCGCCGCGGCGATCAGCGAGGAGCGCGACACCATCGAAGACGTACTCGAACCGTACCTGATCCAGCAGGGCTATTTGCAGCGCACGCCGCGCGGCCGCATGGCGACCGTTTCCGCTTACCGCCATTTCGGGTTGGCGCAGCCCAAGACGGCGAGTACGCCCGAGTTGTGGGAAAACAAGGAATAGTTTCGAGTTGCGGGTTTCGAGTTCTGAGTTAAACCCGCTCGGGGTTTGCCTCCGTTTAAAGCTTTGAGCCAGCAACCATTGAAATCCGGAAACTTGAAACCCGAAACCTCAAACCCGAAACCCGAAACTTTCATCTGGCCGGTGCGCGTTTACTACGAGGACACCGATGCCGGGGGCGTTGTGTACTACGCCAACTACCTGAAATTCATGGAGCGTGCGCGTACTGAGTGGCTGCGCTCGCTCGGCTTCGAGCAGAGCACGCTGTCTCACGATCATAACCTGGTATTCGTGGTGCGCGCGCTGGCGATTGAATTTTTGCGCCCGGCGCTGTTCAACGACTTGCTAGAAGCCGTGGTCGAGTTGATCGACGTGCGCGGCAGCCTGATCGAGGTCGCGCAGACGATACGGCGCGGCACGCTTACGCTGGTGACCGCCGAGGTCAAGGTTGCGTGCGTCAACACGCAGTCATTCAAGCCCGTTAGAATACCGCAGTTGATACTGGAAAAAATCGCAATGAGGCAAGCATGAACGTCACGCATGATATGTCGGTCCTGAGCCTGATCACCGGCGCCAGCGTGCTGGTGCAACTGGTGATAGCCGGGCTTCTGCTGGCCTCGCTCTTATCGTGGTACTACATCTTCATCAAGGTTTTCACCTACAAGCGTGCGGTGAAGCAGACCGGCAAGTTCGAGAGGGATTTCTGGGGCGGCGGCGATCTCAATGAGCTGTTTCAGCGCGCGATCAATGCACGCGATTCTTCGGGTTCGCTCGAGCGCATTTTCGAAGCGGGCTTCCGCGAATTCACCAAGCTGCGCAAGCAGCCCGGGCAGAATATCGGCGTGGTGATGGACGGCACGCGGCGCGCGATGCGTGCGACCTATCAGCGCGAAATGGACAGCCTCGAATCGCATTTGTCGTTCCTTGCGTCGGTCGGTTCGGTCAGCCCCTATGTCGGGCTGTTCGGCACGGTGTGGGGGATCATGAATTCGTTTCGCAGTCTCGCCAACGTCGCGCAGGCGACACTGGGCTCGGTCGCGCCGGGCCTCGCCGAGGCGCTGATTGCGACCGCGATGGGTCTGTTCGCGGCGATTCCGGCAGTGGTCGCCTACAACCGCTTCGCCGAAGACGTGAACCGGCTGGCGACGCGGTTCGACTCCTTCATGGAGGAGTTCTCGAACATCCTTCAGCGTCAAAGCTAAGAGGGGGCCTGAGCCATGTTGAGCGAGCGACGCACCGCCCGGCGGCTGATGAACCAGATCAACGTCGTGCCGTACATCGACGTGATGCTGGTGCTGCTCGTGATCTTCATGATAACGGCGCCGCTGACCAATCCCGGCCAGGTCGAGCTGCCGTCGGTCGGCAAGGCCTCCAATCCGCCAGTGGCGCCGCTCGAGGTCTCCATCCATACCGACCAGACGCTGTGGCTGCGCGACCACGCGGTCGCCGGCGACGAGCGCAAAGTGTCGCGTAACGAACTGACTGCGGCGATTCGGCAGAAGCAGGCTAAGAATTCCGAGCAGGCAGTCGTGATCGCCGCCGACAAGGACGTGCGCTACGAAGCCGTGCTTGAGGTGATGGACATGCTACAGCAAAACCAGGTCAGGAAAGTCGGCCTGCTCGCCAAGCCGCGCAGCCAGTAGGAGTTTGTCGGACTGTTAACTCCGACAGGCTGCTAGCGCATCATGAACGCACACCTTTATCCCGGCCAGCACGAAAAAGTCATTTCGGGCGCGGGTGCGTTCGGCATGCACCTGCTGCTTCTGGCGCTGCTGGTGTTTGGCGTCAATTGGCAGAAAAAAGTCGAGCCGCAGGTGAATATCGTCGACCTGTGGACCAATCTACCGTCGCAGGTGAAGCCGAAGGTCGAACCGCCGCCACCGGCACCGGAGCCGGAGGTCAAGCCGGAGCCGAAACCCGTCGAACCGACGCCGGTCAAGGTCGCGCCGAAACCCGAGGTTGCGAAGCCCGATATCGCAATGAAGAAGAAAGCGGAGAAGGAGAAAGCGGAGACGGAGAAAGCCGAGAAAGATCGCCGTCTACTTAAGGAGAAACAGATAGCGGCCAGGAAGCGGGAAGAAGAGGCCAAGGCCGCGCAGAAGCAGCAGGTGAAGGAAGCCGAGACACAGCGACTCGCGCGCGAGCAGGAAGATGCGCAGCGCCGCATTGCCGAGCAGCAGGCGTCGGCGCAGGCCAAGCTCAAGAACGAGTATGTCGAGCGTATCCGCACCAGGATCAGACGCTTTGTGGTGCTGCCGCCGAATATTCAAGGCAATCCGAAAGCGGAGTTCGACGTCGTGTTGCTGCCGGGCGGCGAGGTGCTCGGGGTGAAGCTGAAGCGCGCGAGCGGCAACGCGGCGTACGACAGTGCGGTCGAGCGCGCAATCCTCAAGGCGCAGCCGCTGCCGCTGCCGCCCGATCCGGCGATGTTCAAGGATTTTCGGGAACTAAATCTCGAGTTCAGGCCTCAAGAGTAGTAGTTACCCGGCTGCTGCTGTGCAATATTGCTTAGCAGCCTGTCGGACTTAAGAGTCCGACAGGCTGCTAAATGAAAAACCGCCCCATCTTTTCTGAAAAATATCTAATTTCACAACCGTGTCACCTCGGTCAGCACGCAAGAACGATGTTTCTATGGTTTTTGACGATACGTTCGCTTTTTTCCGGGGGCGGTTTTACCTTAGGAGTTTGTCGGGGCTAAGTCCGACAAACTCCTAGCGCAAAGCCGCTATAATATGGCGCGATGACAAACCATAATTCGTTTCGCATATTTCTGCTCGCGCTGTTGTGGTTGTCGCTGACCCCAGTCGCGCATTCCCAACTCAGGATCGAAATCATCGGCGGCGGCGCCAATCAGGTGCCGATCGCGATTGCGCCGTTCAAAGCTGAAGCGACCCTGCCGCAGCAGGTGACGAACATCATCGCCGCCGATCTGCACCGCAGCGGACTGTTCAAAATAGTCGACAGCGGTGGCCTGACGTCGATTCCGGCCGAGCCCGCCGATGTCCAGTATCCGGTGTGGACGGCGCGCGGCGCCGAGGCGCTCGTGATCGGCGTGGTGTCGCCCCTGCCCAACGGCTATTGGGACGTGCGTTTCAGGCTGCTGGATGTGGTAAAGCAGACGCAGCTTACCGGTTTCGCCTATCAGGTCACGCAGCAGCAGTTGCGCAACACCGCGCACAAGATCGCCGACTCGATCTACGCTCAGCTGACCGGCGACGTTGGCGTATTCAGCACACGCATCACTTACGTCGCCAAACAGGGCGCCCGCTTCGAATTGCAGATGGCGGACGCAGATGGCTACGGCGCGCAGACCATACTCGCGTCAAACGAGCCTATTATCTCGCCGGCGTGGTCGCCCGACGGCACGCGGCTCGCCTACGTGTCGTTCGAGCGCAAAAAGCCGATCGTCTACATCCAGTCACTGCTTACCGGGAGCCGCACAGTTGCCGCCAACTTCAAGGGCAGCAACAGCGCGCCGGCGTGGTCGCCCGACGGCAAGCGCCTGGCGGTGGTATTGAGCAAGGACGGCAATTCACAGATCTATCTGATCAACGCCGACGGCAGCGGCGTCACCCGCCTCACCAACACCGGCACCATCGAC
Organism: Betaproteobacteria bacterium; assembly: GCA_003153455.1. Taxonomy (GTDB): domain Bacteria; phylum Pseudomonadota; class Gammaproteobacteria; order Burkholderiales; family SG8-41; genus PALSA-1004. The sequence continues at coordinate 9,068 of PLYS01000355.1, read as the reverse complement.
ACCGAGCCGAATTTCTCGCCCGACGGACAATGGGTGATCTTCACCTCAGACCGCGGCGGCAGCCCGCAGATCTACCGCGTGCCGGTGACGGGCGGCGCGCCCGAGCGCCTCACCTTCGAAGGCAGCTACAACGTCACCCCGCGCTACGCGCCCGACGGCAAATCGTTCGTGTTCATTCAGAGAAATGGCGGTCACTTCAACGTCGCAATGCAGGATTTCGTCAGCCGCCAGTTGCAACTGCTGACCGAGAACGGCATTGATGAATCGCCGAGCTTCGCACCGAACGGCCGCACCATCCTTTACGCAACCGTGGTGAAGGGGCGTGGTATATTAGCGGCGGTATCCAGCGATGGCCGCGTGCGGCAGCGCTTCAGCGCGGAAATTGGAGATGTGCGCGAGCCGGCATGGGGTCCGATTTTGAAAGGCCAGTAAAAAAAGGAGTGGCAGCAATGAGGAAACTGATATTCAGCATGGTCGCACTGGCAGTGCTTGCCGGATGCGCGAGCCAGGACGCCAAAGAACAGCCGGGCGCGGCTGTCGAAGACCGCAAGCCCGTGAGCGGCGAAGTGAAGCCGCCGGGCAAACCCGCTACCGAACCGGAGGTGACGCCGGTCGAGAGCAAGCCGATTGCCGGCAACCCGCTCAAAGACCCGAACAACATCCTGTCCAAGCGCAGCATCTATTACGATTACGACAGCGCTGTCGTCAAGGACGAATTCAAGCCGCTGGTCACCTCGCATGCGCGGTATCTCACGCAGAACCGCCCGGCCAGAATGGTGATCCAGGGCAATACCGACGAGCGCGGCAGCCGCGAATACAACCTCGCGCTCGGCCAGCGGCGCGCCGACAGCGTGAAGCAGATGATGATTTTGCTCGGGGTACAGGAATCCCAGATCGAGACGGTCAGCTTCGGCGAGGAAAAGCCGCGCGCGGCCGGCAAGGACGAGGCGTCGTTTTCCGAGAACCGCCGCAGCGACATCGTTTACGCTGGGGAACAGTGAGGCGGAGGCGTGCGGCCGTGAAGGGTGAAGGGTGAAGGGTGAAGCGATAACCGGCTGGTTTGTTTCGCGCCGCGTCGCGCTGAGGTTAGGGTGCGGCGCGGTTTTGCTTCTGGGTGCGATCGGCTTCGCGCATGCCGGATTGTTCGACGACGACGAAGCGCGCAAGCAGATCTCCGTCGAAAGGCAGCGCGTTGATGAGCTGAAGAATGAGCTGAAGAAGCAACAGGAAGCGGTTGAAGCGCGCATCGTCAAGCTCGAAGAGGCATTGAAGAACCAGGCGCTGCTCGACTTGTTCACCCAGCTCGAGGCGCTCAAGCTCGACATGAACAAGCTGCGCGGGCAGATCGAGGTAATCAACAACAACGTCGAAAACACCGCCAAGCGCCAGCGCGATATGTATGTCGATCTAGACACCCGGGTGCGCCGCTTCGAGCAGCAGGGCGGGCCTGCGCCGGCATCTGCGCCTGCGGCGCCGGCCGCCGCTCCTGCAGCCACTGCTGCTGCGGCCGCCGTGGCCGCGGTTAAGCCCGCAGCGCCAGCTGCTGCTGTCAGCGCACCCGCTGCGACTCCCGCGCCCGCTGCTGCATCGGCGCCGCCGGCTGCAGCCGCAACAACCGCGGCTCCACCCTCCGCCGCCGCGGTCACGACCGTCGAACCTGGCGTCGAGAACCGCGCCTATGAGGCGGCGCAAAGCCAGCGCGGCACCGGCAACTATCAGGGCGCAATCGTCGCGTTCCAGAATTTCATCAACCAGTATCCGAAAAGCAACCTCGCGCCGCGCGCCCAATACTGGATCGGCGACTCGTATTTCAACCTGCGCGACTTCAAGCTGGCAATCGCGAACCAGCAGACGCTGATCAAGACTTATCCCGACAGCCCGTCGGTGCCGGACGCGATGCTCAACATCGCAAGCTCGCAGATCGAAATGGGCGAATCGAACGCCGGCAGGAAAACGCTCGAGGACCTGGTGGCGAAGTATCCGGTGAGCGAAGCAGCGGATAAAGCCAAGCGCCGGCTCGCGACGTTGCGCGCGCCAATGCCTGCAAGCACGCCAGCCGGCACACCGCCCGGAGCACCGGCTGTCACGCCCGCAGCCCCGAAGCAATAGGTCTTTTGGTGAGGAGTGAGGAGCAAACAGCGATGACTATCGCCGATCTCGCCTCTCGCCTCTCGCCTCTCGCCTCTTCTCTCTCGGCAACGCTCCGCATCACCGAAATTTTCTATTCTCTTCAGGGCGAGACCAGCCGCGTCGGGCTGCCGACGGTATTCATCCGCTTGACCGGCTGCCCGCTGCGCTGCGGCTACTGCGATACCGCGTACGCATTCCACGGCGGCGCCTCCATGACGCTCGCGGCCGCCCTGGATGCCGCTGCGCGGTATCGCACGCGCTACGTGACCGTCACCGGCGGCGAGCCGCTCGCGCAGAAGAATTGCATTGCTCTGTTGCGCGAGCTGTGCGACAGGGGCTACTCGGTATCGCTCGAGACGAGCGGTGCTATCGACGTATCGCAGGTTGACACGCGCGTGGCGAAAATACTCGACATCAAGACGCCGGGTTCGGGCGAGGCCGGAAAAAATCTGTGGGGAAATCTTGCGTACATGACGGCGCGCGACGAGATCAAATTCGTGATCTGCAACGAAGCGGATTACGAATGGGCGAAGCGGCAACTGCGCGAGCGCCGGCTCGATGCGATCTGCCCGGTGCTGTTCTCACCGTCCTATCGCGATCTCCCGGCGACGCAGCTCGCCGACTGGATACTGCGCGATCAATTGCCGGTGCGCATGCAGGCGCAGTTGCACAAGCAACTATGGGGCGAGAAACCCGGCGTCTGACCGCGGACGCGCAGTCCATGAAAGCGGTGATACTTCTTTCCGGAGGGCTCGATTCCGCCACGGTGCTCGCGATCGCGCGCAGCGAAGGCTATGAATGTCGTTGCCTGAGCATCGACTACGGCCAGCGCCATCGCGCGGAACTCAGTGCCGCGGAGCGCGTGGCAAAGTCACTCGGCGCGCACGAGCACCGCGTCGTCAAGGTTGACCTCACGACTTTCGGCGGCTCGGCATTGACCGACAAGAATATCGCGGTGCCGGTGGAGGGCGTAAAAAACGGCATCCCGGTTACCTACGTGCCGGCGCGCAACACCATTATGCTGTCGCTCGCGCTGGCATGGGCCGAGGTGCTCGCCGCGCAGCACATTTTTTTCGGCGCCAACGCGGTCGATTATTCGGGCTATCCCGATTGCCGTCCCGAATACATGCGTGCATTCGAAACGCTGGCAAATCTCGCCACCAAAGCCGCGGTCGAGGGCAGCCGGCTCACGCTGCACACGCCCATCATCGATCTGGGCAAGGCCGACATCATCCGCCGCGGTGCCGCGCTCGGCGTCGATTACGCGCTGACGGTGTCGTGCTACCAGGCTGGCGGCGACGGGCACGCGTGCGGCCGCTGCGATTCATGCCGCCTGCGCAAAGCGGGTTTCGAGGCAGCCGGCATCGCCGATCCGACGCGCTACCAGGCAGGCTGAAGGTGGAACCAATCAGCGCCACCCGGCATGCCCGACCCGTTTAAAATGTGCATTCCGGAACGCCTCTTCAGGGCTGCAAGGGAGAAGTAATGGAAGGTACGGCTCATACAGCCGCAACCGTCGCGTGGAGCGGTTTCGCGCTCGCGTTCATCTTCGGCGCGGTCGGCAACAAGGTCAATTTCTGCACCATGGGCTCGGTGTCGGATGTGGTCAACATGGGCGAGTGGGGACGCATGCGCATGTGGCTGCTCGCGATTGCGGTCGCGATCATCGGCGCCTCCACGCTGCAGTTGCTCGGCCTTGCCGATCTATCCAAATCGATTTACACCACGCCCAACTTCACGTGGTTGTCGTTCATCGTCGGCGGCTTCGTGTTTGGCGTCGGCATGACGCTCGGCTCGGGCTGCGGCAGCAAGACGCTGATCCGCGTCGGCAGCGGCAATCTCAAGTCGCTGGTGGTCTACGCGTTCCTCGCTATTTCCGCCTACATGACCCTGCGCGGGCTGTTCGGCCAGTTCCGCGTCAGCGTGCTGCAGCCGGTTGCGGTCAACCTCGAAGCTTATGGCATCAAGGGCCAGGACCTGCCGTCGCTGCTTGCCGGCACCGGCATCGTTCTGAATACACTGCGCATCGCGATTGCGGCGATCGTCGCGGCGGCGCTGCTGGTTTTCGTTTTCAGGGACAAGGGGTTTCGCGCCAATTTCGATTACATCATGGGCGGCGTTGTGATCGGGCTGGTGGTGGTCGCTGGCTGGTACGTGACCGGACACATCGGCTACAAGGAAAACCCCGACACGCTCGAAATGACGTTCTTCGGCACCAACACGCACGCGGCGGAATCGTTCTCGTTCGTTGCGCCGCTCGCTTATACGCTCGAGCTTCTGATGTTATGGACCGACAAGTCGCTGACGATCACGTTTGGCATCATGGCCGCATTGGGCGTCGTGATCGGCTCGTTCGCGTATGCAATCGCGAGCAGGACTTTCCGCTGGGAGGGCTTCACCACTGCCAAGGATCTCGGCAATCACATTATCGGCGGCATCCTGATGGGCTTCGGTGGGGTGACTGCGCTCGGCTGTACCATCGGCCAGGGCATCACCGGTTTCTCCACGCTCGCACTGGGCTCGATCGTCACTTTCTTCGCGATCATCGCCGGCTCGGCGGCGACGATGAAGTATCAATACTGGAAGCTCATGCAAGAGGAATGATCCGCAACTCGTCAGCGGGGGATATTTCGGGCGTTTTAAATTGACCGGTCATCGCGCAACCGGTAGAATTCGCACCTTTTTCCGGGAGGTTAGCTCAGTCGGTAGAGCAGCGGACTTTTAATCCGTTGGTCGCGAGTTCGAATCTCGCACCTCCTACCAAAATTCAAGGGGTTAGCGAACTGCTAATCCCTTTTCTTTTGCCGGCTGTGCCTCTGCTTCTCCGATTGCGGCGATCTGCTCTCGATCGATGGCTTCGAGTGGACGACCCCGAAGGTATACATACCCGTGCCAAGCCATTCAATTACGCGCTGGGTATATACCCAGTGCGTACTTGTTGTAGATGCCTATTCTCGAATCATAGAGTATCGGTAAAAGCGATATTTGACATATATCGATCAAACCGATATATTACGTTTATCGCTATTACCGATAATTTTCAGCTATGCGACAAATCCTGACCCACAGCGCCCAACTTGGACAGATCCTCGCGACTCGTAGACGGGCTTCCAAACTCTCGCAACGTGCTCTTGCCGTCAAGTTGGCTATCAGTCAGAACCGTCTGTCCGAGATCGAAACTGATCCCGGTACCCTCACTGTTGAGCGGCTCCTGGAACTCTCTAACATACTCGGGTTGGAACTGGTTATCCAGAACAGGCCGTCAACTCACCGTTCATCAAAAACGGAGTGGTAGGCGATGGGCCGAAAATCCCGTGCTCGCGCGCTTTCGGTATGGGTCAATGGCAAACTTGCCGGTGAGTGGCGAATTCCCGCTCGGGGAGACACGGAATTCCAATATGACTCCACCTGGGTTGAATCAGAGGAAGGACGCCCACTGTCGCTATCCCTGCCCCTCAGCCTCGACCAAGCCTCAATCAAAGGCAAACCAGTCGAGTATTACTTTGATAACCTGCTCCCTGATAGCGATCCAATTCGAAAACGTCTCCAAGATCGTTTTCACACCGCTTCGGGCAACTCATTCGAACTCCTCGCCGCGATCGGGCGTGATTGCGTCGGTGCGGTTCAGTTGCTCTCCCCCGACGCACAGCCGAAAGGCGTATACACGATCAATGCAAAACCGCTGACTGAGGCTGAGATCGAGACGGCATTAGTCCAAACCGTATCGCCCTCGTTCTTCGCAGCACATCTTGCGGAAGATGACTTTCGCATTTCGATTGCAGGCGCCCAGGAAAAAACCGCCTTCCTGCACCACAATGGTAAGTGGTGCCGACCGCTGGGAGCTACGCCCACGACACACATTTTCAAGTTGCCGCTCGGACTCGTGGGGGGGGTGCAGGCCGACATGACCACGTCCGTGGAGAATGAATGGCTCTGCGCAAGGATTCTGCGCGCCTACGGGCTACCAGTAGCACGTTGCGATATCGGCCAATTCGGTTCCCAGAAGGTGCTAGTGGTTGAAAGATTTGACCGGCAGATCCATTCGAGCGGGAAATATTGGCTACGCCTCGTGCAAGAAGACTTTTGTCAGGCCACAGCCACACCTTCCTCAATGAAGTATGAGCGCGATGGTGGACCGGGCATACTCGAGATCGCGCGAATATTGAGAGGTTCGGTCAACCGCGACCACGATCTGGAGTGTCTGCTCAAAGCTCAACTCCTATTCTGGATGCTCGCCGCTACCGACGGGCACGCAAAAAATTTTAGCATTCGAATCCTCAGCCAAGGACGCTTTCAGCTGACGCCGCTATACGATGTTCTTTCGATATGGCCAATCATCGGAAATGTTGCCAACAAAATCTCCTGGCATAACGCCAGGCTTGCGATGTCGGTGCGCGGCAAGAACAAGCACTATTTGGTGAAGGACATCCAGCGCAGGCACTTCAATGAAATGGCCGCTCGGTGTGGGCTAGGAGAAACGGCAGAACCGCTAATAAAGGGCGTTCTCGCGGCGACACCGGCTGTCATCGCTTCGGTCCAAAAGAATCTGCCGAAGCGATTTCCACAGCACGTGCTCGATGCTATCTTGAAGGGACTATCGAAGTCAGCCAAGCAGCTTGAGGCGATGCCTGCAACGTGACTATCGCGCGAAACTTGCGCGCTTCGCATACAACGAAGGGATCTTGGTCTTGGTATGACGGTTTCCAGATAGTAGCCTTCAATCATGGCCCGCCCGCTGAGAATGACACAGCAGATACCAAGCAAGACCGGTTTGTATCCGGAAATCAAATTGATAATACATGTGGGAATGCTATTATGCGGCCATGTTCATTCCTTTTTTCTAGTTCTCAATTTGAAAGGAGCCAATCGATGTCACTCACAGCGCGCAAAACTCAGATCTTATTGGCCTTCGGTTTGCTGGTCGCGGCTGTGCTGGCGGCCTGTACCAGCGCCAGCGCCCCGCCCAAGGATATCAACGTTAGCCTGAAGACAATGGCTATGACATTATCTTCGACCGTGGCGAAGGCGGGTGAGGTCACTTTTCACATCAAGAACGACGCCACCGACCTTAAGCACGAATTTGTGGTCTTCAAGACTGATCTGGCTGGCGATAAACTTCCCGTGGACGACAAGGGCGGTGTCGTCGAGGCCCAGCTTACCAAAACGGATGAAATGGAAGTTGAGAAAGGCCAAGGCGGCGACCTCAAGATCAATCTGACCCCTGGTCACTATGTAGCGGTGTGCAATATCGAAGGCCACTACAAAGCCGGTATGCGCGTCGAATTTACGGTCGTCCCGTGAACCATAGGTGGACAAGGTTCTGTCAACTTAACGCCAATTCAAATAAAAAAAGCTGACGCGCGGGCAAGCTCCCGACCAACCGCGTCATAGAACCAGGAACACAGGTCGAGATTTAGATTAGGGCCTCAACAACCCAGTTGTCCATAGATGGACGCCCTCGCTTTGTCAAGCGATAACGGGTCCGGCGTTTCGCCGTTGATGTACGCGGCGACGCCGAGACTGATGGTGACGGGTACGACGGTTTCCCCGTGGCGGAATGTGCCGGTTTCAACCGCGCTGCGTAATGACGAGCAGGATGGACAGCGTGGTGATGAGTTTGCGTTTATCGCTGAAGAGAAATTGCAATTTTACTAACCCCGCCCGACGAAAGGCATTTTGGTCGCCATGATCGTCATGAACTGGACGTTCGTGTCCAGCGGCAGGCTTGCCATGTAGACGACCGCGCTGGCGACATGCTCTACGTCCATCAGCGGCTCGACCGCAATCGAGCCGTTTGCCTGCGCTGTGCCCGTGGCAAACCGCGTCGTGCGCTCGGTCGCGGCATTGCCGATGTCGATCTGGCCGCAGGCGATGTCGTACTTCCGGCCATCGAGCGAGGCCGATTTGGTGAGACCGGTGATGGCGTGCTTGGTGGCGGTGTAGGGGGCGGAATTCGGGCGCGGCGCATGGGCCGAGATCGAACCGTTGTTGATGATGCGTCCGCCCCGCGGGTCCTGGCTCTTCATCAGCTTGAATGCTTCCTGCGTGCAGAGAAACGCTCCGGTCAGGTTGGTGTCCACCACCGCCTGCCATTGCTCGAAGCTCACGTCCTCGAGCAGCCCCGGCGCGCTGGTGCCGGCGTTGTTGAACAGCAGGTCGAGACGGCGGAAAGTGTCCCTGGTTTTCGTGAAGAGCAGACGCACGGATTCAGGGTTGCTCACGTCGGTGGGAATCGCCAACGCGCGGGCGCCCGCTCCCGATTCGGCCGCCGTTTTCTCCAACAACTCCAAGCGGCGCCCGGCGAGCGCGACGCGGTATCCGTCCTTCAACAGCGCGAGCGCAACGCCCTTGCCGATGCCGGTGCCGGCGCCGGTAACGATGGCGACCTTGTTGTGCGATATCATGATTCAGTCTCCTGACTTGTTGTGACGATGTTGATTATGGGCTTCAATGGAATGCGGAAACGGGCGGCAGGCCAATTTGAACCCGCTGCTCCCCGGGATTTGTCCCTCTACCAGACACATTTCAATTCGGCATTGCCACCCCACCGACCATATGCTAAAACGTCTCGCAGAGGTCGGAGGTTTCTCGTATCAGCTATCGAAAAAAGGAGGCATTCATGATATCGCATCGTCTGGGTATGATAATAGCGGTGGCGGTCGTCCTGCAGGCAGCACCTGCGTTCGCGGCGGATCAGACTCTCGATTATGGGTTTTTCAAGACCCGCGTCGAGCCTATTTTCCTGAAGAAACGGCCTGACCACGTTCGTTGCTATGTTTGCCATTCGGAAAGCAACACCGCTTTCAAGCTGGTGAAGCTCTCGCCGGGCAGCAATTTCTGGACCGAGGAGCAATCCCGCCAAAACTTCGAGGTCGCCTCGAAGCTGGTGGTTCCGGGCAACACGGACGCGAGTCATCTCTTGCGGCAACCGCTCGCGC
>PLYS01000391.1 GCA_003153455.1 Betaproteobacteria bacterium | reverse complement strand
TCCTTCACCACCTGCCCCCACTTGGCAAAATCCTTCCTGATGATCGCGGCGAATTCTTCAGGCGTGCCGCCGGCAGCGTCAGCGCCTTGCGCATTGAGCAGGTCGCTGAGGCCGCTTGCCTTCAGCGCTTTGTTGAGATCCGCATTGATGCGGACGATCGCTGTCCGCGGTGTACCTTTGGGGGCGACGATGCCGAACCAGTTCGTCACCTCATAACCGGGCACCGTCTCGCCGATGGTCGGCAGTTCCGGCATCGCGCCCGAGCGCTTGGCGCCGGTCACCGCGAGTCCGCGCAGCTTGCCCGCCTTCACCTGCGGAATTAACGGCACTGCGCTCGCGATGGTTACGCTGACTTGCCCCGCAATCAGGTCGGTCATCAACGGCCCCGTACCCTTGTACGGTATGTGCGTCATATCGACGCGCGCCGTCGACTTGAACAGTTCCATCGCGAGATGGCTCGACGAACCCGCGCCCGCCGAGGCGTAGTTGACTTGTCCCGGCTTTGTTTTCGCAAGCGCGATCAGTTCCTCTACCGACTTCGCTGGAAAGCTCGTGTTGGATGCCAGCATCAGCGGCACCGCAACGAACTGGATCACGGCGTCGAAGTCCTTCACCGCGTCGTAGTTGACCTTCCTGTAGATGTGCGGATTTATCACGTGGGGAATCGAAGTAAACAGCAGCGTGTAGCCATCGGCGACCGCGTGCGCGGTGATCTCGGTCGCGACTAAGCCGCCGGCTCCGCCGCGGTTGTCGACCACGACTTGCGCCCCCAAGCTGTTACTGAGTTGCTGGGCGGCAATGCGGCCAAGAATATCCGCTGCGCCGCCCGGCGGAAAGCCCACCACCAGCCGTATCGGCTTGTCCGGATATTTTTGTGCGCCCACCGTGCCCGCGCCTGCCAGGATCGCTGCCGCTACCAAGCCTGTCCATCTAGACATCATGCGTTTTGGGCCTCAACCCTGGATCCAGCGTCATCACTCCGGCTTGGCGCCGGACGCCTTGACGGCTTTGCCCCATTTCACGATCTCCGCCCTAAAAAACGCGGTGAATTGCTCCGGCGTATCGCCGACGAACGCCGCGCCTTCCGACGCAATGCGTTCGTAGACCTCCGGCAGCTTGATGATACGCACGACCTCGGCATGCAGCCGATTGACGATCTCGCGCGGTGTCGCGACAGGCACCGCGACACCGAACCACGAGCCCGTTTCAAATCCCTTGAGCCCCTGCTCGTCGATCGTCGCGACGTCTGGCAGAACGGGAACACGCTTCAGGCTGGTGACGCCCAGTGGGCGCAACCGCCCGCTCTTCACATATGGCAGCACCGACACGAACGCGCCGAAATAAACCTCGATGTGGCCGGCGACGACATCGACGAGCGCCGGCGACGCGCCCTTGTACGGCACGTGGATCATCTTGATGCCGGCCATGGTCTTGAACAACTCGCCGGCGAGGTGATGCGGACTGCCGATGCCGGTCGAACCGTGGCGCAACTGGTCCGGGTGCGCCCGCGCAAGCGCGATCAGCTCTTTCGTGTTTCTGGCCGGCACCGACGGATGCACGACGACGATGCCGGGCACGGTCGCGATGTTGGTGACAAATGCAAAATCCTTGACCGGGTCGTAGGCGAGTTTCGGGTACAGCGAAACGTTGATCGCGTTGGCGACCGTCGGCATGAACAGCGTGTAGCCGTCGGGCGCCGATTTGGCCCCGATCTCGGAACCAATATTGGTGCCGGCACCAGCGCGGTTTTCGACCACCACCGACTGCCCCCACGCCTCGGTCAGCTTGGCGCCGACGGCGCGCGCCAGGATGTCGGCAGCGCCGCCCGGCGTATAACCGACAATGAAGCGTATCGCTTTGGTCGGGTAATTCTGCGCCTGCGCAGCGGATGTCAGCAACACTCCTGCGCCCAGCGCCGCAATCAGATAATCGCGATTTCTCATTTTCCATTCCTCCATTGGTTATTATCGTCTTTTATTCAGGCATGCTTCGATGCCGTCGGCCACGCTAATCGCAATTTGCTTTTGCACTTTGCTATCGCTCATCTTGGTTTCCTCCGCGCGATTGACGACGACCCCGGCCTCGAACAGCAGCGCCGGCATGTCCGCATGCCGCAGCACAGCCAAGTGGTCAAAATAATGCACGCCGTTGTCCTTGTCGGCAAACGGGCGGTTTTCGCCGAACACCGGATCGGCGTGATACAGCGACGGCCTGAAATCCGCCTTCTTCAACGCAGCGCCAATTGCCGAGGCGCAGCGCAGGCTGCGCTTCAACCCGGCATTTTCGCGCGACACGAACAGTGAGAAACCGGAAAACATGTCGCTGTAGCGTTGCTCCCCTCCGTCATGCACCCACGGTGCAAGGTATTTTTCCCGCACCGAATCATGGTGCACCGATACGAACAAATCCGCGCCTTGTGCCGCACGTGAGCGGCGCCCCAGGTCTTTCATCCCGCCATCAGCGCCGATCAGCCGCGTCGCATGCCCGCGTGCTCGCAGCACCGCCTCGATTTCGCGCGCAAGATCGAGGTTGAACTCGAACTCGGGACGGCCGCGCGCGCTGATCACACCCGGTTCTTCAGAGTAGTGGCCAACGTCGATGGCGATGCTCGCTGCGAGAACCGGTTGCGCCAGCACGCACAGCAGCAACGCGAGCAGCCTGTCGGACTTAACAGTCCCCACAGGCTGCTAAAAGCAAAACCGGCTGACCATTCATAAATCCTCTTCCACAATTCCACTTGCGCCGGTTTTGCATTAGGAGTTTGTCGGGGCTAAATCCGACAAACTCCTATCACCACCCTAATGCGTAAGCCGGCCTCCGTGGATCGGCGCCGCCATGCAACACACCGGTCTTGTGATCGGCGACGATAGTGCACGGTGCGCCGGCAAGCCAGCTCCACTCGCCCCACCAGTAGACCTTGTGGCCAAGCTGCGCCAGTTCGTCGCCGGTTGCTTTCGGAATACGCGCCTCGAGGTACAGCCGGCCCGGAAAATACTGGTGTGGCTCGAATGATCCTGGATAGCTGTAGCTGGCGAAACGCGGCGCCTCGATCGCGCTCTGCGCGTTCATGCCGAACACGTTGACGTTCAAAAACACCTGCAGCATCGCCTGCGGCTGCACGTCGCCGCCGGGCGTGCCGAACGGCATCAGCACCTTGCCATGCTTGAACGCGAGTGCCGGACTGGGCGTCAGCCGCGGGCGTTTGCCCGGAGCGACCGAACACGGATGGCTCGGATCAGCCCACGACTGGGTGCCCCGTCCTGAACACAGTATGCCGACGCCCGGAATGATGGGCGAATTGTTGGAACCGTCCGAGGGGGTTGCCGAAAACGCATTGCCGTGACTGTCGATGCAGCACACATAGGTGGTATCGCCGGGCCCTGGCGCCTCGTCGGGCTGCGGCGGCGTCATCCACTGGTGCGGCAGATTGGCGAGCGTCGCCGGATCACCGGCCGGCGGCATCTCAGGCCATGCGCGGTCAGGGCGGATCATGCCGCGGCGGTGCGCGGCGTAGGCGTCCGACATCAGACCCTTGATCGGAACCTTGACGAAGTTCGGATCGCCGAAATGCTGGTGGCGGTCGGCAAACGCAAGCTTGAGCGCTTCGGTCACAACGTGGATGTAGGCGGGCGAGTTGTGCTCCATCGCCAGCAGATCGTAGCCCTTGAGGATGTTGAGCGCCATCGGCAGCACCGGCCCCTGCGACCACGGACCGCACGCGTGGACTTCGATGCCGTTGAATTTGGCTTTGACGGTCGGCTCGAACTTGATGCTGAATTCGGCGAAATCCTCCATACGCATCAGGCCGCCGGAGCGCCGATGGAACTTGACGATCGCCGCAGCGACATCCCCTTTGTAGAACGCATCGCGTGCGGCGCGCAGCGCCGCGCTGCGTCCTTTGCGCCGGTTCGCCCGCTCGACGTCGGCCAGGTACTGCAGCGTCCTGCCAAGCTCAGCCTGCACGAAGACCTCGCCCGGCTCGGGCGCGCGGCCCCTGGGCAGGAATATTTTTTTGCTCGATGTCCAGCGCTCGTAGGATGCGCGGTTGTCCTTGATGAACTCGGACATCAACGGATACATCGGGAAACCATCGCGCGCAAAACGAATCGCCGCCGCCGCGACCTCGCCGAATGTCATGGTGCCGAAGCGCGCGAGCGCGGTGATCCACGCATCCGGCGCCGCCGGCACCACGCTGCGCAGAACGCCAGGCGGAATCTTGCCGCCGTGGTGCTTGATGAAATAGTCGGGCGTCACCGCTCGCGGCCATACGCCGAGCCCGTCGATGCAATGGATTTCGCGCTCTTTCGCGAGATAGACAATCAGCGGCGCGACACCGCCAAAGTTGACCTTGTCGGTCTGCAGCACGCCTGCCGCGATTCCCGCCGCAACGCCCGCATCGACCGCGTTGCCACCCGCTTCGAGTATCCCGAACCCGGCGTGCGCTGCGAGATAATGTCCCGCGGCGATCACATGCCGCGTCCCCATGATGGTCGGACGGTGGGCGGCCGCGGCCTTTTTCAATATCGGCTCCTCAAGTTTCATGTCTCATCTCACATTACGTCCGATTGCGCACACCCGGCTGTCGCGAGCACCCATTGTATTACGCCAAAAGCCTCGCCGCGAAGCACGTGTAGTATTATTCGCTTCTTTCAAGACGCATCTCAAGATCAAAAACATGAAGCCTTTTGACTGGCAATTCCCTTACCCTTCGCAACGCATGCCGATACTCGCGCGCAACGCAGTGGCGAGCTCGCAGCCGCTCGCCGCGCAGGCCGGCCTGCGCATGCTGATGAAAGGCGGCAACGCGGTCGACGCCGTGCTCGCCACCGCGATCGCATTGACGGTACTCGAGCCAACCAGCAACGGCATCGGCTCGGACGCTTTCGCGATTCTGTGGGACGGCAAGAAACTGCAAGGCCTCAACGCGTCGGGCCGCTCGCCCGCGGCGTGGACGCTGGAGCGCTTCAAGGGGATGCAGACGATGCCGGTGCGCGGCTGGGACGCCGTGACCGTACCCGGTTGTGTCGCGGCGTGGGTCGAGCTGTCTGGCAAGTACGGCAAACTGCCGTTCGCCGATCTGTTCGAGCCGGCGATCAAGTACGCGGCCGATGGCTTCATGGTATCGCCGACGATTGCGCGACTGTGGGCGGAACAGGCGCCTGAACTCGAGTCGCTGCCGGGTTACGCCGAAGCTTTCATGCCCAAAGGCCGCGCGCCGCAGCCGGGCGAGACTTTCGTATTTCCTGACCAGGCCCGCACGCTGAAACGCATCGCCGAAACCAAGGGCGAAGCGTTTTACAAGGGTGATCTCGCCGAAAAAATGATCGCGCACTCGAAACGGCACGGCGGCGCAATGACGCTGGAGGACCTCGCCTCGCACAAAGTTGACTGGGTCGAACCGCTTGGCCAGAATTACCGCGGCTACACGCTGCACGAGATTCCGCCCAATGGCCAGGGCATCGGCGCACTGATCACGCTCGGCATCCTCGAAAACTTCGACATGGCGAGCCTGCCGGTCGATTCCGCCGACAGCCTGCACGTGCAGATCGAGGCAATGAAACTCGCGTTCGCCGACATCTATGAATACGTATCGGATCAGGCGACGATGCGCGTCAAGCCGTCCGAGATGCTCGACAAGGCATATCTGCAACAACGCGCGAAGCTGATCGAGATGAAGAAAGCGCAGGGCCCGAAATTCGGCATGCCACCGCGCGGCGGCACGGTGTACCTGACCGCGGCCGACGCCTCGGGCATGATGGTGTCTTACATCCAGTCGAACTTCAAGGGTTTCGGCTCCGGCATTGTCGTCAACGGCACCGGCATCAGCCTGCAGAACCGCGGCTGCGGCTTCAGCCTCAGGCCCGGTCACGCCAACGTCGTCGCACCGAAGAAGCGACCGTTCCAGACCATCATTCCGGCATTCGTCACCAAAAACGGCAAGCCGGTGATGAGCTTCGGCCTGATGGGCGGCTCGATGCAGGCGCAGGGCCACTCGCAGGTGATGATCCGTTTCGCCGACTACCACCAGAACCCGCAGGCGGCAGCGGACGCGCCACGCTGGCGCATCGACACCGGCCTCGCCGTCGGAATCGAGCAGGGCGTCAGCGCCGAGGTGATCAACGATCTCAAGCGCCGCGGCCACGACCTCGCGCAGGCCGATCGCTGGAGTACCGACTTCGGCCGCGCGCAATTGATCTATAAGATGGATGACGGCTATCTCGCGGCATCCGAGCGCCGCACCGATGGACAGGCGGTGGGATTTTGAAGGGTGAACGAGTGAACGGGTGAACGAGTGAACGGGTGAACGAGTGAACGGGCAAGACACCCTCTCCCCCGTCACCGGGGGAGAGGGAATGGGGTGAGAGGGCTCACTCGTTCACTCGTTCACCTCTCAATCGATTGCAAACGTGCAGATATATTCGTAGGGGGCTGATCCTGATGTCTGAGCACAAAGCGACAATTCACTGGTCTCGAGACGGCGCCGACTTCGGCTACAAAAACTATCCGCGCGATCACGTATGGGCTTTCGAGCGCGGCATGGAGGTGAAAGCTTCCGCCGCGCCCCAATACCTCGGCAATCCGCAACTTGTCGATCCTGAATCGGCGTTCGTCGCCGCGCTGTCGAGCTGCCACATGCTGACTTTTCTCGCGCTCGCGTCGAACAAGGGTTTCGTCGTCGATGACTACGCGGACAATGCGGTCGGACATGTCGAGAAAAACGCCAACGGCAAGCTTGCGGTAACGCGCGTCGATCTGCATCCGAAGATTGTTTTCAGCGGCGTGAAGACTCCGACGCAGGCCGACCTCGACTGGCTGCACGACAAGGCGCACCGCGAGTGCTTCATCGCCAATTCGGTCACCACCGAAGTGCATGTGCTGCCCGCCTAGGAGTTTGTCGGACTTAGCCCCGACAAACTCCTAATGCAAGACCGGCGCGAGTAGAATTTCAGAACAGGATAACAGACATGCGAATTTGCCTGCGCTCTTCGCCAAATTCGACCGCTAGCAGCCTGTCGGAGTGGCAAGCCCGACGGGCTGCTATAGCAAAACCGCATCTGAGATCCGGGCTGGATACCACAGAATGAATGCAACGCTTACTTTTCCGAAGCGACCGAACGCGTTTCCATTCTGGTATTTTGTCGCCGTTTTTTCAGGGTGGTTTTGTCATAGGAGTTTGTCGGAGCCAAGTCCGACAAACTCCTAACGAGAGGAGAAATCATGAAAATCCGCAAAGTTACCTGCTGGGTGCTGCGCATTCCGTTCACGTTTCCGCTGGTGAAAGAAACGCAGTACGCGCTTGCGAACTTTGTCGAGGTGGAGACGGACGATGGCCTCAAGGGCCATGCGCTCTCGACCTATCCGCTGAAGTACGGCATCCGCGAGTACATCAATCGCGAAGCTGCGCCGGCCATTGAAGGCATGGATCCGCTGCGGCCCGAGGCAGTGCGGACCAAGCTATTCTGGGCCACCGCACGCAAGCACTTTATGGGCGCGTGGAACTGCGCGGTAAGCCTGATCGACATTGCGCTGTGGGACCTCAAGGGCAAGGCGCTGGGCCAGCCGATCTGGAAACTGCTGGGCGGCGCGCACAGCCAGCTACCGGCCTACATCACGTTCGGGCTGCCACGCTACAGCATCGACGAGCTGATTGAGGTGGCCCGCATGCTGATCAAGGACGGCCAGACACGCCTGAAGATGGTGGTCGCCGCGGGCGCGCATGAGCACGACGAGATCCTCGGCCAGCCAACCGACGCAAGCATCCTGGAGGACGCGAAGCGGGTACGCGCGCTGCGTGACGCGGTCGGCCCGGATATAGAGATCATGATGGATGCCAACAAGGGCGCGACATACGCGCAGGCGCTGCGTCTCGCCAAGCTCTGCGAGCCCTGCAACCTGACGTGGTTCGAGGACCCGGTGCTCCAGGGCGACCCGCGCCTGATGGCGCGCCTGCGAGCGCAGACGACGATACCCATCGCCGCGGGCAGCACCGCCACCTCCGATCTCATGTTCCTGCGCGAGTATCTGGTGCACGAAGCGGTGGACTTCCTGCAGCCCAACGTGCGCGATATCGGCGGCTACACGCAGGGGCTGAAAGCGGCGGGAATCGCGCAGGCGTTCAACGTGCCGCTCTCGATGGGCGGTAACTA
>PLYS01000168.1 GCA_003153455.1 Betaproteobacteria bacterium | reverse complement strand
ACATGTTGCCGAAGTTGGAGCTGGTTCCCATCATGATGTATTTCATGATGTTGCCGAAGGTGCGCCGGCCTTCGCGCACGCCGTCGTAGAGCACATTCAGGTCGTGCTCGAGCATGATCATGTCGGCGGCTTCCTTCGCGACGTCCGCTGCCGAATCGACCGACAGGCCGACATCCGCCGAGTGCAGGGACGGCGCATCGTTGATGCCGTCGCCGAGATAACCGACCACGTGCCCGCGGCTCTTGAGCGCCATGATCACGCGGTTCTTCTGAGCCGGATTGACGCGGCAGAACAGGTTCACCGACTCGGCGCGCGCGCCGAGCGCGGGTTCGTCGAGCGCGGCAATCTCGTTTCCGGTGAGGACTCCGTGCACCGGAATGCCGAGTTGCCGGAAGATGTGTTGCGTCACGAGCTCATTGTCTCCGGTCACGACCTTCACCGCGACGCCGCTGGCGGTCAGGTTGGCGAGCGCCTGCGCTGCGCTGTCCTTGGGCGGATCGAGAAACGCCGCGTATCCCGCGAAAGTGAGCTCGGTCTCGTCGTTGACCACGGCGTGTGGGTGGTCCGCGCCGACCTTGCGCCACGCGATCGCGAGCACACGAAAGCCGTCGTTGCCGAGCGCGTCATACTGGCGTTCGATGTCGGCAAGCGCTGCCGCATCGAGCGCGCGCAGCGCCTGCGGACCGTCGTACTCGTACTGCGTCGTCAGGCGCAGAATGTCCTCGGGAGCGCCTTTTACCACCAGCAGACGCGTATTGCCGTCGTCCACCAGCACCGATACGCGGCGGCGCTCGAAGTCGAAAGGCACTTCGTCGATCTTGCGCCACGCGGTGACGTCGATATGGCCGTGATTGAGGATCGCCTCATCGAGCGGGCTCTTCAGGCCGGACTCGTAAAAACTGTTGAGATAGGCGAGCCACAGCACGCGCTCGCTGTCGCGGCCGCGCGCATCGAGATGGCGCTCGAGCCGGATGCGCGCCTCGGTCAGCGTGCCGGTCTTGTCGGTGCACAGCACGTCCATGCTGCCGAGGTTGTGGATCGCCGGCAGGTGCTTCACGATCACGCGCTTTTGCGCCATGCGCAGCGCGCCTCGCGCGAGCGTGATCGATACCACCATCGGCAGCAGCTCGGGCGTAAGCCCGACCGCGAGCGCGACGGCAAACAGGAAGGACTCGAGCCACGGCCGGCCGAGAAACGTATTTACCAGCAGCACGAACAGCACCATCAGCACGGTGAGGCGCATGATCAGCAGGCCGAACTGGCGCGTACCGAGCTCGAATGCGCCGGGGGGCGGCTCGCGCAGCACGCTGTCGGCAATGGCGCCGATCTGGGTCCGCTCGCCGGTACGGCATATCAGGACCGTCGCGCTGCCGCTGATCACCGTGGTGCCCATGAACACGGCGTTGGTTGCGCCGAGCACATCGGTGCTTGCGTCCGGCAGGTCGAGCGCGCGTTTTTCCACCGGGTACGACTCGCCGGTGAGCAGCGCCTGCTTGACGAAGAAGTCGCGCGCTTCCAGCACGCGGCCGTCGGCCGGCACCAGGTCGCCGGCCGCAAGCCGCACCACGTCACCCGGCACCACGGCGGTGACGGGAACCTCCTGCGGCGTGCCGTCGCGCAGCGCGGTGACGCGCACCGCCACCGACTCGCGCAGGCCCTGCACGGCGCGGCCGGCGCGGTACTCCTGCACAAAATCGATCGTCACCGACAGCAACACCACCAGGTTGATGATGACGAAGCTCGTGATATCACCGGTCAGCGCCGCGATCGCGCTCGCGACGAGCAGGATGATCACCAGAGGGTTCTTGAAACGCGTGATGAACTGGACCAGCAGCGGCCGTTCGGGCCGGTCGCGGAAACGGTTGATGCCAAAGCGCGCCAGTCGCAGGCCGGCTTCCGCGCCGGTCAGCCCGCGGGGGTCGGCGCTGAGCGAGGCAAGTGTTGCGACAAGCGCTTGGGCCCACCAGTTTTGATCGTTGTCGTGGACGCTCATGCCGAATCGATCCGCGTCAGGCGAGTAACCGGCGCCGGGTTAGGGCCAGCGCAATATAGAAGCCGACCATCGCATACAGCAGCAACACGCTCAAGTGTATCGCGAGTCCTGGCGGCACAGCGCCATTCATCAGCGGCCGCGCCATGGCTACTGCATGGGTAAGCGGCAACAACACCGCCACGTGCTGCAGCGCCTGCGGCAACTGATTGGAGGGAAAGAACACGCCGCACAGCAGCATCATCGGCGTGATGAACAGGGTGAAGTAATACATGAAAAAGTCGTAGCTCGGCGAGAGCGCGGTCATGATCAGGCCGAGGCTCGCGAACGCGATCCCGGTAAGGAACATCACCGGCACTACCCACAGCGCAAGCCACGAGTGGGTAAGCCCGAGCGCGGCTGCAATCACCAGTACCGCGATGCCCGACAGCAGGCTTTTGCTCGCGGTCCACACGGCCTCGCCGACGAGCACATCGTCGAGCGTGACCGGCGTATTCATGATCGCATCCCACGTCCGCTGCACGTGCATACGCGAGAACCCCGAGTACATCGCCTCGAACGAGGCGCTCATCATGGTGCTCGAGCACACCATGCCGGCGGCGAGAAATGCAATGTAGGAAGTGCCGAATACGTCGGGCATCATGCGCCCCAGGCCGTAGCCAAAACCCAGCATATAGAGCATCGGGTCGGCGAGATTGCCGAGCATCGAAGGGATGGCGAGCTTGCGCCATACCAGTACGTTGCGGCGCCAGACGGGGATGAAACGCCAGGAAAGCCGCGGGAGAGCGCAGTATTTGGTTACGTTACTCATGTGAGCCGGTCAGCAATCCAAGGGCAGTGAACAAGTGAACGAGTGAACGGGTGAAGGAGTGAAGGAGTGAAGGGGCCCCTCCCCCTTCGACAAGGGGGAGGGCTAGGGAGGGGGTGTTCACTCGTTCACTCCTTCACTCTTCACTGCTTTCAATCGCGCAAATCGCGGCCGGTCAGCCGCAGGAAAACATCTTCCAGATTCGCCGGCCGGCGCAGGTAACGCAGCTCGGGCCGTCGCTCGAGATCGCGCATTAGCGGCTCGACGTCGCGCGCATAGCAAAACACCGTTTCACCGGTTTTCTCGCAGCGCTCGCTCAGGCTCGCGCCGTGCGCGTTCGCCCATGCCTGGACGCCGTCGCCGAAAACTTCGACCACCTGTGGCTCGATGTGGGCGGCGATCAACTCGCGCGGCGAGCCGCCCGCGATCATGCGGCCGCGGTCTATGATCGCGAGCCGGTGGCACAGGCGTTCCGCTTCGTCCATGAAGTGCGTGGTGAGGAAAATCGTTTTGCCCTGCGCGAGCAGCTGGCGCAGCCGCTCCCAGATCAAATGCCGCGCCTGCGGATCGAGTCCGGTCGTCGGTTCATCGAGAAAAATCAAATCGGGATCGTTGATCAGCGCGCGCGCCAGCGTCAGGCGCCGCTTCATGCCTCCCGACAGGGTCTTGATGTTGTCGCCGGCGCGGCTTTCCAGGCCCGCGAATTCGAGCAGCGCCGGTATGCGCTCTTCGATGCGCGCATCGGACATGCCGAAATAGCGGCCATAGACGAGCAGATTCTCGCGCACCGTGAAATCGGGATCGAGGTTGTCGATTTGCGACACGACGCCGACGCGCGTGCGCGCCTCGCGCGCGGCACGCGGCACCGGCATGCCGAACATGCTGATGGTGCCCGAGTCGGGATCGGTGAGGCCGAGGCACAGCCGCAAGGTGGTGGTCTTGCCGGCGCCGTTCGGGCCCAGCAGTCCGAAGCATTCGCCGGGCTTGAGATCGAGATCGATGCCGGCAATCACCTCGTGATCGCCATACGATTTGCGCAGCGCACGCGCTGTCAGGCAAGCCATCACGGACGGCAGTACTGCGTCACGATTTGCTGCAGCAGGCGCAGCCGGCCGTGAAAGAAATGCTCGCAACCCGGAACCACCACGACCGGCAGGTCCTGCGGGCGCGCCCAATCGAGCACCGCCTTGAGCGGCACCACGTCGTCGAGCTCGCCGTGGATCACCAGCGTGGCGGCGGGCACGGCGCCGGTTTCGAAGCGGCTCACCGGCGGCGCGACCAGCACCAGCTGATCCGGGTGCAGCCGCTTGATCACGCGCGTCTGCACGAAGCCACCAAATGAAAACCCGGCGAGCACCAGCGGCACGTCGCCGAAACGGTGCCGCGCGTAGGCGGCGACCGCGACCAGATCGTCGCTCTCGCCGCGGCCCTCATCGTGCGTACCCGAGGTATTGCCGACACCGCGGAAATTCGGCCGCAGCGCGGCGTAACCGAGCGTGTAAAAGGTGCGCGCCAGCGTGGTCACGACCTTGTTGTCCTTGGTGCCGCCCATCAGCGGGTGCGGATGCGCGATCAGCGCGATGCCGCGGCGGTCCTCGCCGGGGTCGTTGATGTCGACCTCGATGGTTCCGGCCGGGCCGTTGATCAGGACTTGCTCGGGCGTTGACGGTTTCAAATCTTCAAGCGTTCGACGACGCGGCCATGCTGCAGGTGTTCATCGATGATCTCGTCAATGTCCTCGCGGTCGACGTAGGTGTACCATACCGCCTCGGGGTAGATCACGAGCACCGGGCCTTCGGCGCAGCGGTCGAGACAACCCGCGCTGTTGATGCGAATTTTGCCCGGCCCATTGATCTCGAGCGCCTTGATTTTGTCTTTGGCGTAATCGCGCAGCTGCTGCGCGCCGTGGTTGTTGCAGCATGCCTCGCCTTGCGGGCGCTGGTTACAGCAGAAAAAAACATGGCGCTCGTAATAATTCACCGCTTGCCTTTCCAATCATTTAAGTTCGGTGTACTTGCGCGCGTTGCCTCTGGCGCGCGCAACCGGATACTTCCTGGCGTTGGCTTGCATTTTGCGGCGTGCTGCCGCGACGGCATCGATGCCGAGCACGTCGGCAAGCCGCGTCAGGTAGAGCAGCACGTCGGCGATTTCGTCTGCAACCGCGCGCCTGCGCCGCGCATCGAGCGCGGTACTCTGTTCGGCAGTCAGCCATTGAAAATGCTCAAGCAGCTCGGCCGCCTCGACGGCAAGCGCCATCGCGAGGTTCTTCGGCGTGTGAAATTGCTGCCACTCGCGCGCGGCGGCAAAACGGCGCAGACCATCGCGCAATTGGTCGAGGCTGTCAGCATCACGTGTCATCGGGAATTACCTCATGGATCGTCAGGCGTGATCAGTGCACCGCACCGGCGTCTGCGGCCTTTTCAAGAACGACCAGATAGGCGATGGCCAGCAGCGGCCACAGCCCGGACAGCACGCGCATGATTTGACTGAAATTCATCAGGTGCATTTGCTGTGGATTCAGCATGAACGGCAGCAGCGCCTGGTATGGATTGCCGGGCGCGACATTGACGACGATAACGCCGGCGATGATACACGCCGCGGCGACCGTGATACGACCGGCGCGAGTCAGGCGCACGAACAGCGCCAGAACTATTACCCCCGCCGCAACGCCGAGCCCGGTTCCCGGCGTGAGCCACTGCAGCCAATGCGCCGATCGCGCCAGCGTCGCGGCGGCGACTGCGCGCGCGGCCAGTGCGAGCAGCAGCACCGTCAGCGCCGCCAGCAGTGAGTATTGCCCCGGCAGCAGCAGCAGCGAAATCAGCAGACCGACCGCGATGGAGGCGAGCGCGGCTACGGCGGCCTCCGTCAGCAGGTACGACTGCGGGGTGTACGCGAAATAGGGCGCGAGCCGCAGTGCATCACGCAGATCACCGCTGCCGAACGTCAGCGGCGCCGGATGGAATTGAATCACGATCCACAACACAACGAGCAGCAGGCCGCAGTCGCCGAGCGCGTCGGCGCGGAACAGGCGATGCCGCATGGCTTTGAAGGGGTTGCCGGCGAACGCGGGCAGCGACAGCAGCCAGGCGGCGAGCGCGCCGCAGCACGCACCGGCGCTGTTGGATATCAGGTCCACGTTCGAGGCGATCCGGGTCGGCAGGAACATCTGGACGCTTTCCAGGCCGAGGCTCAGCATTGCGGCGATCAACGTCGCAACGATAAAAGCAGCAGCAGCCGGCAATGGCGGTTTCAGCGCGACGAACAGCATCGCGCCGAGCGGTAGATAGGCTGCGATATTGAGCGCGATGTCGCCCGCGGTGATGTAACGCGGCCACGGCGCGCCGAGGAAGCCGATGACCTCTGCCGGTGGCATGCGCCAACCCTGAAATGGCTGCAGGCTGGCATATACGATCACCAGTATGTAAGCTAGTGCAACCAGAACAGCGAGCTTGGGCCTGTTCGTATACATCATAGATGCAATTTTATGACATCTTCAACGGCGACGCGGACGGCATTTGCGCGCTGCACCAGCTGCGCCTGACCGAGCCGCGCGCGAGCGTGCTCGTCACCGGCGTCAAGCGCGACATCGCGCTGCTCGAGCGGGTTGACGCCGCAGCCGGGGACGAGCTCACCGTGCTCGACATCTCGTTTGCACGCAACGCGGAGGCGCTCGGACGGCTGCTCGAACGCGGCGTGACCTGCCGCTATTTCGATCACCATTTCGCCGGCAAAGTGCCGTCGCATCCGGCTCTCCAGGCGTTCATCGATACGTCGCCCGACGTTTGCACCAGCCTGCTCGTCGACCGCCATCTCGAAGGCCGCCAGCGCGTGTGGGCGGTGGTGGCCGCGTTCGGCGACAATCTCGCCGCCGCCGCGCGCGCCGCCGCGGCCTCGCTCGGGCTCAGCGAGCAGCAGCTTGAGCAACTGCAGGAACTCGGCGAATGCATCAACTACAACGCCTATGGCGACAGTGTGGATGACCTGCACTACCATCCGGCCGATCTTTACCGGACACTGGCGCGCTACACCGATCCGTTCGATTTCATCGGCGGCGAGCCGGTTTTCGACATCCTCCGCAACGGTTGCGCCGAGGATCTGTACCGCGCCAGCGAAATCACGCCGCAACCCGCGACCGCGGCATGCGCGCTCTATGTGCTGCCCGATGCGGCGTGGAGCCGGCGCGTGAGCGGATTGTTCGGCAACCGTCTCGCGCAACAGCACCCGCAGCGCGCACACGCGGTGCTGACGGCGCGACCGGGCGGATATCGGGTCAGCGTGCGTGCGCCGATTGCGAACCCGCGTGGTGCCGATCAGTTGTGCCGCGCTTTCGATTCAGGCGGCGGCAGGCAGGGGGCGGCGGGGATCGATTTGTTGCCGGAGGACGATTTCATGCGCTTCGTCAGCGCGTTCCGGAAGGCGTTCGATTAGGTTCGAGCCCGGGGTGGCTCAGTCAGAATTGCAAATTGGTGATTCTTTTCAAGGAGGCGAACTCATGCGAAATTTATGTTGCTCGCTGCCGCTCTTGTTGAATTCGTGCCGTCTACGCCTTCAGGCTCGGGGAAAGCACCGGCGGAACGTGCCGCGAAATCCGCAGGGCGGGTACAAACCGAGCATGAGAATCAGCAACTCGCTGTTGCCGGCAACCCTGACCGGCGTCGCCTTGACTGCTCTGTTGATCACGCCGCAGCTTGGCATCAGCACCGCCCGCGCGCAGGACCGCGCTTATCCATCGAAAGTGATCAAGGTCATTATTTCCACCACCGCCGGCAGCGGCGGGGACGCGTTTGCCCGTGCCGTCGCCGAACAGCTCGGCCGGCGACTCAATCAGTCCGTGATTGTCGATAATCGGCCGGGCGCCGGAGGGAATCTGGCTGCCGAAATCGTCGCCAAAGCAGAGCCGGACGGGTACACCCTGTTGTTGGGTTCCGTGGCCTCTCTCGCCATTGCGGTCACTTATTACAGCAGCCTGAATTACGATGTGCGCCGGGATTTCGCGCCGATCTCGAAAGCCGGTCAGACCGCGATCGGCCTGTTTGTGGGTCCCGGCATTGCCGCCAACAATCTGGGCGAATTGACGGCGATGATCAAGGCCGCGCCGGGCAAGTATTCATGCGCCTCGGCCGGTGTGGGCGGCCTGCTCCACCTTACCTGCGAGATGTACAAGAAAGCGGCGGGGCTGGATGTCCTGCACGTGCCCTACAAAGGCACCGCGTTCTTCCTGCCGGACCTGCTGGTGGGGCGAGTCACCCTCGTGTTCGATACCGTGCCGGTTTACGTCGCGCAGGCCAAGGCGGGTAAGGTCAAGATCCTGGCCGTGACCATGCCCACGCGCTCGCTGGTATTGCCGGACGTGCCGACGGCGGTCGAATCCGGTCTTCCCGGTCTGGTCTCGACGGCGTTATACGGCGTATTCGCGCCCGCCTCCACGTCGAACGATATCGTGCTGTTGCTCAACCGCGAGCTGGGGGCGGTGTTGAACGACGGCGCCCTGCGCGAAAAGTTATTGCAACAAGGCATCGAGCCCGAAGCGAGTTCGCCGGACGGGCTGCGGAACCTGCTGCAGTCCGAAATCACCAAATGGGCGCGCGTGATCAAGGAGGCGGATATCCGGCCGGAATGAATGGTCAATCGAGATTGATATCCGCGTCGGCTTCCAGATTGAGCTGGCGCATGACCTTGAGTTTCTTCATGATGATGCCGCCGTCGCTGTGCAGCATGTTGTAGGCGTTGCGCAGGTACATCTCGATGGGCAGCTCGCGCATGACGCCGCTGCCGCCGAAGATCTCCATGGCGTCGCGCGTCACGTGGCAGGACATTTCGTGGGCGAACATGCTCGCCGAGCCGGGCATCTTCAGATCGACGGGCATCTTGTCGCGGTTGTCGATCATGCGCGCGGCCTGCCAGACATAGGCACGCGCCGCATTGATCTCGCTGTACATCTCGACCAGCTTCAGGCCGATCGCCTGGTGGCCGATCAATTTCTTGCCGCTCTGCTTGCGGGTTTCGGCATACTCCAGGGCCGTCTCGTAGGCCGCGCGGGCGAGCCCGATCATGGCCGCCGCATTGATCAACCCGTCGCCCGCGCGCAGGTGCGAGTTGATCTTGCTGATCCCGTAGTTCTCTGGACCGAGCCGGTTTGCCACCGGCACCTTGCAGTTCTCCATGATGATTTCGCGGTTGAGGTTCAGGCGGTAGCCCATCTTGTCGTGAACGCGCCCGAACGACAGTCCCGGCGTGTCGATCGGGATCATCAGCAGGGTCGAACCTTCGTTGATGCCCTTGGTCTTGTCGGTACGCACGTACATGAAGTAGAGCTTGGCGAAGCCCGCATTGGATATGAAGCGCTTGCGGCCATTGACGATGTAGTAATCGCCTTCGCGCACTGCGGTCGTGCGAAAGCCGCCGTCGGTCCCGTTGTACGGCAACAGGTTCTCCGAACCGGCCTCGTCTTCGGTCATGCATTGCGCGATCAAAAATTCGGGGTCCTTGGCATAGGCCGTCAGCCATTTCCTGCACTGTTCGGGCGTGGTCAGCTCGCGCGCCATCATGTAGCGCGTGATCTTGTTTGACGACAGCAGCAACCCGACTACCGCGCGGTCACCCCAGCCGAGTTCTTCAGCGACGAGACAATGCGTAAACAAATCGTCAATACCGCCGCCGCCAAACTCCTCCGGAATGCTCATGGCGTGCAGTCCCACCTCGTGGAACTGCTTCCCTAGATGCGGCATATAGAACGAGTCCTGAGGATCCGGCATATGATCGAGCTTCATGGCGACCGGACGGATCTCCTTCTCCGCGAACTCGTGTGCGAGCTGCTGAATGGCAACCTGCTCTTCGGTCAGGAATTGGTCGGCGGGTATTGGCATGCTTGCATCATCCTTTCAGGTTCAGAATTTCCTTCAGTTCCACCGGGCGCTTGAGCTCCGATGATCGCATCGCCGCCAGCACGACGGCGAGCACCTGCATCCCGGCCTCGCCGTCCACTTCCGGCGACCGGTTCGTGGCGATGGCTTCGGCGAAGTCGCGCAGCTCCTCGCCGAGGTAATCGAAACCCTTGAATTCCTCGTATTCGATGCGTTCGGCGTCCTGAGCCCCTTTGCGCCAGACCTCAGTCCCGGTCCAGCGGTCGTGATGGAAACTGCCCTGGTCGCCATAGGCATTGATGAAATACGTGTGACGTTCCCTCCCGATGCCGGGGGTGATGAAGCTGGTCCCCAGCGTGCCCAGCAGTCCCGATTCGAACTCGAGCCAGAGCACGCAAACATCCGGGTTTTCCGACTTGGACATAATTTTCCTGAATTCGGCCGAAACCCGCTTGATTGGGCCGAACAGGTAATAAAGATTGTCGATCTGATGAATGGCGACCTGCATCAGGGGCCCGCCCGGTGAACCGTCCTTGAAATACTGCCAGTTATCGGGCGTGTAGTTCAAGCCGCTTTCTTTTGAATAATTGGTTTCAACCAGCGCGACCGTACCCAGCAAGCCATCCTCGACGAGCTTTTTGCACAGCCGGTGGCCGCGCAGGCGCCGCGAGCTCGCGCCGATGGCGAGTTTCACGCCCCCCTTGCGGCACGCGTCGATCATGGCCCGCGCATCGGGAATCGTGGTCGCGATCGGCTTGTCGACGAAGACGTGTTTCCCGGCTGCCGCCGCAGCGACGGTCAGGTCCGCGTGTTTGTTGTTGGGCACGGTGATGATGAGAGCCTCGACGTCGTTGCGCGCGAGCAGCGACTCATAGCTTTGCTCCTTGCCGCAGCCGAATTTAGCGGCGAACGCGTCGCGCCTTTCCTGGTTGCGCGTAAAGCACGTGGTCAGCGTCAGCCCTGGCGTGCGTTCGACCACGCCTGCGATCGTGTTGCCCCAGCGGCCGAGGCCGACCACCGCAACCTTGATGGGATTTTTACCGAGATCTCTCATGACAGATTTCCTTCATTCCGGTCGGATACCAGCTTCCTTGATGACGCGCGCCCATTTGGCGATCTCCGACTGGATCAGGTCCCGGAGGCCTTCCGGCGAGCTGGCCTCCGGTTCGATTCCCAGTTGCAGCAGCCGTTCGCGCAGGGCGTCGTCGTTCAGAACGGCCCCGACCTCGCGGTTGAGCAACTGCACGATTTCGTTCGGCGTGCCCGCGGGCGCGAGCAGGCCGAAGAGCCCTTGTGAAACCAATGCCGGCAACCCGGATTCCACTGCCGTCGGCACGTTAGGCAACACCGGCGAGCGCGCCGTGGTGGTGACGGCGAGTATCTTGATCTTGCCCGCATTCACCAGCGGGATGTAGGCGGGAATATTGTCGAACACCATGGTTACGCGGCCGGCCATGATGTCCGTGGAAAATGTGGCGCCTTTATAGGCAACGTGAAGAATGTCGAGCCCGGCCGCTTTCTTGTACATTTCGCAGGTGAGATGCAGCAGGCCGCCCGTGCCGGACGAGGCACAAGAATACTTGCCGGGCGCGGCCTTGATCATTGCGGTGAACTCGGCAAGGTTGTTCGCCGGCACGCCCGGACCCACGAACAGGCCGTTGGCGATCTGGCCGAATTTCGAGATCGGCGCAAAGTCCTTGCGGAAATCGTAATTGAGCGAGCTGTAATAGGTCGCGTTGATGGCATTGGAGGCGACGGAACTCATCAGCAGCGTATAGCCGTCGGGCGCCGATTTGGCGACCGTTTCGGCGGCCAGGTTACCGCCGGCGCCCGGTCTGGGATCCACGATTACGGATTGATTGAGCCGGCGGGTCAGCTGTTCGGCGACGGCCCGGCCGAAGATGTCCGCGCCGCTCCCGGTGGCAAGCGACGTGATGAACCGGACCGTTTTGGCCGGATAGGCGCGGTCCTGCGCGCGGGCAGTGCCGATGCCGAGTTGCGGCGCGATGAACAGGGCGGCCAAAGCAACGCCGGTCAGGGTTGCCGGCAACAGCGGGTTGCCGGCTTTCATGGTCGATTTGAACCCTCCCTGCGGATTGCGCATGGCCTTGGCTCCCTGAAAAAAACACTATTGATAATTCTCCCGGTAACCGGCCCTATTTACATTGATCCACATCAACTGGCAAGAGTCAGGAACCGGCATCTTTGTTTTTTCAAAGACCAGACCTTAAGCTATCCCGATCACGCCTTCGTTCCCAGAAAACTGTATCTTGGTGTTCAGCTTTTGCGAAAGCATCTGCAAGGTGTCGAATATCGTTTTTGCTCTCCCGTCCTGTGCCGTCAGAATTTCCGGTCTACCATCCTCGCCCAGAAAAACGGGACAGAACGACAACCGGCTGATCGCCTTGTCCTGAATGTGGCATTTGACCAGGATCGATTCCTTCACGGTCGGCAGGAACATTGGATGGGCATGGTCCAACGCGAAATTCCCCAAGGCATAGAAAATTGCCTTGCCTTTGTAGACTTCGATTCCCTGCAGGATATGAGGGTGGCGCCCGATGACAAGATCGGCGCCGGCGTCTATCGCCGCATGGGCAACGGCTTTCTGGGATAGCGTCAGAGTCCGGCTTTGACTCGATCCCCAATGATATGAGGAGATGAGCACATCGACGTTGGGCCGCGTCCTCTTGATGTCCAACATCATGGCCTCAAGATCTTCTTCATTCACGTATGGCGGTCCGTACAGCGCGTCCTCGCGGATAGGCGCAACACCGGGCTTGGTCTGATGCGCCCACCACCCCAAGGGGAGCAGTTGAAGATAGGAAAGGAAGCCAACTCGCGTCCCCTTCTTTTCGATGATCGCCGGTTTTCTCGCCTCTTCGATATTTCTGCCGGCGCCGACGTAACGGATCCGATGCCGATCCAGAAGTTCCAGCGTGTCGAGAAAAGGCTCCATGCCGTAATCCAGGCAGTGATTGCTCGCGAAGGCCACGACCTCGAACCCGCCGGCCAGATATGCCTCGACCATTTTGGGATCGTGGCGCATGACGATTTTTCCCCCGACAGGAGAACCCCTCTCAGAGAGCGAGGCTTCCAGTCCGCCGAAGCGGATGTCCGCCTTGCGCAACTCGGGGTTTACCTTGTCAAAGACTTTTTCCGGGCCCTTGCGGTTGACCTCCATGTCACCAACGATTGCAACGCAAATATTTTCGCCTGCTGGGTCTTGCATTTGGGAACCTCCGGGCTTTTTGGGGGAGACTACATGTCCGCTCGCACGCCTGCCGCCTTCGCCGCTTTTCGCATTTTCTCCACCTCCGCCCGGATGTGCGCCGCAAACGCCTGTGGCGTGGTTCCGGATGGCTCTGCCCCGATACCCGCCAAGCGCTCCCGAAATTCCGCGGTCTTCAATGCACCGATGAGTTCGGCGTTGAGCTTGGAGATGATCTCGCCCGACGTTCGCGCCGGCGCAACCAATCCGTACCATCCCATGAATTCGTAGCCCGCAACGGATTCGGAGATCGCCGGCCAGTCGGGGGCGAGCGACGTGCGTTTCAAGCTGGTGACGCCTAGCGCTCTAAGTTTTCCGGCCTTGACCATCGGCAACACCGAAGGCACGACCTGGACGGTGAGCTGCACTTGACCGGCCATCGTGTCAGTCAGAGCCGGGCTGACTGCCTTGTACGGAACGTGAAAGAGATCGATGCCGCTCATGGACTTGAAAATCTCGGTAGCCAGGTGCGAAGGCGAACCGGATCCGGTCGAACCATATTGGATCTCACCCGGCTTGGCTTTCGCGAGCGCGATCAACTCCTTGATCGACGTCGCCGGAACCGAAGGGTTGATCACCATGGCGAAAGGCGTCGAAGCGAGCAGGCTGATCGGTGAAAAATCCTTCACCAGATCATAGTTGAGTTTTTCATACATCGCGTCGACGATCGCGGCTTGCGACGTTACCATCAGCAACGTGTACCCGTCCGGCGCCGCTCTCGCACCGATCTCGGCGCCTATGATGCCGTTTGCGCCGGCTCTGTTATCTATGACGATCTGCTGTCCCCAAGCTTCGGTGAGTCTGATTCCGATCACACGTGAGACAATATCGGGACCGGAGCCCGGCCCGTTCATGACGATGATGCGGATCGGCTTGGACGGATAATCCCGCGCGGCGCCGGCAGCCCACGACGTGTTCACCAGGCTCAGCACCAGAGCGGCGGCGAGGAAATCCATCGGGCGTGTCTTCCTCCAAGCCGAAAAAAGATCGTGTGCGATTTCTTGTAAGCCGGTGAACTCCGGAAAGAACTTGCGCATCGCGCAACAGGTATTGTTGTTCAACGTTGCCTCCCAGGAATGAATGGACCAACTGTAACTGATTTTTTCAACCGCCAGCTGGACAGACATTGATCTATATCAATCCGAAGGCGCCGCCGCTTGCACAGAGATCCCGCACGCAACTTTGCCGCGTCGCACAATCGGAGCGTTGCTGTCAGGTTGGCGACGAGTTGTGGTGTAATTCTGTTCGCGCAGAACGCGCGCGTTTGACATGAGACCGAAAAATAGTGAATCGCCATGCAAGATGAAATAACGAAATACCGGTTTATCCTGATCCAGGCATTCCAGCTGCCCGCCAGCTCGCCCTACCGGCATCACGCGCTCGAAGGGCCGAAGGAAAAATCGCTGCAGAACTTCGACCAGATTGGGCATCTGCTCGCCGATGTCGAATGGGACCTGCATCCCGGCGCACTGACGACCTACGGGGATTGGCAAGTCGAGAATCAGGAGGAGTTCTGTCATGCGGCGGCCGGGCGGCTCGGGGTCGTGCGCGAAGCTTGCGCGAGCGGGAAATACAACGCGATCGTGCTGCTTGGCGGCGGTGAACCCGGATTCCAGGCGTCGCGGGAGATCACAAGGTCATACGGGATTCCCGTGACTTCCTGCGCGTTCTCGCAAATGCACGTGGCCGCGATGCTCGGCAACAAGTTCAGCATAATCGATCTCGCGGAGAATCACAGCAGCTACTACGCGGGCCTCGTGGTCCAGCATCGCTTTGCCGAACGCTGCGCGTCCATCCGCAATCTACAGATGCCCCATCCGAGGCCCGGCTACCCGGAGGTGCATCTGGCGAAACAGAAGGAAAAAGTGCTGGCCGGGGGAACCTCGGAAATGCTCGAAGCGGCCGTGACGGAAGCAATCGCGGCGATCGAGGAAGATGGCGCCGAGGTCATCATGTTCGGCTGCTCCGCGCTGTTCTGGCTGCAGCCCTTCCTGCAAATGCGGCTCAATGAGATCGGATGGGAGGTCCCGGTGCTGGAGGGGTACCGCTGCGCGATCGAGCTGGCGAAGGCGATGGTCAATTTGGGGTTGACCGCCAGCGGCTTGACTTATCCGGCTGATCGCCCGAAAAAATGGCGCCGCAGGAAATTGGTCTAGAGATGGGGAGCGAGGAGCGCCGGGCGGCGTTCGTGACCGGGGCCTCGTATGGAATCGGCGCCGCGGTTGCTGTGGCGCTCGCCCGTGACGGGTTCGACGTAGCCGTCGCGGATCTGACCACTGACGCGCTCGGCGATACGGTATCCAATATCGAGGCGGCGGGTGGGCGGGCGGTGCCAGTTGCGCTCGACCTTCGCTCGCAATCGAGCATCAGGCGATCCATTGCCGAGGCTGCCCGTGCGCTGGGCGGGTTGGATGTGCTGGTTAACAACGCCGGCGTTCCCCTGATCAAGCCCGCGCTCGACATTACTCCGCAGGAATGGGATGCGGTGATTTCAGTGAACCTGACGGGCACCTTTTTCATCAGCCAGGAAATGGGGCGTTACCTGATCGGCAAGCAGCGGCCGGGCTCCATCATCAGCATCGCATCGACACACGGTGTAGTCGGCGCCGCGGGCCAGTCGGCCTATGGCATATCCAAGGCGGCAGTAATCCACATGACCCGCATGCTGGCGATCGAATGGGCCGAGTATGGTGTGCGCGTCAATGGGGTCGCACCAGGCAAAGTCGATACGCCCTCGCCGGTCCGTCTGGCGGTGGTGGCGGACCCCGCGAACCGCGAGCGAATGCTGGCGCGAATACCGCTCGCCAGATTTGCCCGCTCGGAGGAAGTCGCGGCGATGGTTTGCTATCTGGCGAGCCCGCAAGCGGCCTATATCACCGGGCAGACGCTGCTGCTGGATGGGGGTCTTACCTCCTATTAACCTAGAAAACCGCCCACGCGGGGTGCCGCGCCCCATATGCCTAGAAACGAGCGGTGCGGCGTGTTTCTTAGGAAAGCTATTTCAACGCAAAGACGCAAAGTTCGCAAAGAACGTCAGAGTCTTAACGCAAAGATGAAGATCACCAATCCGGTGAGAATCGTTTGTCGACATTTTCCTTTGCGTTTCTCTGCGTCCTTTGCGTCTTTGCGTTTAATCGCCGTTTTTGGGTTAACGGAAGACTGCGGAAAGTGATGATGAAGACGACGTCCCGAAATATGTTGCTATTCATTGCCAGTCTGATTGTCGCAGGCAGCGTGTGCGCCCAATCAGCAATAAATTACCCGGCGCGACCAGTACGCTTGCTCATACCATTCGTGCCGGGTGGATCCACTGATTTCGTTGCCCGCGTCATGCAGCCGCGGCTGATCGACGAGTTGGGTCAGCCGATCGTGATCGACAATCGTCCCGGCGCGGCAGGCAACATCGCGGTCGAGATCGTTGCGCGCGCGCCCGCCGACGGGTATACGGTGCTGTTTGGCAACGTCGGCACCATCGCGATCAATCCCGTCCTGTTCCGTGATTTGTCGGTCGATACGGTGCGCGATCTCGCGTGCGTGAGCATCGTTGCGGACGTTGCGTCGATGCTGACCGTCCATTCCTCGGTGCCGGCGTCCACGGTCGAGGAATTCATCCGCTACGCCAAGTCGCGTCCCGGGCAGATCAATTACGCATCGTCCGGCGCCGGGAGCCCCGGCCGGCTGTCGATGGAATTTTTCATGCACCAGGCCGGCATCAGTCTCGTGCACATCGCATACAAGGGCGCGGGCGGCGTCGCCAGCGCGCTGCTTTCGGGCGAGGTGCAGGCGTCCTTTGTGGCGGTCCCGGCCGTGCTCCCTCATATCAAGTCGGGAAAGCTCAAGGGTCTCGCGGTCAAGGGGATCAAACGCGTTGCCGCGCTGCCGGACCTGCCGACGATGGTCGAGCTCGGATTCCCCGAATTCCAGGTCGACTCATGGCAGGGTATCTACGTGCCGGCAGGCACGCCGGCGCCGGTCGTCGCAAAGCTACGTGCGGCGATCATCAAGGTCGTTGACGATCAGCGGGTCCTAGATACCCTGCGCAACGGCGGCGCGGAGGTCATGAACAAGGCCGCGCTCGAAGAATGCGCGAACTTCACGCGGCAGCAGGTCAAGTTCTGGGCAAGGTTGGTCAAGCAGGTTGGCCTCGCCGGCAAGCAATAGCGGACGCGTCCGCTCGCTGACAAATTCAGGGCGTCCAGTCGAACTGCTTAAGTTTGCCGCCACATCACTCCGGCTTGAGCCCCGCTGCCTTGAATACTTTCGCCCATTTCTCGATTTCAGTCTTGATGAATGCGGCGAATTCGTCAGGCGAACTCGCAACGCTTGCGCCGCCGTCGACCGCGAGGCGTTCCTTTGCCTCCGGAGACTGCAGAATTGCCGCCGCGTCCCGGTAGATCTTGTCGATGATCTCGCGCGGCGTGCCGGCGGGAGCGAGAAGACCATACCATTGCACGAATTCGTAACCCAGCAGCCCCGTCTCGGAGACGGTCGGAATGTCGGGTGCGCTCGGCCCGCGCGTCAGGCTCGTGACAGCGAGCGCATGCACCTTGCCAGCTCGCGCCTGCGGAAGAGCACCAATCAGGTTCGTCGCCATGATCGTAACCTGTCCCGCCATGATGTCGATCATTGCCGGCCCCGCGCTCTTGTACGGAACGTGCGTGAGGCGCACTTGCGCCATGTTCGCGAAAAGTTCCAACGCGAGGTGGTTGCTGGTGCCGTAACCTGATGAGGCAAACATAATCTGCCCGGGTTTTGACTTGGCAAGCGCGATCAAATCCTTCACCGATTTTGCCGGTAGCGAAGGATGAACGATCAGCAGATTGGGTACCCATACCGCCTGCGTGATGGGCGCAAAATCGCGCAACGTATCGTATGGGAGCTTTTTGTGAGCTGATGGATTGATGGTCAGCGTGCTGAGCGCCTGCAGCAGGGTATGACCGTCAGGCGGCGCCTTGGCGACCGCGTCGGTGCCTATGATGGAGCTTGCGCCGGTGCGGTTGTCGACCAACACCTGGCGCCCCCAGCGCTCGCTGAATCCCTGGGCGAGCATTCGCGCAATGGTGTCGCCGCCGCCGCCCGCCACGGTCGGCACGATGATGCGTACCACACGGTTGGGATAGCTACCCTGCGCGAGCGCGAGATCCTGCCCGGCCATCGACGCAATCGCCGCGGCAAGCAGAAAGCAGGTGCGGCCTAGCAGCCTGTCGGACTTAACCGTCCGACAGGCTGCTAAAAGCAAAACCGGCTGACTATCCAAAATAAACTCACTCGACGCGGTCGAATTTGGCGAATAGCGCGGGTAAATTCGCATATCTGTTATTCACTCTTGTAATTCTTCTGGCGCCGGTTTTGCATTAGGAGTTTGTCGGGGCTAAGTCCGACAAACTCCTACGGGATCATTGCGCCCGACCTTCCAGCGCGTCTTTCGGCGCTGTCTTATTGAAGAGCGGAATGCGAATTCTCCCGCAGTCTACTGCGGCTCATTCCGAAAGTGAAGGGCAAGCGCGGCAACTGGCCGCGATCGCAATTTGCGGGCATACTTGAATAAACCTGGAAAAAGCTATTTCAACGCAGAGACGCAAAGTTCGCAAAGCAAGTCTTAACGCAACGATGAAAAGTGAAAGGAAAAAACCATGACTATCCGCAGTGAGCGCCGGCGCGACAATCAACAATGGATGCTTGACTGGATGGTGAAGACCACCGGACGGGTACAGAACTTCGCTAACGAAACGCGCACGGTTCCGCCCGAAGTGAAGTCGTACCGCATGATCCCCCGCATCATGGCCAAGCACGGGCGCCGGCAGGAAGAGATGGCTCGCGCAGCGGAGAAGGCCGGTCATCGCGAAACGGCGTGCGAGCTTTATTGGCGTGCGACCGAGCATTACATCGAAGGCCAGCACGCCATTTTTCTGGACGATAATAACGAGAAGATCTATCTGCATGGCAAGGTGCTGGAGTGCCACGAACACGCGGCCCGGCTCGCCCCCACTCCGGTCGAGCGCGTGGAGATCCCATTCGAGGGAAACTACATCCAGGGCGTGCTGCATTGCGTGCCGGGCGCGAAAAAGGCGCCGACGGTGCTGTTTTGCCCGGGGATGGATATGACCAAGGAGTCGTACTTTTGCCCCGGCCAGGAGCCCTATGTGGCGAGGGGCTTCAACTCCCTGCACATCGACGGACCGGGGCAGGGCACGAGCAACATTCGCAAGATCCGCGTCACGCTGGATAACTACGAGCGGGCCGGGGCGGCCGCCATCGATTACCTGTGCACTCGTCCTGAAGTCGATCCCGAGCGCATCGTGGTTTCGGGGTTTTCGATGGGTTCGTACTGGGGCATGCGCATCGCCGCGACCGACAGCCGCGTCAAGGGCGTCGCCACTGCAGCCGCATGCTACGGCCCCAAATGGGCGATCTTCAACGAAGCTTCGCCGCGCTTCAAGCAGGTATTCATGTACATGAGCGGCATTCATGACGAAGAAAAGTTCGACGCGTTTGCCCAACAACTGACGCTCGACGCGCTTGCCCCGCGCATCAAGTGTCCGACGCTGATGGTGACCGGGGAGTACGACCCGCTCGCGCATCTCGAAGATGTCGTCTCCGTGTACGAGAAACTGGGCGGGCCGAAAGAGCTGTGGGTGCTGGAAAACAACTTCCACAGCCCGCGCAACATTCCGAATCTCGGCGGCATCGACGCTTATGGCTATCTCGCCGACTGGCTGCGCGATGCGGTCGATGGCCGCAAGCCTGCCGGGCTGAAGCGCGAGATGCTCGTAAGGGACAAAGAAGGGCTGGGCGCCTACAGCGCGGCAACACCCGGCATCTTCCTGCCGGAACGCCTCGGCATCCAGAAGGCCACGCATACTGCGGCGCAGCTTGGCCCGGCGGGGCCGCGGTGAACGAGTGACCCACGCATGCGCCGGCGGCGGGCGCTATCCGCCGCGCGCATGATCTGTAATGATCTAAGAAAGCGGATCGTTCCCCGAATTACGCGATTTAACCAGGGAGGTTACTTCCAATGAGGATGCTTCGCTCTGGCGTCACGGTAGCTGCGGTTGCCTGCCCGTTATGCCTGTTTGCGGTACACGGGTGGGCGCAGAGTTATCCGGTAAAAGTCGTGCGCCTGATCGTGCCCTCTTCGCCCGGCAGCGGTTTCGACGTGATCGGTCGCATCATCGCGGGAGGGCTTACCGAAGCGTTTGGTCAGCAGGTTATCGTGGATAATCGCGCCGGCGCCAACGGCAACATCGGCGCTGAAGTCGCGGCTAAAGCGCCTCCTGATGGCTACACGTTGTTGCTGGCCGCCGCCAGCCATCCCGCCAACGTTATCCTTTACCGCAACCTGCAGTTCGACCTGGTGCGCGATTTCGCGCCTGTGACGCTGCTCGCAACGTCCCCGTCGGTGGTCGTCGTGCATCCCTCGTTGCCGGTGAAGTCGATCGGCGATCTCGTCAGACTGGCGAAGGCCAGGCCCGGCGCGATCAACTACGGCTCGACGGGTGTTGGCAGCACCACCTTTATCGGCGCGGAGCTATTCAAAGAGAAGGCCGGCGTGAACATGGTGCACGTGCCGTACCGGGGCGGCGGTGAAGCCATGACCGCAGCGCTTTCCGGGGAAGTCTCGGTCTATTTCCCGCCTCTCGCGCCGGCGCTGCCGTACATCCGGTCAGGCCGGGTCCGCACGCTTGCGGTGACCAGCGCCAAGCGCCTGCCTTTGCTTTCCGAGTATCCGACGGTTGCCGAATCCGGATATCCCAGCTTCCAGTTCGGCAGTTGGAACGGAATTATGGTGCCGGCGAAGACGCCGAAAGAAACGATCGCGAAGATTCACAGCGCGACGATGTCGGCGTTGAAAAATCCGGATGTAAGAAAGCGTCTGTCCGATCTGGGTTACATCATCGTCGGCGATCAACCCGAGCAATTTGGAGCGTTCATCAAATCGGAAATCGAGAGTCTCGGTAAGATCCTGCGGGATTTGCGCGGGACCGCCGAATGACGTTGCGTTCAGGAGTTTGTCGGGCTTAGCCCCGACAAACTCCTAATGGAAAACCGGCCCTAGTCGGCAAGTATATTGTCGGCGAGCCGATCGACTGGACTGCGGTGGAAGCTGCGGACCCCGCTGTCTGTTACGGTAACGGTATCGCCGATCCACACGCCCATGCGCTCGTTCTGGTCAACGACCCATCCCGCGACATTCAGGCAGTAGCCTGGTTTCAGTTCGAACTCCCAGTCCGCCGCTTCGACGCGCCGCGAGAACAGGACCGGACGGGAGTTGACCGTGCTCCAGCCCGAGATAAAGGAAAGCGGCTTGTAGCCTGCCGCCGCCGCTTTGCCGGCCAGGGCAGGCGCCAGGTCCTTGCCGCAAAGTCCGGGTTTGATCGCCGCCATGAGCTGGTGATAGCTCTCCGCCGCCAGCTCGAACATGACTTTGTATTCAGGCGTCGGCGGCCCGATGAACGAGGTGGTGTAGAGCTTGCCGAAGTAGCCGCCGTAGCCGCCGGTGAGTTCGGTCATGAGGGCGTCCCCGCGCTGCAGGACGCGATTGGTGGGGTAGAAGCTCGGGTAAGTCATGTTCGGTTCGCGCATGGAGGTCGAGCCGACGTGGCCGAAAGAAATGCGGCCGCCCTGCGCGTGGACAACCCGCAGCGCTTCGTTGTGCAACGCCACGTTCGTCACACCGGGCGCGGCCATCTGCCGGAACGCGGCGAACGCCCGGTCGCAGATCGCCGCGCCGGCCTCCATGAACTGGATTTCTTCCGCGGACTTGGCGAGCCGCAGCTCTTCGTACCAAGCGGTAACGATTTCAAACTTCGCGCCGGAAAGACTCGCCGTCAGCGACTGGTAATGCTCGAGCGGTACCGAAGTATTCGCCCACGCAAAATTTCCGACGATACCGATCCGGCCATGCTCGCATCCCAGCTCGCGCACGCGGTCGCGGATGATGCCCGGCAGGTCGGCGCCGGCGCGCACGTCGGCTATCACCGTGATTTCGCGCGCGTTGGCGGCGTGCCCGGCGACATAGATCGCCAGCGTCGGCTCGCCCTCGCGCGGAAAAATGACGTAGCCATGGACGGCCGGCGCATAAGCGGCGAGGTAGGCGAGGTTGGGGGCGCCTGGGTCCGTGCCGAAAAAGAGCGGCGCGCCGTAGATGGCGAGGCAGTCGAGGCCCTTCTCCGCCATCGCCTTGCGCAGCGTGTCGTAACGCCGTTGGTACTCGTCCTGCGAAAATTTCGGCCACCAGTCGTTTGTGATGCGCTCCATTATTTCTTCCAGTTCCGGTTTGAAGAAAGCAGGATTTTAACCGGTAACGGGCGATTTCAGACACTTGGTTTTACGCGCGATCGAATCTCCGGTACTGAATCGCCTCCGCTACATGGATATCAGAGATAAGTTCCACGCCCGCAAGATCCGCAATCGTTCGCGCGACTTTGAGAATGCGATGATACCCACGGGCCGAAAGCCCTAACTTGCTGATCGCATG